>CAYUPN010000077.1:0-18471 GCA_964446605.1 uncultured Bifidobacteriaceae bacterium | reverse complement strand
AGCTGCAGCAGGTCGCGCGCCGTCAGGGTGGCGTCGAGCATGGCCGCGACCGGGAGCGGAATGCGGCCGATGCTTTCGAGCAGCCGCGCGCGGTCCTGCTCGGTCTGGTCGCGGCGGGTCCGCTGCCAGCCCTGCGAGAACGACGCGCCCAGCGACTCGATGACCGAGGCGGGCAGCGCGAGGTTCAGCATCCCGCGCGCCTCGCCCACCCGGATGGCGAAGACCAGCAGGATGAAGATCTCGTTCGGCGCCGAGACCTGCACCATCTGCGGCCGTGTCTCGCGCGCGTGGATGACGAACTTCAGCCCGCCGACCGGCTTCCAGAGCTCGGTCAGGTTCTCGAGGAGCAGCCGCACGACCGCGTCGACGACGTTCTGCTCGATCTCCGTCAGGCCGCGCGCGGGCATCGTCGTCGAGCCGTTGCCCCCGAGCATCCGGTCGATCATCGTGAACGCGACGGACGGACTGAGCTCGAGCGCGCCGAGCGCGTCGAATGGCGGAAGCCCGATCGCGTAGAACGCGGTCGGATCGGGGAGCGACATCAGGAACTCGGAGTAGTTGAACTGCTCCACCGAGACGATGCCGACGTCGGTGACCGCGCGCAGGTACGCGGAGAGCGACTGCGCCATGTTGCGTGCGAACCGGTCGTGCATGAAGTGCATCGACCGGATCTGGTCCTTCGACACGCGATCGGGGCGGCGGAAGTTGTACGTGATGTACGGCTTCGACGGCGCCGGCTCGTCCTCGAGCGCCTCGAGCGCCGCGGCCGAGCCGAGCAGCGCGTCGATCTCCTGCTGCGACAGAATCTTGCTCATCAGCCCTTCACCGGGAGGTTGAGCGAGGCGCGGAGGCTGACGCGCAGCCGCGACAGCGCCAGCGACCGGAGCTGCGAGACACGCGACTCGCACACGCCGATCACCGCGCCGATTTCGGCCATCGTCAGTTCTTCCTCGTAGTAGAGGGCCAGGATCTGCCGCTCACGCTCCGGCAGCTCCGCGATCGCGCGGGCGAGATGCGCCCGCAACTCGGAGCGCTCCAGCCGGGCATCGGGTCCCTCCTCCGGATCGATGCACAGCTCGAGGATGGACATGCCATCCTGGTTCGGCGCCTCCAGCTGGCGCAGCGCGCCGAGCTCGAGCGAGCGCACCTGTTCGAGGGCCCGCTCGTACTCGGCCTCGGAGAGGTTCATCGCGCCGGCAATCTCGGCGTCGGCCGGCTCGCGGCCGAGTTCGTGGCGCAGGCGCGCGATGGCGGTATCGAGATCGCGACGCAGTTTCCGCAGCGAGCGGGGCGCCCAGTCGAGATCCCGCAGCGCGTCGAGCATCGCCCCCTGAACGCGGCGCCGCGCGAACGCGTCGAACGGGACACCGGTGGACGGCCGGTAGCGGGTCGCGGCATCCATCAGGCCGAGGATGCCGACGCTGATCAGATCCGTGACCTCGACCTGCGACGGGAGGCGCTGGACCAGCCGCTGGGCAAGCGCCTTGACCAGGCCGACGTGATCGAGCACGAGCTGATCGCGATCCATGACCGGCTCGGCGGTCTTCGCGGCTACGCGCACGGGACCTCCGATGGGTTCGTGTCGGCGGCCACCGGCTCGCCGAGAATGGCGGCGGCCAGCAGCCGTCCGGTGGCCCGCCGCAGGTCTTCGGGCACCATCTGCCCGCATCCAATCCACGACACCGGCAGCGCGCGGGCGCGGAGCACCGCGATGGCCGCGGCCGCTGATTCGGTTTCGTCGACTTTCGAGAGCACGATGCGGCGGAACGCGGCCGGCGCATACCGATCGAGGACGCGCTCGGCATCGCGCGTGCCCAGGCCTGCCGGCAGCACGAGGTGCGTCCGCACGCCGGGCCGGCCGCTGAGCGCGTCGAACAGATCGCGGATGCCGCGATCCGCTGGCGATCGGCCTGCCGTGTCGACGAGCAGCGGCCGTCCCGCCGCGCCCAAGGCGCGCTCCAGGTCGAGCGCCGTGCGGGCAATGACGAACGGGAGCCCGAGGATTTCGGCATACAGCCGAAGCTGTTCGACCGCTCCGACGCGGTACCCGTCGGCCGCGACGAGCGTCGGCCGGGCGTGGCCACGCGCGCGCGCCTGGGCCGCGAGCTTCGCGATGGTCGTGGTCTTCCCCGCCCCCGGCGGACCGACGAACACCTCGACGGCTGCGGCGGGCTCCGGGCCCGCCACGAGCGATTCCAGCCGGCGCGCCAGCGTCTCGGCGATCACGCGCGCCGAGGGGTCGCGTCGCGACGCCGGCGGCAGCGCAGCCGCAACCTCGGTCGCCAGTCCGCGATCGAGTCCGGCGGCGACGAGACGCGCGACGACCGCATCGCCGCCGGCCCGTTCGACGCGATCAGTCACGCGATCGGTCACGCGAGCGGTCACGGGTGCGAGTGGTGTCGTGACGGACGTCTCCTCGGGTCGGCTTTCCGACAGCCTGGCCGTCCGGGCGGCAGTGACTTCGACCTCGCGGCGTCCCGTGATCCGCCGCCATCCGCGCATCGGAACCATCAGCGTGGAGAGCACGAGCGCATCGGGACCGAGCGTCTGTCGCGCCTCGGCGAGCGCTTCACGAACGGTAGGCTTGCGAAATCGCTGCACCTGCATGTCAGTCGATGACGGCCACGGGCGTGAGCTTCACGTGAGGCGGCACTTCGTTGTGCGACAGCACGCCGATGTGCGGCAGCACGCGTGAGAACAGGCGCCAGAGATGCGGCCGGAGCGTCGGCGAGCAGAGAAGCACAGGCTGTGCCACTGCGCCTTCGATCGCGCGCGCGATGCGCGCCGCGAGATTCTGTGCATCCGCGGGATCGAGCGCCAGCACCGCGCCCTGCTCGGTCCGCACGACCGCGGAGACGAGCCGCTGCTCGAGCGCGGGCGCGAGGCCGATCGCCGACAGCTCGCCGCTGTCGCTCTGGTACTGGCGGCAGATCGCGCGGCCCAGCGCCGCGCGCACGGCCTCGGTGAGCACGTCGGGGTCGCGGTTCTGACCGGCGGCATCCGCCAGCGCTTCGAGGATCGACGTGAGATCCTTCACCGGCACGCGCTCGCGCAGCAGCTGCCGCAGGACGCGCTGCACCTCGCCGAGGCTCAGCACCTTCGGCACGAGCTCCTCGACCAGCTTCGGCGCGATGGCCGCAACCCGGTCGACCATGTCCTTCGTCTGCTGCCTCGAAAGGAGGTCCGGCAGGAACGTGCGGACCACTTCCGAGAGATGCGTCGACAGCGCGGTCGTCGGATCCACGACCGTGTAGCCGGCGCTGGCCGCACGGTCGCGCTGATCGGCGGCAATCCACCAGGCCGGCAGCCCGAACGCCGGCTCGCGCGTGGCGGTGCCGTCAATGGACCCGGACGCCGTACCGGGATTGATCGCCAGCAGGCGCTCCGGGTAGAGCTCGCCGCGCGCGACCTCGACCCCCTTCAGCAGAATCGTGTAGGTGCGCGGCGGCAGCTGCAGGTTGTCCGCGACGTGGACCGGCGGGACGACGATGCCGGTATCGGCGGCGATCTGCTTGCGGATGGAGCGTACCCGCGAGAGCAGCGTGCCGCCCTGCCGCTCGTCCACCAGCGCGATGAGCGCGTAGCCGACCTCCACGCTCAGCGGGTCCACGGTCATCGCGGCTTCGAAGGGATCGGCGGGCGCCGCGGCGGGCGCCTCGGCCGCCGCGGCCTCCTGCTCGGAGCGGGCCGCGCGGGTCTGCGACCACGCGAACGCCCCGAGCGCCAGCGCCACCGCGGCGAAGGGCAGCTTCGGCAACCCCGGCACCAGCGCCAGCGCACCGAGCACGCCGCAGGCGATCGCCAGGCTGCGCGGCTGGGCGAACAGCTGCCCCGCCATCTCCTCGCCGAGATTGGCCTCGGACGCGGCCCGCGTCATGATCAGCGCGCCCGACATCGACACGAGCAGCGCCGGGATCGCCGTCACCAGGCCCTCGCCGATGGTCAGGATGGTGTAGGTGGTCGCGGCGGTCGTGACGTCCAGGTCGTGCATCATCACGCCGATCACGAAGCCCGCGACGATGTTGACGCCGGTGATGATCAGCGCCGCGATGGCGTCGCGCTGGGTGAAGCGGATGGCGCCGTCCATGGCGCCGTAGAAGTCGGCCTCGCGCCGGATGCGGCCCCGCCGCTCGCGCGCCTCCTTGTCGTCGATGAGCCCGGCGTTCAGGTCGGCGTCGATCGCCATCTGCTTGCCCGGCATCGCGTCGAGCGTGAACCGGGCGGTGACCTCGGAGATGCGCACCGCGCCGTGGTTGATGACGACGTACTGGATCGCGATGAGGACGAGGAACACGACGACGCCGACGACGTAGTTCCCGCCGACGACGAACTGGCCGAAGGCCATGATCACGTGCCCCGCCGCGTCGATCCCCTCGCCGCCCCTGAGCAGTACCAGCCGCGTGGAGGCGACGTTCAGCGCCAGCCGGAACATCGTCAGGACCAGCAGCAGCGACGGGAAGACGGAGAACTCGATCGGCTCGCGCACGTAGACCGCGGTGAGCAGCAGCACCACCGCCAGGCCGATGTCCACCGACAGGAGGACGTCCAGCAGCAGCGGCGGCAGCGGCAGCACCATCAGCAGGACGACCGAAATCGCGGCGGCCGGCGCGAGCAGGTGCGAGGAACGGGGCAGCGGAACGGCGTGGCTGGTGGCCATGGCGGATCAGTGCAGGGTCAGTTGCCGGAGCCGGATGAGATGCGCCAGCACCTCGGCGACGGCTTCGAACAGGTTCGCGGGGATCGCCTGGCCGATCTCCACGTGCTTGTAGAGCGCC
Source organism: uncultured Bifidobacteriaceae bacterium (assembly GCA_964446605.1). Taxonomy (GTDB): domain Bacteria; phylum Acidobacteriota; class Vicinamibacteria; order Vicinamibacterales; family JAENWD01; genus JAENWD01. The sequence goes on along the minus strand of CAYUPN010000077.1, from coordinate 13,696 downwards.
TGCGCCAGCGGCACGTTCTCGACCATCGGCACGCCGTGCTCCTGCGCGACGGCCTTGATCCGCTGCGCCAGGTGCCCCTGGCCCTTGGCGACCACCACGGGCGCGCTCATGCGCGAGCGCTGGTACTCCAGCGCGACGGCGTAGTGGGTCGGGTTGGTGACGACGACCGTGGCCTTCGGCACCGCCGCCATCATGCGGCGGCGGATCGACTCGAACATGACGCGGCGGATCCGGTGCTTGATCTCCGGGCTCCCTTCGCTCATCTTCAGGTCGTCCTTCACCTCCTGCTTCGTCATCTTCAGGCCGTCCAGCCAGAGATGCTTCTGCCAGAAGTAGTCCGCCGTGCCGATGACCGCGAACAGGATGGTGATCTTCACGGCCACGCCGCGCACTTCACCCCACATGAAGACGAACGCACCGACCGGCGTCATGCGCGTGAGCTGCGGGCTGGCGTCGACGGCCCGCTCGATGAACGGGTGCGCGAGGTAGAACACGACCGCGACCACCGCCAGCGCCTTCAGCGCCTGCACGCCGCCCCGCTTGAGCCCGAGGCGCTTCAGCCCCTCCATCGGATTCAGGCGGGTGAACTTCGGCTGCAGCGCCTCGCTCGCCATGTTCCAGCCCCCCTGTGCGACCTGCGCCGCGACGACGGCCGCCGCCGCGGATAGCGCCACGGGCCCGACGACCAGCCCCAGCGTCGCGGCGTTGCGGACGGCAATCGAGGCGACCTCCCCCGCCGTCGCGTCGTGACTCGCGGCGGCGCCGACGTCCGCCAGGCCGCGCGCGAGCGCAGAGGCCAGCTTCGTGAAGCCGTAGAAGCCGGCGAGGCTCAGCGCGAGCACGGCCCCCGCAAGTCCCGCCGCGTGTGCCAGATCCTGGCTGCGCGCGATCTGACCGCGGCGCCGCGCGTCCTGCAGGCGCCGCGCTGTGGGACGTTCCGTGCGGTCCTGGCTGGCCATGACTACCGGAACGCTCCCGCCAGGCGCGAGCCGAGCTCCAGCGCCAGGCCCGACGTGCGGAGGATCAGGCCGGGTACGACCTGCACCCCGGCCGCCAGCGTGACGAGACCGACCAGCAGACGAAGCGGCGCGCCAATCACCATCAGGTTCAGCGTCGGCGCGGCGCGCGTCATCAGGCCGAGAACGAACTCCACGAGCAGCAGCACCAGCACCACCGGTGCCGCCAGCTGCATCCCGACCGTGAAGATGAGTCCGAGTGTCCGGGCGACCGATTCGGCCAGCGACCGGTCCGCCTGCGCGAACGCCGCGACGGGCAGGGCCTCGTAGCTCGCCAGCAGCAGCCGGATCAGCTCGTGATGGACGTTCGCGCCGAACAGCGCGAGCAGCGCCAGCAGGCCGTAGAGCACCGCCAGCACGTTGTTGCGGACGCCGCTCTGCGGGTCGACGATGCCGGCATAGGCGAATCCGAGCTGGAAGCCGGCGAGATATCCGCCGAGCTCCGCCGCGCCCAGCACGATCCGGATGCTGAACCCGATGGCGAGGCCGACGAGCGCCTCGTGCGCCAGCACGAGGGCGAGCGTCGCAGGCGTCGCGATGGCCGGCAGCGGCACGAGCGGCAGCAGCAGCACGGCGAAGATGGCCGTGAGGCCCGCCTTGACGGTCGGCGGCGCCCACGTGCTGCCGAGGATCGGGGCCGTCGCGACCAGCATCCCGACCCGGACCAGCAGGATCCCGAACACCACCAGCGCGCTGAAGTCCATCAGCGCACGAGCTCCGGCAGCCGGCCGATCAGATCCGAGGCGAACCCCGTCATCAGCCGCAGCATCCAGGGGAACGTCATCGCGAAGACCACGAAGATCGCGGCCGCGCGCGGAATGAACCCGAGCACGTGATCCTGGATGGAGGTCACCGTCTGGAAGATGCTGACCAGCACGCCGGCCAGCAGGCCGGCGGCCAGCATCGGGAGGCTGACGATGACCGCAACCTCGATGCCCTGACGGAGCACGCCGACGGCTAGCGCTTCGGACATGACGCCCTCAGAGGAAGCTCCGGACGAGCGAGCCCACCAGCAGGTTCCAGCCGTCGATCATCACGAACAGCAGCAGCTTGAACGGCAGCGAGATCATCGCCGGCGGCAGCTGCAGCATGCCCATCGACAGCAGCGTCGTCGATACGACGAGGTCGATGAGCATGAAGGGCACGAACAGGAAGAAGCCCATCTGGAAGCCGGTCTTCAGCTCCGAGATGACGTAGGCGGGGATCACGACCCGCATCGGCAGGTCCGCCGGCGTCTCCGGCCGCTCGACCCTGCCCAGCTCGACGAAGAGCGCCAGGTCCTTCTCGCGCGTCTGCTTGAGCATGAACTCGCGCAGCGGAGGCGACGCGCGACGCATGGCCTCGGTCAGATCGACCTGCCCCTCGAGGGCCGGCGCGACCGCCGCCTCGTACACGCGATCGCCCGTCGGCGCCATCACGAACATCGTCAGGAAGAGCGCAAGGCCGATCAGGATCTGGTTCGACGGCATCTCCTGCGTGCCGAGCGCCTGCCGCAGGAAATGGAAGACGATGACGATCCGCGTGAAGCAGGTCATCGTCACGAGGATCGCCGGCAGGAACGAGAGGAGCGTGAGGAGGAGGACGATCTGCAGCGGGGCGGAGATGCTGCCCACCCCCTCGATCTGCAGGTCCAGCTGCTGCGGCGCCTGTGCCTCGGCCGTCGCGGCGACGGCGAGGAGCAGGAGCACCGTCAGGACGATGCGTGCCAGGCGGCCGACGCGGACCCTGCTCGTCCCGATCACGCGGGACCCCCGCCGGGGACCGCATCGAGGCGACCCGCGAGCGCCCGGTCGAACCCGGGCGCGGGTTCCGTCGCGACGGCGGGAGCCGGATCGAGCTCCGTCACCAGCGAGACCTGCATCGGAGTCAGGCCGAGCAGCAGACGCCGGTTGTCGACCGTGACGACCATCAGCGAGCGCCGGTCGCCGAGCGGCACGGCGGTCTCGACCCGCACGATGTCCGTGGCGCGCCGGCCCGGAAGCGCGATCGTGCCCCGGCGCAGCAGCCACGCGAGCAGCACGAGCAGCCCCAGCACGAAGATCGTGCCGACCACGCCACGCACGGCGCCCGACGGGACGGCGTCCGTGACGACAGGGGTCTGCGCGAGCGCAGCCAGCAGCATGCCCTACTCCGCCGACGCCGGCGCCGCGATCTCGGTGATGCGGAGCGCCGCGCTGTCCTCGATGATCACGACCTCGCCGCGCGCCAGGAGGACGCCGTTGACGACGAGCTGCAGGTCCTCTCCGGCCGACTGCGAGAGCTCGATGACGCTGTTGCGATCCAGCGCCAGGCACTGGCGGACCGACATCACGCCGGTGCCGAGCAGAACGTTCGCCGGGCAGGGGACGTCCAGCACGCGCTGGAACGGCTGCGCCGGCGCAGGCGCGTCAGAACTGGACGACGAAGTCTGAGAAGAGGACATCGAACACCTTCGCGTCGCCGATGACGGCCGCCACGCGCTCGGAGATGCCGTTCTTGAGCTCGGTCTTCCCTTCCGGCGTGACCAGCGGCCCCGAGTGCTGCGTCGTCAGGAGCTCCAGCACCGTCGAGCGGATGCGCGCCATGGCGACGGGGTCGTTGGCGAGCTGTTCCGCCCGGGCCTTCGGCCCGACGACCAGACTCACCGTGGCGCGCAGGAAGCGCGGCGCCTCCGCGTCCGCGAGATTCACGAGGAATGGCGCGAGCGGGACCATGCCGGAATCGGCCGGGTCGATCGCGGGGGCCGCGATCTGGCCCTGCGCGGCCGCTGTGTGCGCGCCGCGCGTCCAGAACCACACCCCGCCCCCGCCCGCCGCAACGAGCAGGATGCCGACTGCCCCGTTCAACAAGACCTTCTTCACGCGATGCGCCTCGACTTCCTCCGGATCCCGACGTGGGATCGGGCCGGGAGTACAGGGACGTGCCCGCGCCTGCTCTCGCAACCGGGGTGCCGCACGGACGTTGCGCACCACGTGCACGGACTGCACGCCGTTGCTGCACGCACCGCGGTTCCCGGTCCGGCGGGCCGACGGCTGGCGACGTCAGGCCGACACCGCGGCGGCGCGTGTTAGGCTGTGGCGCGAATCGCCACTGTTCCCCGGCCAGCCATCCGGCCTCGTTCCGGATCTGGCACGTCCCCGGCCGGATCGGCGCCCCCGTGCCATGCCTGACGCGACCGCATGCCTCTGACCCTGGTGACCGCTGGACGTCTCGTGCTCTCGGGATGGTTGGCCGCCCAACCCGCGCCATCGGGTCCGCCCGCCAGCCTCCTCCACGGTCCGCCGCCGCCGGAGCCGCCGGCCGTCATTGCCCGGGACGACCAGGGGCGCGCGACCGTACGCGCCGTTCGGATCGACACGCCGCTGCGCATCGACGGGGTGCTCGACGAACCGGTGTACCGGGAAGTGCCGTCGATCGCCGACTTCCGGCAGATCGAGCCGGACGAAGGGGCGCTCGTGTCGGAGCCGACCGAGATCTGGGTGCTCTTCGACCGGGAGCACCTCTACATCGTCGCCCGCTGCGCCGACAGCCAGCCGGATCGGATCGTGGCGAACGACATGCGCCGCGACGGTTCCAACATCACGCAGAACGACAACCTCAGCATCGTCATCGACACGTTCCACGACCGGCGCAACGGCTACGAGTTCCTCGTCACGCCCCTCGGCGGCATGATGGACAGCCAGGTCACCGACGAGCGCGACGTCAACCGGGACTGGAACACCGTCTGGAGCGCGCGCAGCCGGCTGACCCGCGACGGCTGGACCACCGAGGTGCGGATTCCGTTCCGGTCGCTGCGCTATCAGGGCGCCGGCCCGCAGGTGTGGGGACTGAACGTCCGCCGGACGATCCGCTGGAAGAACGAATACGCGTACCTGAATCCGGTGCCCCGCTCGGAGGGCGCGCGCGGGATCCTGCGCTTCTCGATGGCGGCGCCGCTCGTCGGACTCGACATCGACATCGAGTCCATCGGCCTCGACGTCAAGCCCTATGCGCTCGGCGCGGCGCGGGCGGATCGGGCACTCGACCCGCTGCTCCGGACGGAGGGAGACGCCGATGCCGGCTTCGACGTGAAATACGGGGTCACCCGGAGCCTGACCGCCGACTTCACGCTCAACACCGATTTCGCCCAGGTCGAAGACGACGACCAGCAGGTGAATCTGACGCGCTTCAGCCTGCTCTATCCCGAGAAGCGCGAGTTCTTCCTGGAAGGCCAGGGGATCTTCGGATTCGGCGGCGTCGAGAGCTCGCCACGCCGCGCCGCCACGGCCCCGACCAACACGCCCGTGCTGTTCTTCAGCCGTGCGATCGGGCTGGCGGGAGATCGTGCGGTGCCGATCAATGCCGGGGGCCGTCTGACGGGCCGGGCGGGAAAGTACAGCGTGGGCCTCCTGCAGATCCGCACCGGCGAGACGGAGCCGGCGGGGTTGCCCGAGACCGATTTCTCCGTGGTGCGCGTCAAGCGCGACATCCTGCGCCGCAGCTACGTCGGCGTCATCGGCACGCGCCGTGCCGGCGGCGGCGCCGGGACGAACACCGCGTTCGGTGTCGACGCCGGCCTGAATTTCTTCCAGTTCCTCAACATCGTCGGGTACTACGCCGAGACACGGACGCCGGGACTGGACGACGAGAACCACAGCTATCGGGGCCGGCTCGCGTACGACGCCGACCTGTTCGGGCTCACGCTCGAGCACCTGGCGGTCGGACGGAACTTCGATCCGCAGGTGGGCTTCCTGCGGCGTGACGGGTTCGTCGAGAGCCTCGCGCAGGTGCGTGTCAGCCGCCGGCCGCCGTCACTGGAGTCGGTGAGGAAGATCAGCGTCGAGGCCGGTCTGGACTATGTTGCCGATCCGGACGGCCGGGTCGAGAACCGCCAGTTGCGGGCGGCGCTCAGGACCGAGCTCCAGAGCAGCGACTCCTGGACGATCGAGTACCTGCACGACTACGAGTTCGTGCCGGAGCCGTTCCCGATTCCGGGCGGCATCGTCGTCCCGATCGGCGCGTATCGCTTTTCGAGCCTGATCGGCCGCTACACCATCGGCGCCCAGCATCGGGTCGCCGGAGACGTCACGGTCGCCTACTCGGGGTTCTATGGCGGCACGCGCGCGGAGGCGGGATATCGCGGGCGCGTGGAGGTCACGCCGCGGCTGGCCGTGGAGCCCGGCATCTCGGTGTTCAAGCTCGACCTGCCGCAGGACGAGACCACCGCGGCGCTCGCAAGCGTGCGGACGACGTACAGCTTCAGGCCGAACATGTGGCTGGCCGCGTTGATTCAGCACAACGCGGCCAGCCACCTGTCCACCGCGAACGTGCGCTTCCGGTGGGAGTACCTGCCGGGCAGCGACCTGTTCGTCGTGTACAGCGACGGCCGCAACACGCTGCTGCGCGGCCGCGAGCGGCTGCAGAACCGCGGCTTCACGGTGAAGATGACGCGATTGTTCCGCTTCTAGCGTGATGCGGGGGCGGAGCCCCCGCATCGGCGCAGCGCGCATCAGACCCGGATTTCGAACGCCGGCTCCGTGGCCGACCGGCGCTTCGGCGGCCGTGGCCGCTCGTGTTCCCGGGCCTGCTGCCGCTCGCGCGGCGTGTCCTCGTCGCGGATCACGAGTTCCTCCAGCGTCAGGCCGAGCTCGGAGAGCCCCGTCCGGAGGTCCTGTTCGTGCGCGGTCAGCCAGCCACGAACCGCCGCGGTTTCGGCTCCGAGTACCGCCGTCACCTGGCTCCCGGTGACCCGCAGGTCCACCGTGACCGTCCCCAGGTGTTCCGGAGAGAGCGTGAGCCGCACCTGGCCACCGCCGTCGCGGACCTGCATGTGCAAGGTCCGAATCAGCTGCGGGCCGACGGTGGACAACTCGGCTTCCGAGGGCATCGGCAGGCCGCTTCCGCCGGTGAGCCGCGCGAACGTGTCCGCCGCCACGGGATCGGAGGAAGGCCCGCCCGCGACGGGCCAGAAGACGTGTGGCGCGGCGAAGCTGCCCGGGCGCTGATCCTGCCCGCGGTCACCGCCACCGGTACTCCCCTGCCCCGGATGTGCGATGCGGAGCGCGGCTGGCGACGTGGTCTGCTCCGCGTGGGCGCTCGACCGCTCGAGGTCAATCCTGTCGTGGACGTCGGGCGCGGGCGCGGCCGCTGCGGCCACCTGGCGCTCGTTCGAGGGTTGAGCGGCGACCGGACGACTGTCCGCCGGTTTCGGTGCGGCGTCCGCGTTCCGAGGCTCGGCCGCCGCGGGTTGGTCCGCCGCTTCCGCCGGTTGGGCAGCTCCGCGATTGGCCGCGGCGACGGCGACCGACAGCGCCGCTGCCGCTTCGGCACGGACGCCTGTCCGGATCGGCTCACTCGTGTCGGCCGTCGACTTCGGCGGAGACACGGTCGGCGACTCGGATGTCGCTGCGGCCGGCGCCGCGCTCGCTGCCTGCTCCGATTCGTCCACGAGCGGAAGCGCGGGATCGCGCCGGGCCACCAGTGCATCCGCACGTTCCGGCGCCTTCCCCGCCCGCAGAGGCGCCTCGTCCGGCGTGAAGTCCAGGGCCGCGTTGCCGTTCCGGCCGGCAGCGGGCGCCGGTTCCACCGGATCCGTCACTGCCGCGAGTCCGGAGTCATTCGTGCGGCCAGCGTCGATCGACTCGTCCGGCGGCGATGAGGTCGCCGGCATCTGCGCCGGGGCGTCGGAAAAGAGCCATCCCTGTTCCGGAACAACCTGTGCGGGTACATCCGGCGGAACGGGAGCGGGCTCCGCCCGCTTCTGATCCTCGTCGACACCATCGCTGCCCTCGGGCGCGTCCGGCGCCCGCTCGTCGCGACGGGACGAGCCGGCGGCCTTGGGATCCCTCGGTGACCGCGCCTCGTCGACACGTCCCTGTGAGCCCGCGTCGTGCTCCTTTCCGCGTGCCGGACGCCCGTCCTTCGCACGGGTGGTGGCGCGCGACTCCGCCGCGCGCCGATCCCGGGCTGCCGTTGTTCGGTCCGATGCGCCTTCCGCGCCCACACGGCTCTCGGCCGAAGCCAGGGCCGTGTCGAACGCCGACGACGGACCGGCTCCGCCGCGCGCGCCGGCCTGCGGTGGCGGCGCGGATCCGACGAGGGGAAGCAGCGTACCTGTCGTCACGGCGTTACCGCTTGAGGTTCAACGTTTCGACCAGCAGTTCGTCGGACACGGTGATGGTCTTGGAGTTCGCCTGGTACCCGCGCTGCGCGAGAATCATCTGCGTGAACTCCTGGGCGATGTCGACGTTGCTCGCTTCGAGCGCGCTGCCGAAGAGCGTGCCCCGCCCCCCGGTGCCGGCCACTCCGACGTTCGGAAGGCCCGCCGACTGCGTCTCGCCGTAGCGGTTCCCGCCCAGCTTCTCGAGCCCCTTCGGGTTGTTGAAGGTGGCGAGCGCGATCTGACCGAGGTTCACGGACTGTCCCGCGCCGACGCTCGCCTGGATGCGGCCGTCGGGCAGGATGGTGATGCCGTCCACGGTCCCGGCCGCCGACCCGTTCTGATCGAGCGACAGCGTGGCCGAGGGCGCATCGAACCCGGTGAGGGCCGCGGTGCCGTTCACGTCCGTCAGGTCCCACGTCAACGCGCTGGCGGCCGCGCCGTTGGTCCACGCGGGCGTGGTGAAGCTGACGTCCATGTCCGGGTCCCCGGGCAGCGCACCGCCACCCGAGGCGGGGGCCGTCGGCGTGACGCTGGTGAGCAGGCCGTTGGGGTCGAAGACGGCCGACCCGGCCGCCAGCTCGAAGGGCACGCCGGCGGTTCCGCCGGTCACCTCGCCGCCGTCCACGGAGATCGAGAAGTCCCACTCGCCGGCGGCCGACTTGGTGAACGTCACCGTCGACAGGTGGCGCGCCCCCAGCGAGTCAATCAGCTCCACGGAGCTCGTGAACGTGTCGCCGACGAAGGCGGACGCGCTGAGATTGGTCTTCGTGAAGAACGTCGAGGTCGCGACCGGCGCGCGCAGCACGCCCGGCGGCACCGTGATGTCCGACGGCGCGCCGGTGGTCACCGGCTCTCCGTCCGCCCCGATCTGCGTCCAGCCCTGCACGCGGAGGCCGTCCGGCGTCACCAGATTGCCGCTGCTGTCGAAGCTGAAGTTCCCCGCGCGGGTGTACGACACCGACTGACCGTCGCTGACGATGAAGAAGCCGTTGCCCTGGATGGCGACGTTCGTCGCTTCACGGGTGCTCTCGATGGAGCCCTGGCTGAACACCGGCGAGATCGATCCGGTCACGACGCCGAGTCCGACCTGCATCGGATTGATCGACGAGCCCGAGGCGGACTGGCTGACCAGGTCCATGAAGGTCACCGTGCTCGCCTTGTAGCCGATGGTATTGATGTTTGCGAGATTGTTGCCGATTACGCTGAGGTAAACGGCGTTGGCGTTCAGCCCCGAGAGGCCCGCCGAGAAAGAGCCGACTGCCATTACCAGCCTCCTGCCTGGCCGGACTGCCCGTGCTCGATCTGGAGGTGGTCGAGCAGCAGCTGGCCGAGCGTGTTGAGCGACGCCGAGATTTCGGTGAGCTTTTCGAGCGAGCTGAACGTCGCCAGCTGCTGGAGGAACTCGCCGTCTTCCTTCGGCTGCGTGGGATCCTGGTGCTGCAACTGGGTGACCAGCAGCTTCAGGAACGCGTCGCGGCCCAGACCGTCGGATTTCAGGGCCTGCGCGGCGCCTGCGCCTGCGCCAGTTGTCGTCTGACCGGCACCACCGGTCGGGTCGATTACGCTCATCCTCTCTCCCCGTGCGGCGCGCGCATGCGCGCCGCGAATCGCAGACCGGCCAGCTCGTCGATCGCCCGCTGCTCGGCCCGCCCGGCCTCCAGCTGCCAGGCGCGCTGTCTGCGCGCCTTCAGCCGCTCGAGAACCTTCACCTGTCTGCGCGCCTCGCGCGCGATCTCCGCCGCGCGCGCTTCCTCGCTCTGCCGGACCTCCAGCGCCTCCATGGCGCACGCGACGTCGCGGCGCAACCGCTCAATCCAATTCCAGTGCCAGGCGGCGCCGGCCAGACCGGCCGCCGTGGCCAGCGCCTCGCGTGCACGCGCCTGCGCGTCCTGCACCGCGTCCTGCGCCGCGCGCACGGCCGCCTCCGCGTCGCGCACCGCGGCGCGCGCAACCGCGAGCGCCTCTTCGGCGGCGTCGCGCTGCCGGATCCGGAGATCCAACGCGGGCTGTGGTCTGAACCGGAATGGGCGCACGCGTCTGCAGGCGTCCCGGCGCCGCTACAGGGCCAGCAGCGCCGCGACCGACTCGTCGTACCCGGACGGCTCGTGAACGGGCTGTCGCAGGTACGCCTCCACCGCGTCGCGCTTCGTCAGCGCCTCGTCGATCCGCGCGGAGCTTCCCGGCACGTACGCGCCGACGCTCACGAGGTCCTCGCTGTCGCGCAGCGTCGAGAGCCAGCCGCGCACCTGCCCGGCCTTCGTGCGGTGCTCGACACCGGTGACGTCGGGCATCGTCCGGCTGACGCTCTGGAGGATGTCGATGGCCGGGTAATGATTCCGTGCGGCGAGGTCGCGGGACAGCACGACGTGGCCGTCGAGAATGCCGCGCACCGCATCCGCAATGGGCTCGTTGGTGTCGTCGCCGTCGACGAGCACGGTGTAGAGGCCGGTGATGCTTCCGCGCCCGCGGACCCCGCCCGCCCGCTCGAGGAGCCCGGGCAGCATCGCGAACACGGATGGCGGATAGCCCTTCGCGGTGGGCGGCTCGCCGGCCGCGAGTCCGATTTCCCGCTGGGCCATCGCGAAGCGCGTCACCGAGTCCATCATCAGCAGGACGCTCCTGCCCTGATCGCGGAAGTACTCGGCAATGGCCGTGGCCGCGTAGGCCGCCCGGATGCGGACGAGCGGCGGGTTGTCGGAGGTCGAGGCGACCACGACCGCCCGCTGCAGCCCCTCGGGGCCGAGGTCGTGTTCGAGGAAGCCGCGCACCTCGCGCCCGCGCTCGCCGATGAGACCGATGACGGCGATGTCGGCCGAGGTCGATCGCGCCATCATGCCGAGCAGTGTGCTCTTGCCGACACCGGAGCCGCCAAACAGACCGAGACGCTGCCCGCGCCCGCATGTCAGCAATCCGTCGATCGCACGCACCCCGGTACCGAGCGGAGCGGTCACGCCGTCGCGCTCGAGCGGGTTGAGCGGCGGCGGATACAGCGGGTACTGCTCGCGGCTGTCGACGTCGCCGAGCCCGTCCAGCGGCCGGCCGAGACCGTCGATCACGCGGCCGAGGAGCCCGGGCCCGACCGGGATCGACGAGACGCGTCCACGCGAGACGATCCGGTCGCCGGGACGGATGCCGGCGGTGGTCCCGAGCGGCACCGTGAGCAGCGTGTTCTCGCGGAAGCCGACGACTTCCAGCGGCAGCGGGGGCGTGCCCGCGTCGCCCACCAGCTCACAGATCTCGCCGACGCGGGCGCGCGGCCCGCGCGACTCGACGACCAGACCGACGGTCCGGATCACCCGTCCCGTGACAGGGAGCGGGTCGGCGCGCTCCAGGCGCGCACGGAACCGTTCGAGGGAGATGACGGTCGCCGGGCTCATGCCGCGTCCCGCGCCTCCTCGTCGCCGAGCAGCGCCTGCGCGACGTGATCGAACTGCGCCTCGACGCTGGCGTCCACCTGGCCGAACTCCGACTCGACGATGCAGCCGCCACGGGGGACCGCGGGATCCGCCAGCACGGTGACGCGCGAGCCGGCCCACTGGTCGCCCTGCCGCTGCGCCGTCGCGGCGTAGTCCTCGGGGTTCAACCGGATGGTCGCGCTCCCCTCCTCTCCGACACGATCGAGCGCAACGCGGGCCATCGCGACGAGCAGATCCTGATCGAACGTGGCCTCGCGGCGGAGAATCCGCCGCGCGATTGCCAGCGCCAGCTCCACCATCTGCGCTTCCGTCTGCCGCAGCAGGGTCGTGCGCAGCGATCGCAGCTCGTCGAGGGTCTGGGCCAGGCGGCGGAGCATCGCCTCCGCGCGGGTCTTGCCCGCTTCGAGTCCTGCGCGCTCGCCCGACTCATACCCGCGGGCGAACGCCTCGCGCTCAATGGCGGCCAGCCGCTCCTGATGCGCCGCCCGGAGCTCCTCGTCGGACACCGGCGCCGGCGGTGCGGTGGACGGTGCGATCGAGGCCGGGTCTGGAGCGGCGGGCGGTTCGGTCGCTGCCGCCGGACGCGACGGGACGGCCGGCGCGCCGCCCCACACGAACGGCTGCGCCGCCGCGCCGTGGAGCCGCCGCGCGCTAGACGACATACGTCTCCCCGGCCGCGGCGCCGGTCACGATCACCCCCTCTTCCTCGAGCTTGCGCGCGACGGCGACGACCTCCTGCTGCGCCTTCTCCACTTCGCGCAGGCGGATGGCGCCGAGCACCTCCATCTCCTCCTTCAGCATCTCCGTGGCGCGCTTGGACATGTTGCTGAAGAAGCGCTGGCGGATTTCCTCGGTGGCCCCCTTGAGCGCGATGGTCAGCACCTTCTTGTCGACGCGCTGGATGATTTCGCGGAGCCCCTGGTCCTCGACGTTGACGAGGTCGTCGAACACGAACATCAGGTTCCGGATCGTCACCGCGAGCTCCGGCGACTCGTGCTCGATCGTCTCGAGCACGGGCTGGCTCACGCCGCGGTCGAGGCGATTGAACAGCTCCGCGACCGCGCGGACGCCGCCGTAGGACTCGCGCTGCGGTCCACCGAGCGTCTTCAATCGCTGGTCGATCACGGAGGAGATGCTGCGGATCACCTCCGGCGAGATCTCCTCCAGGTTCGCCATGCGGGTCAGGACGTCGGCGCGCATGTCGTCGGGCAGCAGCGTCACGAGCTGCGCCGCGTTGCTGGCGTTCAGGTGCGCCAGGATCAGCGCGACGGTCTGCGGGTGCTCGCCGAGGATGAACTTCGACAGCTGCTGCGGGTCCGCCTTCTCCAGCGCCGAGAAGCCGGCGGTCGACTCGAACGAGCGCAGGACGCGGTCGAGGATGCGCCGGGCGCTGTCCGGGCCGAGCGACTTCAGCAGGAGCGCCCGCGCGAACTCGACGCCGCCGCGCATGATGTAGCCGGCGGCCTTGAACATCAGGTGGAACTCCTCGAGCACCTTCTCGCCGGTGTCGGGCTCCACCGATCCGAGCGACGCCACCTCCTTGGTGATGCGCTCGATCTCGTCCTCGCGCAGGTGCTTGAAGATCTGCGCCATCTGCTCTTCGCCGAGCAGCAGCGCGAGCACCGCGGCCTTGCGCGTGCCCGGCAGCGGCGCGCCGGCGACCACCGTTCCCCGCATCAGCGCCTCTCCTCCTCCGCCAGCCACGCGCGCAGCAGCTTGGCCGCGGATTCGGGCTCTTCCTGCACGAGTTCGTTGGCCTTCTTCGTCAACAGCGGCATCCGGGCCGTTTCGAGCCGCCGCTGTTCGACGGCCGCGGTCAGCTGCGCCTCGAGCTCCCCTTCGAGGTCCTGGACGGTCTTCAGCTGCGCGACGCCGTCGCCGGCCGCGGCGGGCAGCACGCGCGGGCCGCCGGCGGCGAGCACCATCGGCCGCAGCACGAAGAAGACCGCCGCGAGCGCCAGCAGCAGCACGCCCAGCACGCGTGCGCCCTCGCCGAACGCCGGCCCGTAGCGCTCGACGAGCCCCGGCTCGATCGGCTCCGCGGGAACGGGGCTCTCGAACGCGATGTTCTCGACGGTCAGCTGGTCACCCCGCTCCGGATCGAGACCGATGGCCGCGGCCACCAGGCCGTGAATCTTCTGCAG
>CAYUPN010000076.1:6873-19204 GCA_964446605.1 uncultured Bifidobacteriaceae bacterium | reverse complement strand
CGATCGTCCCCACGTTCACGTGCGGCTTGGAACGGTCAAACTTTTCCTTGGCCATCGAAGTTCGTCTCCGTGTGAATGCGTCTGCGCTGCGCGGGGCGATGCCCCGGTTCCACCAGCCGCTGCCGGAGCAGCGCTCCGGCGCGGCGTCTGCCTACACCCGGCCCTGTACCCGGGCGACCACTTCCTCGCTGACGTTCTGCGGCGCCGGCTCGTAGGCGTCGAAGTGCATGCTGTACGTCGCACGCCCCTGCGTCCGCGACCGCAGATCCGTCGCGTACCCGAACATCTCGGAGAGCGGCACGCGGGCGTTGACGATCTGCGTGCCGCCGCGATCATCCTGCGACTGGATGCGGCCGCGCCGGCTCGCCAGGTCCCCCATGACGTCGCCGAGGTATTCCTTCGGCACCACGACCTCGACCCGCATGATCGGCTCGAGCAGCACCGGCCTCGCCTTCTTCGCGGCGTCCTGGAACGCCATCGAGCCGGCGATCTTGAACGCCATCTCGGACGAGTCGACCTCGTGGTACGACCCGTCGTACAGCTCGACCTTCACGTCGTCGATCGGGTAGCCCGCCAGCACGCCGCGGGTGAGCGCCTCGCGGATGCCGTCCTCGACCGGCTTGATGTACTCCTTCGGGATCGCGCCGCCGAAGATCGCCGACTCGAACACGTAGCCGGTGCCCGGCTCGCCCGGGAACACGTGGATCTTCACGTGGCCGTACTGGCCGCGGCCGCCGGTCTGCTTGGCGTACTTCATCTCGCCGTCGGCCGGGCGCGTCAGCGTCTCCTTGTAGGCGACCTGCGGCTTGCCGACGACGGCGTCGACGTTGAACTCGCGCCTCAGGCGGTCGACGATGATCTCGAGGTGCAGCTCGCCCATCCCGCGGATGACGACCTGCCCGGTCTGCTCGTCGGTGTTGACCCGGAACGTCGGGTCCTCCTGCATCAGCTTCTGCAGGCCGAGGCCGAGCTTCTCCTGGTCGCTCTTCGTCTTGGGCTCGATCGCCAGCGAGATCACCGGCTCGGGGAAGTCCATCGACTCGAGCACGACCGGCTGCTTCTCGTCGCAGAGCGTGTCGCCCGTCGTCACGCTCTTCAGCCCGACGGCTGCGGCGATGTCCCCGGCGTAGACCTCCTTGATTTCCTCGCGCTTGTTCGCGTGCATCTTCAGGATGCGCCCGATGCGCTCGGTCCTGCCCTTGGTGGCGTTGAGCACCGAGCTGCCCGACTGCAGCACCCCCGAGTACACGCGGAAGAACGTGAGCTGACCGACGAACGGGTCGGTCATGATCTTGAACGCCAGCGCGGAGAACGGCTGATCGTCGGCCGGCAGCCGCTCGAGCTTCGTCTCGTCCGCCGAGCGCGGGTCCGTGCCTTCCACCGGCGGGATGTCCGCCGGCGAGGGCAGGTAGTCGACGATCGCGTCGAGCAGCGGCTGCACGCCCTTGTTCTTGAAGGCCGAGCCGCAGAGCACCGGGACGAAGGTCGCCTGCTTGTCGTCCCGCAGCGACTGGATGCAGCGCGCGCGGAGCGCCCGCCGGATCTCGTCCTCCGTGATCGCCTCGCCGCTGAGATACTTCTCGAGCAGGGCGTCGTCCGACTCGCTCACCTTCTCGATCAGCTTCTCGCGGTACTCCTGCGCCTGCGCCTGGAGCTCGGCCGGAATCTCCTCCACGACGTAGTTGGAGCCGAGCGTGTCGTCCTTGTAGACGAGCGCCTTCATCTGCACGAGATCCACCACGCCGCGGAACCGGTCCTCGGTGCCGATCGGCAGGTGCACGGCCACGGGATTGCCCTGGAGCTTCGTCTCGATCTGCGAGAGCGTGCGGAAGAAGTCCGCGCCGATCCGGTCCATCTTGTTGACGAAGCAGATCCGGGGCACGCGGTACTTGTCCGCCTGGCGCCACACCGTCTCCGACTGCGGCTCGACCCCCGCCACGGAGTCGAACACCGCCACCGCCCCGTCCAGCACCCGCAGCGACCGCTCCACTTCGACCGTGAAGTCGACGTGCCCCGGCGTGTCGATGATGTTGACGCGGTGGTCCCGCCAGAAGCAGGTCGTCGCGGCCGACGTGATCGTGATGCCGCGCTCCTGCTCCTGCTCCATCCAGTCCATCACCGCGGTGCCTTCGTGCACCTCACCCAGCTTGTAGGTGATCCCCGTGTAGAAGAGGATCCGCTCGGTGGTGGTGGTCTTCCCGGCATCGATGTGCGCCATGATGCCGATGTTGCGGGTCCGATGTATCGGTACTTGCCTGGGCATAACGAACTTTCCGTCTGCGGCGCCGGACGTGCCGGTGCCGGCGGCCGGACCCCGGGTCCGGCTTCGAACGGCCGGCCGCCTGCGGAGCAGGGGGCCGGCGGGGACGCGGCGCTACCAGCGATAGTGCGCGAACGCCTTGTTGGCCTCCGCCATCCGGTGCGTGTCCTCGCGCTTCTTCACGGCGCCGCCGCGCAGGTTCGACGCATCGAGCAGCTCGTTGGCGAGCTTCTCCTGCATCGTCTTGCCGTCCCCGCGCTGACGCGCATAGCCGACCAGCCAGCGGATGCTCAGCGAGAGCCGGCGATTCGGATTGACCTCGATCGGCACCTGGTAGTTCGAGCCGCCCACACGGCGCGACTTGACCTCGAGGCTCGGCTTGACGTTGTCGACCGCCTTCTTGAAGACCTTGATCGGATCGTCGCCGGTCCGCTCCTTGATGATCTCCAGGCTGTCGTACATGATCCGCTCGGCCAGGCTGCGCTTGCCGTCGCGCATGAGCGTGCTGATGAACCTCGTCACCAACGGCGCCTGGTAGATCGGATCCGGAATCGGCTCGCGCTTCGGGATTTCTCGTCTGCGTGGCATCTCTGAACCTTGTAGCTGGCAGCGGGCGGCAGACGGCCTACGCCTTCGGCCGCTTCGCCCCGTACTTCGACCGCCCCTGCTTGCGCCCCTGCACGCCCACCGCGTCCAGCGTGCCGCGCACGACGTGGTAGCGCACGCCCGGCAGGTCCTTCACACGGCCGCCGCGGATGAGCACGAGCGAGTGCTCCTGCAGGTTGTGGCCCACGCCCGGAATGTACGTCGTGACCTCGATCTGGTTCGTCAGCCGCACGCGCGCCACCTTCCGCAGCGCCGAATTGGGCTTCTTCGGCGTCTGGGTGAACACGCGGACGCAGACGCCGCGCTTCTGCGGGCTCCGCTGCAGCGCAGGACTCTTGGTCTTCGTCTCGATCTTTTCGCGTCCCTTGCGAACGAGCTGGCTGATCGTCGGCACGGCGACTCCACCCCGCGGCCGGAACCGCGGGCTACGGCAAAAAACACCACCGTCCGGCCCACACCCTCAGGCCGGCACGGTCCGTCCAGGCCTGGGAGCACGCGGCTCGGCACCTGAACGACGCAACCCTATGTCTGTTGTGGACACGGCCCGGCGGACGCCAACGCGTCCGGAGGCCGCCGTCTGTCTGTTTGACAGCGCCTCGCGGCTCCCCGGAGGAGCCACACGCGCCGTCGCGCTCAGGATCGACCGGCCGGAGCCGATCGCCTCTCGGCGGTCACCGCCAGATAGGGTGTCCTGGCGGCGAGCAGAACCTGACGAGGATACCGGAAAAGGAATGCACGGGTCAAGTCGACCCCGGTTCCGACTCCTTCCCCGGGGCGTCAGCCGGCGGCGGGATACGCCGCCGGCCGCGCATGCAATCCAGTTTACTGCAGACGTTCGAGCGCCCGCTCGGCGAGCAGCCGGACCGACGGCCCATCATCGCTGAGCCGGCCCCCCGCATCCCGGGCGGCCTGCCACGCCGTGCGCGCAGTCGCCTGATCGCCCAGCTGCAGCGCCGCTTCACCCAGCAGATACTGGACGGTGCCGGCCGAGACGCCGGGACCGGGCGGGAGGATGGTCTCCTCGAGCAGGGCTCGCGCACCCGCCGCGTCCCCCGCCCGCAGCAGCGCGGCCCCGAGATTCAGCCGGACGATGGGCTGAAGGGCGGGGTCGGACGTCTGCGCCAGCCGCGCGCGGAGCACCGCGACGCCGACGTTGGCCGGAGCATTCCGGTCTCCCGTGACCGCCAGCGCCGGAACACGCTGGAGCGACACGGCACGCGTGGCCTCGGCGCCCGACCGGGTGCGTACCCCGAGGCTGACCTGCTCGCCGGCCGCGTGCGACGCCAGACGCGTTTCGAAGTCGAGCGCCGAGGACACCGGGGCGCCGCCGAGCTGGACGATCACGTCGCCGGGCTCGAATCCGGCCGCCTCGGCCGGGGATCCCGGCTCGACATCGGCCACAATCGCTCCCTGGAGGTCGAGGACGTCGATGACGGCCAGCCCGGCCGAGCCGCGCGTGAAGGTCATCGGGGTCCGGAGCCGGTCGAGAGCCGCCTTGACGCTGTCCGGCTGATTCGGCACGAGGATCAGCTCGTCCGGCTCGGCGCTGCCCGGCGCGATGAGCCCGAGCCGCAGCTCGCGGCCGCCGGGCCGCACGGGGCGCACCCAGGCCAGCCCCTGGGCGCCGAGCGCCTCGGAGAACTTCCGGATCCGCTCGCGGGCATCGGCCGGCGGCGTGGCGTCCCGTGCGAACCACTCGTCGAGCGCCACGCCCTCGGTCACGTCGGCGACGACGTCGGCCGGCGGCGCGTAGAGCAGCACCGTATCCGACGGCGCCAGCGCGCGCTCCACCGCCATCCGCAGCTCGTCGCCCCCCTCCGGACCGCCCGCGACCAGCGCGAACGCCGGCCGGACCCGTCCCCGGACCGTGAGCCGCGCGCCCGAATCGAGCGCGACCCGCTCGACGCTGCGCCCGACCGGCGTCCGGAACTCGACGAGGTGCGTCCCGGCGCAGATGTCATCGAGCGTCATCGGCGCCGTGCCCCGCGGCTCGGCGTCGATGAGCACGTCCGCGCCGGCCGGCTCGCTGTCCAGCACGAGCGCGCCGACCGCGCGCCTCAGCACGACAGGATCCACGAGCACGTCGGCCAGTGTGTCGAGCGTCAGCCGCCGCCGGTCCGCCACGTGGCAGTCGCGCCGGAACTCGACGTCGAAGCTGCCGGTCGACAGATCCGTCAGGACCAGCACGCCCAGTTCTGCGGCCGGCACGCCCGCCTGCAACGCCGCCGCGGCGAGCGCCGCGGGATCGGCCACCGGGCTCGTGCGCCCCTTCGAGACGCCGTCGACGAACACTTCGGTGTCGGCTGGCGCGCTGATCAGCGTGACGACGCTGCTGATCCGCGTGAGCGCGATGCGCATCGGCAGGCTCTGCCCGGCGAGCACCGTGACCGGCTGATCGACCGGCGCGAAGCCGGTGCGCGAGACGCGGATGGTGTGCGCGCCGGCGGTCACCGGAATGCGTCCGCTGCCGTAGGTCCGGGGGAGCCCGTCGATGACGAGCTCCGCATCGGCGGGATCGAGCGCGAGCTCGATGGTGCCGATGGTCGCCGCCTTGACGCCGTCGAGGACGGCGATCACGCGCGGCGATACCGTCTCGTCCAGCGCGAACGCCGGGTCGTGCGTGAGCAGCAGGCGGAAGTCGGATTCGGCGCCCTCCTGGTTGCCGAGGCCGAAGCGCGCGCGCGCCCGCATCTCGAGCGCGGCAATCAGCCGGTCGCGGGCGCCGGCATCGCGCGCCGCGTCGGGCTCGAACAGCGCGATCGCGCGATCCAGCAGCGGCAGCGCCTGTTCGTACTCCAGCGCATCGAACAGCCGCTTCGCCTCGGCCAGCTCCGGCGTCTCGGCCAATGCGCTACCGGCCTGCGCGGGCGGAGCTTGCGCGGGCGGGTCGGATGGAGCCTGCGCGGACGGGTCGGACGGAGCCTGCGCCGCCAGCGGCACGCTGGCCAGCACGCCCACGGCAGCCGCCAGCAGCGCGGCTCGCAAGGCGCTACTGATAGATGAGGACGCGGTCCTGGGAGTCGTCATAGATGTACAACCGCGCGGCGCCGTCCAGCGCCAGCGCCGATCCGGACCGGAGCGCCGCCTGGCCCGACGGCGTGAACGTGGCCAGGTGCGTCCCGCCCGGTGCGAAAACCGAGACGCTGTTCCGATCGAGCACGTAGAGGTGCTGGAACACGTCGAACGCGAGGTCGGACGGCGAGTTCAGCGTGTAGCCGGTCCCCCGCTCCGGGATCTTCGCGAGGGCCCGTCCCGCGCGATCCGTCCAGATGATGCTCTTCGAGTCTTCGTCGATGAACGCCATCTCGTCGTTGCGTCCCACGGCGATGCGCCGCACGCGGCCGGACAGGATCGCGTGGAGGAACTTGCCGTCCGGGGTGAAGCGTGAGACGGACCGCACTTCGCGATCCGCGATGACGAGCTCGCCGGTCGACAGCCGCGCCCCGGCGGTGATGTCCTGCAGCAGCCGGGCGGCCGAGCCGGCGCCCGCGGTGAGCGCCAGACGCTGCAGCCCCGTCGCGGTCTCGACCGCGACGATGGTCTTCTGGACGATGAACGCGCGGCCGGCGGGATCGAACGAGAGCTGACGGGAGTCGGTGGCCGGCAACTGCCGCAGCAGCGTGCCCTTCTCGTCCATGACCAGCATGCCGGATCGCAGCGCGACCCCGAGCGTGCGGTCGGGCGTCAGGGCGATGGCCTGCACGTCCCGCAGCCGCCCGCGCGCGCCGGCGATGCTGCGGCCCGTGGCGACGTACGGCGCCTGCGCCGGTGCGCGCAGATACAGCCGGTACAGGATCGTGTTCCGCGCACGGGCCGTGGCGGCCTCCGGTCCGGAACCGAACCGCCGGACCACGCGCTGCAGCGTGCGCATGGCCTCGACCGGATCGCCGGACGCGAGCACGAGCGACGACTCGAGCAGGCCCGCCCGCGCGGCCCACGGCGTACGCCCGTACTGGGTCGCGATGCGCCGCAGCCGGTCGAGCGCCTCGCCCGGGCGCTCCGCGCGGTAGTCGATCTCCGCCGCATAGTACAGCGCGGGCGCCACCGCCTCGCTCGCGGGGAACAGGCGCGGCACGCGCTCGAAGCTCGCCATCGCCGACTCGAGCCCCGCCGGCGAGGAGTCCAGCGCCATCGTCGCGCGGCCGCCGATGACGTAGCCCATCGGCGCGGCATCGCCGGTCGCATACCGGGTCACGAGCGTTTCGGCCGAGCTCCGCGCCGCTTTCGCGTCGCGCAGCACCTCGAGCTGGTACTGCGCGATGGCCAGCATCGCGTCGTCGGCGACCGACGACTCGGCATAGCCTTCGGCGACCGTCTGGAAGTCCTTCATCGCTTCGCCGTAGCGGCCGGCGCGATAGAACTCGAGGCCGCTCTCGAACTGCCGCCGGGCCAGCTCCTCGACATCGGGCTGCGCCCGCAGGGCGGGCCCTGCCACGGAGACGAGCAGCAGCGCGAGCGGCGCGATGGGCAGCAGACGCGGTGGTCGGGTCATCGGATCGTTTCCCTGGTCGACTGTCCGGCGTCGATCCGGACCGTCGAGCTGTGCTGCTCCCCTTCGGGGCAGCGGAGCACCAGCCTGTGGGTGCCCGGCGCGAGCGGGACGTCTGAGAGCGGCGGATACCCGAAGTCGCGGCCGCCGATGACGACCTTGCACGTCTCGTAGGTCGTCAGCAGCGTCAGGCGGCCGAGCGCCGGCGCCTGCAGGCTGGCCCGGCCCGAGGACTCGCGCTCCACGCGGACGTTCGCGTTCAGCAACACGTCGCCCGCGACCAGCCGCAGCGTGCGCGGCGGATCCACCGTCAGCGCGTGGCGCGCCGAGCGCGCGGAGATCTGGCGGTTGCCGTCCCAGACCTCGAACGGATAGGCGCCGCTGATATCGACGTCGATGCCGGTCGGCGCCGCTTCCAGCTTCACCAGCACCGCCCCCGCGTCGATCTGCGGCGCGGTGGCGACGACCGCCGCGCTCCGGTAGCCGCGCAGCGACACGCGCACGCGGCCCGCCTGCACGTCCTCCAGCTTCACGTCGGCCGGCGTGGTCAGGCCCGCATCGCGTCCGCCGACCATCACCCGGGCGCCTTCGGGATCGGTGACGACACGGATGTTCCCCGGCTGGGCCGGCGCAGGCGGCGCGGGCGGGCCGGGCGGACCCGGGGTGGCGGCGCTCGCATCGGCCGGACCGGCCGGTGCGCCCACGCTGGCGGTCTCGCCGCCTGCCGGTGCACTCCGGCTCGTCAACGCCACGGCGAGCGCCACGGCCGCAATCGCCACGGCCGCGATCATCAGCCAGGTCGTGAGGCGGCTTCCCGGGGCGAGCGCCGCCTGGCGCGCGGCGGTCCCCTGATCGCCCGACAGCGCGGCCGCGCCGGCCGGATCGGCATGACCCGCGATCGGTCCGGCCTCCGCCATCGTCGGCGGGATGAAGATCGTCTGCGCCAGATCCGGCGACTCGGTCTGGATCGTCTCGGACTCCCGCTCGGCCGAGAGCCGCAGCAGCTTGAGCTCCGCCGCGAAGTCGCCCGCGTGCGCGTACCGGTGCGCCGGGTCCTTGCTGAGCGCCTTCATCACGGACGACACGATCCCGGGCGGCAGGTCCGGGCAGAACCGCGTGATCGGCTGCGGCTCCTCGTTGATGATCTTCAGCATCACCGCCGTCGGCGACTCGGCTTCGAACGGGCGGTGGCCGCTCAGCATCTCGTACAGCACGACGCCGGCGGCGAACACATCCGCCCGGCCGTCCACCTCGCGCCCGGCGACCTGCTCGGGCGCCATGTAGAAGGCGCTTCCGAGCACGCTGCCTGCGCTCGTCATCGTCGACGCCGCGATCTTCGCGATGCCGAAATCGAGCAGCTTGATCGTCCCGTCGTCGAGCAGCCAGATGTTCGGCGGCTTCACGTCGCGGTGCACGATGCCCTGCTCGTGGGCGTAGTGCAGGCCGGTGAGCAGCTGGATGACGATGTCCAGCTTCTGCACGAGCGGCATCGGCGAGCCGGTCTGGAGGCGCTGCGCGAGGCTCTGGCCGCGCAGGAACTCCATCGCGATGTACGGCGAGCCGTTGTCCTCCGCGAACTCGTACACCGTGACGATGTTGCGGTGCTGGAGCCGCGCGGACGCGCGGGCTTCGCGGAAGAACCGGGTGCGCGCCGCTTCGTCGGTCGAGAAGTCGCCGGCCATGACCTTGATGGCGACCTCGCGATCGAGCACCGGATCACGGCCGCGGTAGAGCACACCCATCCCGCCGCGGCCCACCCGCTCGATGACCTCGTAACGTCCGATCGTTCGCGGCGTCTCCACGTCGGCTCCTTATTCGGCAAACAACGGCGTGTCGTCGAAGACCAGGCGGTACGGCCCGATCGTCACCGGCACGCCGGGGCGCAGACGCACGCGGTCCACGCGCCGCGCGTCGACCCAGCAGCCGTTCTGACTGTTCAAATCCACCAGCACCCAGCCGCGCTCCTCCGGGCGCACCTCGGCATGGAAGCGCGAGATGGCCCGATCCGGGTCGGTCAGCACGATGTCGTTCTGGGGCCCACGGCCGATCGTCACGATCCGCGCGCCCAGTTCGATGGCGCGCACCACCGTGTCGCCGTGGCACACGACCAGCCGCGCGCTGCGCCCGGGGCGCGGGTCGAAGGGCGCGGCCGGCCGGGGCCTAGGCGTCGTCATCCGCCTCCAGTCCGCGCGCGGTGGTGCGCGCGATGAGCGACGACACCATCAGGCCCGCGAACAGCGATGCCAGCAGTGGCGCCGCGAGCATCCGGACGAGGGTCCCGGTGCTCACCGGCCCGGAGACCTGCCAGATCCACGAGAGCATCGGCAGGACCGTCATCAGGGCCACGATCCCGGCGAGCAGCACCCCCTGCCCCAGCACGCGCCAGCCCCAGCGCGAGCCCATCAGGTCCAGCACGCTGAGCCCCGCACGCGCGCGCGGCTCGGGCCGGCGGATCCTGACCGTCGGCTCGGGCCGCGGGATCGCGACGTCACCGGCCGAGCGCACGGCGTTCAGCGGCGCCGGCGGAATCGGCCCCGAGACCTGCGTCGACATCGGCGGCGGGAGCACCCGCGTGCGATCGTCCTCGAACCCGGCGCGCACCTCAATGGCGTCGACGGGCGTCAGCGGCCGGCTCGGGATCGCGATCCCCGCCGGGTCCACGTCGCCGTCGTCGACGAAGCGCACCGCCAGGTGGCCGATCTCCACCAGGTCGCCGGGCGACAGCGTCGCCTCGCGCACCGGGCGCCCGTTCACGCGCACGCCGTTGCGGCTGTCCAGATCGCGCACCGCGAGCCCCGCCGGGCCCGCCACGAACTCCGCGTGCCGGCGCGAGAGCCGGGGATCGCTGTCGGTGATGTCGCAGGCCGGATCGCGGCCCACGAGCATCCGCTCCTTCAGCACGAGCTCGCGCTGCGTCCGCCCGTCGTCCAGCACCAGCCGGCGGCTCATGAGCGGGCTCCGGTCCCGCGCAGCTGCGCGACGGCCAGCGCGAGCACGCGCTCGCGCGTGTCCAGGTCCGCGGCGATGTCGTCCAGCGCCGTGCGGCGGAACGGCACGACGCCGAGCGCCGCAGGGCCCCGGTCCTCGAGCACGGGGTACCGGTCGAGCAGCTCGTCGCTGAACGGTGAGACCGGGCCCGAGGCGCCGGTGCGCGACGCGTGCTCGTCGGCCAGGCGCGCCACGACGGCCGCGCGCTCCCGCGTGGCGATGGCCAGCGCCCGCGTCTCGCGGTCGACCTCCTGCTGGAACCGCACGAGGTCGGCGAGCAGCGCGCCCATGTCGCGATACCGCGCGGCCGTGTCCTTCTCGAGCGCCCGCAGGAGCACCCGCCACAGCGCGGGTGGACACTGCGCCTCCGGCAGCGGCGGCGGCGGCTCGCTGGTCACCTTGTGGAGCACCGCGGGCAGATCGGCGGCCGCGAACGGCTTGAGGCCCGAGAGCATGTAATAGAAGACCGCGCCCGCCGAGAACACGTCGGACCGCTGGTCGATCTCGCGCCCGCGCGCCTGCTCGGGCGACATGAAGTCGGGCGTGCCCACGATGAAGCCGCTGGCGGTCATGCTGGAGTTCGCCAGCCGCGCGACGCCGAAATCGAGAATCTTCAGCCCGCCGTCCCGCTGCAGGAACAGGTTGCCGGGCTTGATGTCCCGATGCACGATGCCGTGCGCGTGCGCGACTGCCAGCCCCTCGCACGTCTGCATCATCAGATCGAGCGCCTGCTCCAGCGACAGCTGCCCCACCCGCCGGATGTGATCGTTGAGCGGCTCGCCGTGGAGCAGCTCCATGACCATGAAGAGGCGGCCGTCCTCTTCGCCCATCTCGAAGACGTTGATCACGTTGCGGTGCAGCAGCTGCCCGGCGACGCGTGCCTCACGGACGAAGCGCTCGCGCGTCTCGCGGTCCCCCTCGAGATCCGCGGTCATGACCTTGACGGCGACCGGACGCCCCGACCGCTCGTCGCGGGCACTGTAGACGACGCCCATTGCGCCGCGGCCGATGCGGTCGAGGATGCGGAAATGGGCAATGCGCTCCGGCAGCGCTCGTGTGCCGCCCGAACCCCCGGGAAAGGTGCCGCTGCCCGTGCCGCTGCCACCGCCCGGTGCGGTCATGCCTGCGCCCCCGCCTCGAGGACGAGGGCCGTCGCGTTGTCGCGGCCGCCGCGCTCGAGCGCGGCGCGCACCAGTGCGGCAGCGGCCGATTCCACCGACCCGTCGCCGAGCAGCCGGGCGAGCGCCGCCTCGTCGAGCGGCCCGTGCACGCCGTCGGAGCAGAGCAGCAGCCGGTCACCCGGCTGCAGGTCCAGCTCGTGGACGTGGACGTCCACCTTGTCGCGCGCGCCGACCACGTTCGTCAGGACGTGCCGCATCGGATGGCGCAGCAGTTCATCGCCCGACAGGCCCTGCGCGCGCAGCGCCTCCACCCAGGAGTCGTCCACCGTCAGCCGGGTCACCTCGCCCGCGCGCCACTGGTAGATCCGGCTGTCACCCACGCTCGCGAGGGCGGCACGGCGGCCGCCGTCCACCAGCACCGCGACCATCGTGGTGCCCATGCCGGTGTAGTCGTCCTGGCTCTCGGCCGCGCGGAACACCCGTCGATTGGCCAGGTGGATGCCGGTGCGCAGCCGGTTCGCGCCGTAGGACAGGTCCGCCAGCACGCCGTACGGCCAGGAGAGATCGGTGTCGGTCGCCGAACGCCGGACGAACCCGCCGAGGGCTTCGAGGGCGAGGCGGGAGGCCACCTCGCCGGCGTTGTGTCCGCCGATGCCGTCGGCGACCGCGTAGAGCCCGAACCCGGGGTCGATGAGAAACGCGTCCTCGTTCACCGGCCGGACCGGACCGGTATCCGTCGCTGCGTGGGCCTGAATCATGGGTGTCCGCCGGTTCAGCGGCGGCGGCGCTAGTATAGCTCGGCTTGGCCCGGGCTTCGGGTGGCACCACGTACGGGTGTCTGACACCCGTACCAGTACCGTACGGGTG
>CAYUPN010000076.1:0-6773 GCA_964446605.1 uncultured Bifidobacteriaceae bacterium | reverse complement strand
CGTACGGGTGTCTGACACCCGTACCAGTACCGTACGGGTGCCAGACACGCGTACCGGTACCGTACGGGTGTCAGACACCGGTACGCGGCGGAGGCACGCTCTGGTACGATGCGGCCATGCCCGACCTGCCAGCCGGTTCTCATCCAGACGATCCCTCCGAGGCCACGCTGGTCTTCCGCGAACAGAGCGACGGGCGCCGCGTCGGACGGCTGCCGGGCGGCAAGGTCGTGCTGCTCGACCTGAACTGGCTCGACCGGGTGCGCGACGGCGAGCAATGGCGGGTCCGCCTGCGCCACAAGGAGACGTTCGCGATCGCCCATCCCGTCGAGCGGGTGGGCGGCGGCACGACCCCGCTGGTCCCGCCCGCCGTGGTCGAAGCCCGCCCCTCCGGGCGTTCCGACGACCAGCCGGACGACAATGACGGCGAGATCCCGCCCTCCGGAAACGGCGCCGGTCCTGAGGATGCGGCGGCCCCGGCTCCTCCCGCGGCGCCCGAGATCCCGGTCGATGTGGTCGAGGCGCCGAAAGCCGCGCCCGCGCCGGCGGTGACGCCGGCGGACATCCTCCGCCCGAGCGACCGCGTCGCCCTCTTCGTCGACGGCGCCAACATGGACGGCGCGGGTCGGCTCGCCGGGTACTTCCTCGATTACCGGAAGGCACAGCATTACTTCACCGCGGGCGGCACGTTCTACGCGGCGTTCTACTACACCGCCGTCGCCTCGCTCGACCCGCTGCAGCAGCGCTTCCTCGACTTTCTCTCCCACAGCGGCTTCATCGTCCGGCGCAAGGCGCTGAAGGCGATCCGGGACCCCGACACCGGCGAGCAGGTGATCAAGGGGAACCTGGACGTCGAGATCGTGCTGGACATGCTCAATACCGCCGGCAACTACGACGTCGCCTTCCTGTTCTCCGGCGACAGCGACTTCGAGCGGGCCGTCGATCTGCTGCGCTCGCAGGGCCGGCGCGTCTACATCGTCTCGGCCCGCAGCGGCATCAGCCGGGAGCTCGCCTACATGGCCGACAAGCCGATCTTCTTCCTGGAGGATCACCGCGCCGCGCTGGCGCGTGAAGACCGCTCGCCCGGCGTGCGCAATGGCTGAGAGAGCCGCGCCGCTCCACTCGATGTTCCGACGGGACACCCGGGGTCACTGGCCCGACGTCCCCGGCGGGGTGTAGTACCTGCGCATGGCGGCGTCTCCGGAGTCGCGGCTGACCGGCTGGAAACAGATCGCCGGGCATCTGGGGTACAGCGTGCGTACGGCGCAACGCTGGGAGGCGCTGTACGGCCTCCCCGTGCGGCGCCTGACCGGCACGCGCGGCGGGACGGTCATCGCGTTCGGCGACGAGCTCGATGCGTGGGTCGCGAGCGAGCGCGGGCAGGCCGCCCGCATCGACGTCGACCCGGTACTCGCGGACCGGGACGCCAGCGCCACGTCGGAAGGCGCGGTCGCGCCAACGAGCGCCAGGCCCGCCACCGCGTCGCAGCGGCGGCGTCTCCCCGTCCGGCTGATCGCTCTGGCACTCGTCGGCACGGCGGCCGCCGCGCTGATCGCCATCCGCGTGGCCGGCGACGCCTCGGGCCTCGATACCGCACTCGAGTGCCCCACGCCCTGCCGGCTGCGCCAGGGCGAGTCGATCGTGCTCCGGATGACGGCCGCCGATCACGGCGACCACTACACGCGATGGACGCGGCACGAGAGCGGCGCCGTTCATGCCTTCGGGCCGCCGCTTGCGCCGGATCCCTCGGGACTCGTGACCTGGGGGTTCACGACCGACTGCAGCACACCCCCGGGACTCCACGAGCTGCGGCTGGTGAACCGCCGCAGCGGCCTCGCCACCCGCTCGGTCCACCTGGCCGTCGAGCCGACCGCAGCCTGTTCCGAACCGGTCGCCGACCTCGTCGCCGAGGGAGTGGAGGTCGATCGCACCTCCGCGGAACCCGGCGATCGCCTGACCGTCCGGTTCCGCATCCGCAATCAGGGACGGACCCACGCGCCGGCATCGGTGGCCCGCCTGCGGCTCGGGCGCTCGGCCGATCGGACCGCGGTGACCGACCTCCGGCTCGCGGATGTCGCCACGCCGGCGCTCGGCGTCGGCGCGGCCGCGGCACTGTCCGAGGAGATCCGGCTGCCCGGTGACCTGCCGCCGGACATCGGCTACTTCGTCTGGGTGGTCGCCGACAACGGCAGCGCGGTCCTCGAGCACGTCGCCTCGAACAACTTCGCCCGCTCGCCCGCTCTCATCATCCATCCGCCGCCCGCCGGCACGCGCTGACGTCATCTCGCGACACGAAGCGCCAGGCGGGGTTTGTCGCTTGCAGCCGTCGAGCTGGACTGCGACAAGAGATGTGCGACCCGGCTCCCCAGCGCCTTCGCGCAGCTTCTCCGGGCTGCGCGGGGGTCCGCGGTCGCAGGCGGGCCGGCCGCCCGCCCGGCAGCCGGCCCGCCGCCAACTGCCGAAACCATGGCGTCTCCGCGCGACGGGAACGGGGCCGGTGACGTGCCGAACGCGCGACGACGGGTCCCCTTGCATGTCACGGTCGGGTACGGGTCCTTCACAGCGGCCCTGGACGGGCGTGTGCTGTCGACGAGCGGCCCGCACATCTTCTGGCTGCCGCCGGGCGAGTACCTGCTCGAGGGGGTGCTGGCCTCGGACGGCACGCTCGGCGCCCTGATCCAGATCTCCTTCACATCCTTCCGGCCGGAGGGCTCGGACGACAACGGCGTGCTGCTGGGCTCGATCAGGAGCGTCACGGGGCCGCGCTCCGAGCCCTGCCGGGGCTACGGGATGCTCTACCAGCACGACGGTTCCGGAACCCATCCCTTCACCGTCCGGTTCACCGTCGCGTCGCATGCCTCGGAGGAGAGGACCTGTCCGCCCTGATCAGATCGGAGCAGGTCGGCCGGTGCAATGCCGGAGACTCTACTCCGCGGGTGCGACGGCGAACCAGGCGTTCGTGTCGCGGCCCGGCTCGATGTCGACGAGCAGCGTCTGCGCGCTCGTGCTCCGCCAGCCGGCGGGGACCTGCAGGCGCGCGGTGTAGCGGCCCGGCATCAGGCGGCCCCGGAAGAACGGCTCGGGGTTGCAGCCGATGACGGCGGTCGATCCCGATCCGGCCGCCCCGGTCCAGCTGATGACGAATCCGGCGACCTCACGGCCGCCGGTGCATTCGCGCCCCGGCTCGGCGACGAAACCCTCGCCGGCATCCCACTCGCCGTTGCCGTTCCGGTCGACCGCGATCCGGCCGACCAGATACCCGCGCCTGTCGCCGACGATGTTGCTGGCGGGCGTGTTCGGGAGCACGATCGGACGAACGGCGGGAGCCCGGGGCACGGTCAGCCGGGCCACCGCGTAGCTGACCAGCGCCGAGATGCCGGCGCAGGCGAGCACGAGGCCAGCGGCGAAGCGCCGGACCGGCGCAGCCGATGCGGCGCCGGGTCCCGGCGGCCGCCGTGCGGGTGCGTCGGACACGGGGTCCGGCGGCAGCTCGTTGTCGGCCGCAGCCAGGTCCCGTCCGACCGTCGTCGTCGACCGGAGCCAGCCGTCCAGCGCCACCGGATCGGCCGAGACGCCCGCCGTCCCGCGTTCCACCGGCAGCGCCAGCGTGGCCTCCCACCGCTGGGCCGTGCGCACGGTCACGCCCATGTAGTCGGCGATCGCCTTCCACCCGCGCAACTCGCCTGCTGAGGTCATCCGGCACCGGAGCCGCGCCGGCCGCGAACCCGGCGCCGGGGCAAGGATAGTGACGAGCCTCGCCGAGGGTCAAACGCGAACGAGCCGGTGAAGCGGAGTGGTGCCGGCGGTCGCACGCTGCCGGACGGCCAGGGCCACAAAAAGAAAAGCGGACGACGATCCTGCGGGGGATCGCCGTCCGCTTCGTGATTCGGCGTGCCGGGTCAGGCCTACTCGATCTCGCCGGTGTTGGCGGGGCCGAGCGCCTCTTCCGGCTCGACCAGGTATTCCATCTCCCGATCGAGCTCGAGCTCGTCGTCGCTCGGCTGCAGGACCGGCGGCGGCGGCGGCGGCTCGTCCGGCGGAATCCGGACGTGCCGGTACCACTCGAACCCGGTGCCGGCCGGGATGAGCCGGCCCATCGTGACGTTCTCCTTCAGGCCGCGGAGGTGGTCCACCTTGCCCGAGATCGACGCCTCGGTGAGCACGCGGGTCGTCTCCTGGAAGGAGGCGGCCGAGATGAACGACTCGGTCGAGAGCGACGCCTTCGTGATGCCGAGCAGGAGCGGCCGCCCGGTGGCCGGCCGTCCGCCCTCGGCGATCACGCGCTCGTTCTCCTCGAGGAAGCGGAACTTGTCCACCTGCTCCTCGATGAGGAACTCGGTGTCGCCGACGTCCTCGATCTTCACCCACCGCAGCATCTGGCGGACGATCACCTCGATGTGCTTGTCGTTGATGTTGACGCCCTGGAGCCGGTAGACCTCCTGGATCTCGTTGACCAGGTAGCTCTGGAGCGCCTTCTCGCCGAGCACGTTGAGGATGTCGTGCGGGTTGCTCGGGCCGTCCATCAGCGCCTCGCCGGCCCGCACGCGCTCCCCTTCCTGGACGTTGACGTGCACGCCCCGCGGCAGCGAGTACTCGCGCGGATCCCCACCGTCGTCGGGGAGGACCTGGATCTTGCGCTGCCCCTTGACGACCGGGCCGTGCTTGACCACGCCGTCGATCTCGCTGATGACGGCCGTCTCGCGCGGCTTGCGCGCCTCGAACAGCTCCACCACGCGCGGCAGACCGCCCGTGATGTCCTTGGTCTTCGTGGTCTCGCGCGGGATCTTCGCGAGCACCGCGCCGGGCGACACCTCCTCGCCGTCCTCGACCATGAGGTGGGCATGCGACGGCATGTGATAGCGCCGCATGACCTTGCCGGACGCGTCGCGGATCTCGACGAGCGGCTGCTTCTTCTCGTCCGGCGAGTCGATGATGATGCGCCGCGAGAGGCCCGTGACCTCGTCCAGCTCCTCGTGCACCGTCAGGCCGTCGATGATGTCCTTGAAGCGGATCGTGCCGGCCTCTTCGGTGAGGATCGAGAACGTGTACGGATCCCACTCGACGAGCGTCGCGCCGGACTTGACGGCCTGGCCGTCGCGGACCTTCAGGCGCGCGCCGTAGATCACGTCGTAGCGCTCGCGGTCGCGCCCCTTCTCGTCCTGGACGATGACCTTGCCGCTGCGGTTCATGACCACCAGCTCGATCGCGCCCCCGGAGGAGCCGGCGTCGACGTACTGGAGCCCCTCGAACCGCACGGTGCCGTCGTACTTGGCCTCCTGCGTGGACTGCTCCGAGATCCGCGATGCGGTTCCGCCGATGTGGAACGTGCGCATCGTGAGCTGCGTGCCCGGCTCGCCGATCGACTGCGCGGCGATGACGCCGACGGCCTGGCCAAGCTCGACCATGCGGCCGGTGGCCAGGTCGCGGCCGTAGCACTTCGTGCACACGCCGCGCCGGCTGGCGCAGGTGAGCACCGAGCGGATCTTGACCTTCTCGAAGCCCGTCTCGTCGATGTGCTGCGCGAGCTCCTCGGTGATCTCGTCGTTGGCCTCGATGATCGTCTCGCCGTTGAACGGATCGACGAGCTTCTCGAGCGTCACGCGGCCGATGATGCGGTCGCGCAGCGGCTCGATGATCTCGCCTCCCTCGACGATCGCCCGCGCCTCGATGCCGTCGAGCGCGCCGCAGTCGATCTCCGAGATGATGACGTCCTGCGCGACGTCGACGAGCCGCCGGGTCAGATAGCCCGAGTCGGCCGTCTTCAGCGCCGTGTCGGCGAGGCCCTTCCGCGCGCCGTGCGTCGAGGTGAAGTACTCGTGCACGGTGAGCCCCTCGCGGAAGTTCGACGTGATCGGGGTCTCGATGATCTCGCCCGACGGCTTCGCCATCAGGCCGCGCATGCCCGCGAGCTGGCGGATCTGCTGCTTGCTGCCGCGCGCGCCCGAGTCGGCCATGATGTAGACCGAGTTGAACCGGCCGTTGCGGTCCTGATCGCGCATCTCGTCGAACATCTCGTCCGAGATCCGCTCCGTGGCCTCGGACCAGATCGCGATGACCTTGTTGTAGCGCTCGCCGTTGGTGATCGCGCCTTCCAGGTACTGCGACTCGACGCGGATCACCTCGTCGCGCGCGCGGTCCACGAGATCGCGCTTCTCATCGGGGATGATCAGGTCGTCGATGCCGATCGACAGCCCCGACTTCGTCGCGTAGGTGAAGCCGAGGGTCTTGAGGCTGTCGAGCATCTCGACGGTCCGCTCCAGCCCGTGGCGCAGGTAGCAGAACTGCACCAGCATCTGGAGCCCCTTCTTCTTCAGGAGCCCGTTCACGAACGGGATGCCCTGCGGCAGCGCGTCGTTGAAGATCACGCGCCCGACGGTCGTGCTGATGATCTTGCCCTGCACCTGCTGCACGTCGGCGCGCAGCACGTCCTGATCGTCGCGCGCGGCGGCGAGGTCCAGCAGCTCACCCGTGAAACGCAGGCGGATCGGCGTCAGCGTCTCCACCTCGCCGGCCTCGAGCGCGAGCAGCACCTCGTCGGTCGACGCGAAGGCGCGCCCCTCGCCCCTGGCGTTCGGCTTCGCCTTGGTGAGGTAGTAGCAGCCGAGCACGATGTCCTGCGACGGCACGGCGATCGGCGCACCGTTGGCCGGCGACAGGATGTTGTTGCTCGACATCATCAGCACCGAGGCCTCGATCTGGGCCTCGGGCGACAGCGGGATGTGCACCGCCATCTGGTCGCCGTCGAAGTCCGCGTTGAACGCGGTGCAGACGAGCGG
>CAYUPN010000075.1:16111-19441 GCA_964446605.1 uncultured Bifidobacteriaceae bacterium | reverse complement strand
GGTCTGATCAGGTCTGATCAGGTCCGCGCGCCCGCTCGGTGATCTCTGCTCGCGGCCGCGCGATCGGGTCGGATCAGGTCCCGCCTCCGCCGCGCCTGCGAACCGGCGCGCGGCTCCGGCGGCGCCCGCTCGGTGATCCCTGCTTGCGGTCGCGCGCTGCTGGCGGCCTGAAGGCCCGCCGCCACATCAGAGGAGAGAGAGCGCGCGCGCCTCCCCTGTCAATCTCCTGTAGCGGCGGGGCTTCATTCAGCCCCGCCTGCAGGATCGCAGGGTGCCGCGGCACTATTCGGCCCGCAGTGCGGCGCACGGGTCGATGCGCGTCGCGCGGCGCGCGGGCAGCCAGGCCGCCATCAGTCCCACGGTCACCAGCAGCAGCGTGACGATCGTGAACACGATCGGATCGGTCGGCGTCACCCCGAACAGGAACGCCTGCAGCACGCGGGTCACCGCGGCGGCCCCGGCGAGTCCGGCGATCACGCCGACGGCGACGATGCGCAGCGCGCGCATGAGGACGAGCCGCAGCACGTCGCGGCGCTCGGCGCCGAGCGCCATGCGCACGCCGATCTCGCGGCGGCGCTGCGCCACCGCGTAGGCCATCAGCCCGTAGATGCCGCACGTCGCGATCAGCGTCGCGGCCGCCGCGAACAGCGCCAGCAGCAGCATCCGGAAGCGCGGCTGCGCCACCGACGCCGCCACGGCCTCGTCCATCGTCCGGGTGGTCTCGATCGGCAGATCGGGCGCGGCGCGGCGGATCTCCGCGCGGATGCCTTCGGCCACACCGATGGGCGTGTCGGTCCGCGCGACGAACGACGCGAACCGGATGAAGCCGCTGCGGTCCTGCAGGAACGGCGCGTAGATCAGCGGCTGCATCTGCTGGTCGAGTCCCCGCTGCCGGATGTCGGCGACCACGCCGACCACCGTCAGCCATTCGCCGTCCATGTCCAGGCGCACGCGCCGGCCGAGCGCGTCGGCGGGGCCACCCGGACAGCACTCGCGGGCGACGCGCTCGCTGACGATCGCGACCTTCGGCGCGGTCGCGGTGTCCTGCCCGGTGAAGTCGCGTCCCGCCAGCAGCGGAATCCCCAGCGTCCGGAAGTAGCCGGCGCCGATCTTCGGCGTGCCGGCCATCAGCGCCGGCTTCGGCTGCCCTTCGAACTCGAAGTTGTCCTGGATGAACATCATGCCGAACGGCGGCGAGTTGATCAGGCTCGCGGACGTCACGCCGGGCAGGTACCGGATCCGATCGAGCACGTCCCGCGCGAACGCGTGCATGCGGTCGGGCTCGGGGTAGAGGTGCGGGGGCAGCGTGACCTTCACGGTCTGGACGACGCCGTCGCGCCCGCCCGATTCGAAGCCGGGGGACACCGACGTCAGACGCACGAAGCTGTGCACCAGCAGGCCGGCGCCGACCAGGAGGATGACCGTCATCGCGATCTGCCCGGCCACCAGCAGCGTCCGCAGCCGCTCCCCCTGCCGGTCACCCGTCGTCCGCGTCTCGCCGCC
Organism: uncultured Bifidobacteriaceae bacterium; assembly: GCA_964446605.1. GTDB lineage: Bacteria > Acidobacteriota > Vicinamibacteria > Vicinamibacterales > JAENWD01 > JAENWD01. Next base: position 17,938 of record CAYUPN010000075.1, on the reverse strand, counting down.
GTGCAGCGCGCGGCGTTCGCCGAATGCCGCGCCGCTGATGCGCAGCGCCGGGACGAGCCCGACGAGCAGCGTCGCGGCGAGCGACAGGCCGAGGCAGAACGCCATCACACGCGCGTCGATCGCGATGCCGCCGAGACGCGGCAGCAGGAACGGCGGCACGAGCGGCAGCGTGAGGGTGATCGCGGCGTACGCGAGCAGCACGCCGAGCGCGCCGCCGAGCAGCGACAGAACCACCGCTTCCGTCAGCAGCTGGCGCACGAGCCGCCGGCGGCCGGCGCCGAGGGCCATGCGGACGGACAGCTCGCCCCGGCGCGCGGTGAGCCGCGCCATCTGCAGGTTCGCGACGTTGACGCAGGCGATCAGCAGCACGAACGCGACCGCGCCGAGCAGGATCAGCAGCAGCGGACGCACCCGTTCCGTGCCGTACTCCTGCAGCGGGATCGCGTGCGCGCGCGTGCGGGCGTTCGCGGCGACGGTGCCTTCCATCGCCAGGGCCCCGGCGGACGCCATCGACGGGTCGCTCACGAGCGCCGTCACTTCCGCCTCGGTGCGTGCCGGCGTGACACCGGGCTTCATGCGGCCCAGCAGGAAGAGAAACGCGCTCTCGCCGGTGTCGTCCGGCCAGCGATTGGGCAGGTAGACGTCCGCTTCCGGCAGCGCGCCCAGCCGGGGGATCACCGGCCGGAAGCTGAAGTCCGGCGGCAGCACGCCGACGATGGTGCGCGGGAGGCCGTCGACGGTGATGGCCTGGCCGATGACGGCCGGATCGGCGCCGAGCGTCGTCCGCCACAGCCGGTCGCTGACGATCACGCTGCCATCGTCCTCCGGCGCCCCGGCCCCGGTGAGCAACGCGCGGCCGCGCGCCGGCGTGACCTCCAGCGTGCCGAAGAAGTTCGGGCTGACGTCGACGGCGCGCACCTGCAGCGGCTCGCCGCGGCCGGTCAGCTGCGTGTCGCGCGAGCTGTAGGCGGCGAGCTGGTCCAGCGCCGTGATCCTGGGACGCAGCGCGTCGTACGTGCGTGGCGTCCAGGTGGAGAAGGTCCTGACGCCTCTGTCGGTCTGCTGTGCCGACGTGAGGACGATTAGGCGATCGGAATCGGGATACGGCAGCGGACGCCAGAGCACGCCGTAGGCGACGGAGAAGATCGCGGTGTTGAGGCCGATGCCGAGCGCGAGCGTGGCGAGCGCGGTGACAGTGAAGGCGGGATCCCGCCGCAGCAGCCGCAGCGCGTGGCGCACGTCCTGCGCGAACGTCTCGATGGCCGGGAAGGTCCACGGGTCGCGCGACTGCTCGCGGAGCCGCACCGGGTCGCCGACCCGGCGCCGCGCGGCCGCCCGCGCCTCGTCGCCGCTCAGGCCCCCGGCGTCGGCGAGGGCGCGCGCCTTCATCTCCTCGTGAAAGCGCAGCTCGTCTTCCAGTTCCCGATCCAGCTGCGTCCGCCGGAAGAGGACCAGCAGACGTCGGAGCACGGAGCCCACGGCACCCTCCTGCGCGTCGGTCAGGACGCTACGTCGTCTTCATCACGCGCCTGATCGCGCCGAACATCTCGGAAAAGCGCGTTTCCTCGATGCCGAGCTGCTTCTTCCCGGCCGGCGTGAGCGTGTAGACGCGCGCGCGGCGGTTGTTCGCCGACATCATCCATTCGGCCGAGACCCAGCCCTTGACGCGCATGCGCTGCAGCGCGGGATAGAGAGACCCCTCCTCGATCGTCAGCACGTCCTTCGAGAGCATCCGGATGTGCTGCGCGATGCCGTAGCCGTGCATCGGCTCGATCGAGAGCGTCTTCAGGATCAGCATCTCGAGCGTGCCCGGCAGCAGCTCGTTCC
>CAYUPN010000075.1:11436-16011 GCA_964446605.1 uncultured Bifidobacteriaceae bacterium | reverse complement strand
GCGTCCTCCCTGCAGCTTGCCCGATTTCATCACGTGCCTGTACGCCTCCGGGCTCACGCCGGTCAGGTACAGCCGTCCCTTCGCGGTCTCCAGGTCCTTCGCATACGAGCCGAGCACCTCGATCATCGTCGCGCCGAGCAGGCGCCGCCCGCGGAGGCGCAGCACGACGACCGGGACCTCGGCCCCCCGCGCCGATGGCAGCTGCCGCGCCATGGTCCGCGCGCCGGCGTAATAGAGATCGCCGTACACGTCGAGCACGGTGACCGCGCGGGAGGGGAGCTGTCGCGGCGGCCTGCGCTCCTCGATCTCGCCGTCGGGCCGCTCCACCAGTTCCACGACGTCGACTTCGGTCGAGGAGCGGCCGAGGAACAGCAGCGCCGACAGCACGACGCCGAGGGCGACGGCGGCCTGAATCGGCAGGAACAGCGTGGCGACGAAGGTGGTGCCGCCGGCGAGCACCGACGGCCAGCCGGCGTCTGCCACCGAGCGCAGCTCGCGCGGTTTGACGCCGCTCGCACCCGCAACGATCAGCAGCGCCCCGAGCGCCGGCATCGCGACCCGCGACACGAGGCCGGGGGCGAGCGCGACGACGCCGATCATCCACAGGCCCGCGAGGATGGACGCCCAGCGCGTCTTCGCGCCGGAGATCACGCTGATCGCCGTCCCGCTGAGCGATCCGCCGACCGGCAGCCCGCGGAACAGCCCCGACGCGATGTTCGCCGCGCCGTGCGCGATGAAGTCGCGCGTCAGGCCGGCGGGCGGCCCCTCGCCGTTCGGCACCGACTGGCTGACGCCGACACCCTGGACCAGCGTCACCACCGCCACGGACAGCGCGCCCGTGAACACGTTCAGCACGTAGGCCCACGCCGGCACGGCAGGCGTGGGCACGCCGCCGGAAATCTCGCCGACGTCGGCGACGATCTGCACGTCCAGGCCGAGGAGAGGCACGAGCACCGACGGCACGAGGACCGCGACCAGCCGGCCCGCGCTGCGCAGCCGCGTCCGGGGCAGCAGGAACGCGAGCAGCAGCGCCAGCGTCCCCATCGCGATTGCGGCGACGTTGACGTCCGCCAGATGTCTCACCACGTCGATCGCCTGCAGCAGCTTGTTGCCGCCGCTGGCCGAGTACCCCGCGATGGTCGGAATCTGGCTGACGACGAGGAGCACCGAGATGCCGAGCAGGAACCCGGTGGTCACCGAATAGGAGACGAAGCGGGTCAGCCGCGCGAGACCCAGCGCGCCGAAGAGGACCTGCAGCGCGCCGGCCACGATCGCCGTCAGGAAGACCGCCTCGGCACGCCGGTCGTCCGGCACGCCGGCGAGCGACTGGCCGGCCGTCAGCGACGCGGCGGCCGTCGTCGTGATGACCATCCGCCGGGTGCTCGCGAGCAGGCCACCGACGAGCGGCCCGAGCATCGTCGCGTGCAGGCCGTAGAGGGGGTTGACGCCGACGAGCACGCCGTTGGCCATACCGTCGGGCACGTTGGCCACGGCCAGGCTCAGTCCGGCGACGGCGTCGCGCCGCACCGACTCGGGCCGCAGCCGGCGGCGCGCGTGCGCGACGGCCTCGCGCAACTCCCCCAGGCCGGGCTGCGCGATCTCTCCGGGTTCCGCGGCCTTCATCCGAGATCGATCCGGACGGTCTGCACGCCGGCCTCCACGTCGACCTCGACGACGATCGTCCGGACCGTCATCGGCCACGGGCCGACGTCGGCGACGTCGCGGCCCAGCGCCAGCAGGGACTCGGGCAGGCCCGGCACGTCACTCCGCCGGGACCGCCGGCCGGGCCGCCCGGCGGTAGGTCACATCGCGCGTGCCGAACAGATCGAGATCGAAGGGCGCCTGGTCGTCGCCGATCTCCTCCCAGACGAGCGCGTGCAGCTTGGCCAGCATCTCCCCGACGAGCGCGGGATCGTGCCGCGGATGCGACGGGTGCGCCAGGTTCTCCAGCTCGCCGGGATCGTGCACGAGGTCGTGCAGCGTGACGTCGCTGCGCGCGTACAGCTCCTCGAGCGTGCCCGGGTTGCCGTACTCGAGCGGGCTGAACCAGCGGACGAGCTTGTACTGCCCGTCCACCACGGCGCGGAAGAACGTGCGCCGCGCGAAGTCGGGCGCGCCGTACCTGCGCCCGGCCGCGCGCAGCCGGGCGCGCCGCACCCCTTTCGGATTGGCGTCCGGATCCGCCTCCTCGACGCGCATGTCGGTGAGCGACGCCAGCGCGCCGGTGATCGCCCAGTCCTTGTCGAGCGAATGGAGGCCGTCCCAGCAGAGGAGCGCGCCGTCGCCGGGGCGGTTCGCGCTCCCGCGCGGTCCGTCCTGCGCCGGATCGAGCATCGCCGCGCGAAGACTCCGCCCCTTCAGGTGCGGGTAGCGATCGCGGATCGCCTCCGGCGTGAGCCCGGCGAACTCCAGGAGCGTCGGCGCCAGGTCGAGATGCGAGCCGACAGCGGCCGTCCGCTGCCCCCGGGGGCCGCCGGGCGCGCAGACGGTCAGGTTCACCACCGCGGCCTCGTCGAAGTGGATCGCCCCCTTCTGCGTCATCCCGTGCGCGCCGTTCATCTCCCCGTGGTCGCTCGTGAAGATCACGACGGTGCGATCCCACAGGTCGAGGCGGTCGAGCGCGTCGAGCACCTTCTGGAACTCGGCGTCGACGAGGCGCATGGCGTTGATCAGGTAGTTGCGGCGCATGCGCCAGAGGTCGTCGCGGCCGTCGGGCACCCGGCCGTAGTTCTGCTCGATCTGCTCCCGGTAGTGCCGCACGCCGGGCGGCTGCAGCGCGAGGTCGTCGTGCTGGTTGTCCGGCAGCGTGACGTCCCACTGCCGCTGGAACCAGCCGAGCGTCTGCACCGTCGTCTGCAGGCCGGTCATCGCGCCGTTCGGGTGCGGCGTCTCGGCCGGATCGGTCCGCAGGAACATCACGTCGTGCGGATTGATCAGGCTGCACACGAGCAGCCAGGGCTGCGCCAGCGTTGCGCCCTTCGTCTCCAGCCAGTCGACGGCTTCAAACGCCGCGGCGCCATCGAGCTGCGCCCCCTGCAGCGGCGCGCCGAACATCTCGCCCCACTGCTGGTAGTCGGAGAAGCCGTAGCGCTCCAGCGCGGCTTCCGAGCGCGGCACCTCGGACAGGTGCCACTTGCCCTTGAACGCGGTGTAGTACCCCTGCTCGCGCAGCAGATGGCCGATTGTCGGGATGTCGGGCGACAGCTCGTCGATCCACGCGAAGTTCGTGTTGTCCCAGAGTCCCGTCTCCTTCGCGTGCACGCCGGTCCACATCGTCGCGCGCGACGGGGTGCAGATCGGGACGGTGCAGTACTGCCGGTCGAAGGTCACCCCCTGCTGCTCCAGGCGCTCCATCGCCGGGAACCGGACGCCGTCGGGCAGGCGCATGTGCGTCTGCCACTGGTCCATGCAGAGGATGAGGATGTTCGGACGCGTCTCCGCCATGATGCCTCCTACCCGGGAATCCCCGCGCCGCGCGCGACCTGCCGGTTCAGCAGCCTGGCGGCCGGAAACAGCAGCGCCATGCTGACGAGCGACGCGACCACCGCCATGACGAGCACGCCGTCGTCGTCGAAGCTCTGCCGGTCATGTGGAATCCGTGCGGGCGCGGCGGTCGACGCAGCGGAAGCCGACGTGGCACGCGGACGTGTCGACGGCCTGGCCCTGCCGCGCGGCGGGGCGATACCGCAGGCAGTAGTTCGGCGCGCACAGGTGCGAGCCCCCCTTCACCACCCGCGCGGTGCGCACGCCGCCACCACGGTCGGTCACGCCGGGCGCCGCGGAGCGGACCCGCGGGTTGCGCGGCGTGCAGCATGGCTTCGCGGCCGCCTCGGGATGGCGGGGCACGAAGACATCACTCGTCCACTCCCAGACGTTGCCGGCCATGTCGCGGAGGCCGTAGCCGTTCGGCGGAAAGGCGCCCACGGGCGAGGTGCCTTCGTAGCCGTCGAGACGCGTGTTCTCCCAGGGAAAGCGCCCCTGCCACGTGTTGGCCAGCGCCCGGCCGCCGGGGCTGACCTCGTCACCCCACACGTACACGGCGCGGTCGAGCCCGCCGCGCGCGGCGAACTCCCATTCGGCCTCGCTGGGAAGATCCTTGCCGGCCCAATGCGCGTACGCCTCGGCGTCCTCGTGCGCGACGTGCGCAACCGGGTGATCGCCGCGTCCGTCGAGCGTGCTGCCGGGACCTTCCGGATGACGCCAGCAGGCGCCCGGCACCCAGGACCACCAGGCGCGCCAGTCGTTCAGGTCGACCGGCCCATGCGGCCGGCGGAACACGAGCGACCCGGCCACGATGAGCGCCGGATCCGCGTCCGGATAGTCCGCCGGATCCGGCTGGCGTTCGGCGAGCGTGACGTAGCCGGTGGCCTCGACGAAGCGCGCGAACTCGTCGTTCGTCACCGGATGCTCGTCCATGAGGAAGGGATCGACGATCACCGGATGGGCGGGGCGCTCCTCCGGGTAGAAGTCGTCGGATCCCATGACGAACGTGCCGCCGGGAATCTCGACCATGCGTCTGCAACCATGGGGAAGCCTGCAAGGCCGGAACCATGGCGACGCGGGCCGGACTGACGT
>CAYUPN010000075.1:7791-11336 GCA_964446605.1 uncultured Bifidobacteriaceae bacterium | reverse complement strand
TCGTGGCCGAACTGAAGTTCGGCCCTGCGTGTTCAGCGTCCTGCCTGGTGCAGGACGATCGTGCTGACCGGCGTACCGTCCGGGAGTGTTGCGTGCTCCAGCAGCAACCCTCTCGCGATCGGCTCGAACCGCAGGTGCAGCACGACCGACGGGCCGTCGTTGCACTGGATCGTCAGCGAGTTCGACACCAGCTCGCCGCCGACGACCTCGCCGTCCTCGAAGCTCGCGTAGGCCCTGTCGTTGCCGCCGCACAGGCTCAGCACGGAGTCGCGCGCCGCCAGCGCGTATCGCCCGTCCGCCTGCAGCGTGAGGCTGCGCCGCGCGTCGCCGCCGTCGACGGGATCGACGCCGAACCAGTACCCCGCGAACACCGCGGCGACTTGTCCGGGCGGCACGGCGCCCGGCTGTGGCGCGCTCAGGCGATGCAGGACGATGCGGCTCACGGGCGCGCCGGCCGGGGTGGTCGTGTGCTCGACGATGACGCCGTCGGCGATGACCTCGTAGACGGCATGCAGCAGCACCGACGTTCCGCTGCCGGTGCACCGGATGGTCAGGTTCTGCGTCTGGAGGGTCGACCCGGCGACGGCGCCGTCGTCGAAGCTGATGAACCCGCGGTCGGTGTCGTCGCAGAGCGTCAGCACCGTGTCGCGTCCCGCCATCCGGAACCGCCCGTCGGCGAGCCGGACGATGCTGCGGCGCGAGTCGCCGCCGTCGAGCGGATCGATGCCCATCCAGTAGCCCTGGAACGAATCGGGCCGTGCCGGGCCGCCCTGTGCGGCGGCGACCGACGGCAGGGCGAGCAGGAGAAGCAGAGCGAACGAGGCGGAACGTCCGGCCATGGGTGCCTCCGCGCGATGTGGTGAGGGGGAGGCATTATAGCTGCGGGCCCGGATCCGCCCGGGCCCGCAACTCAGGGATGGGTAGCGCCAGACGCCGGTCTTACCGGAACAGATTGGTGCGGGCGAGATCGACGATTTCGTCGCCACGCCCGTTCAGCACCGCCTTGGCCATGTAGAGCGCAAAGCCGCCCACCTGGCTGAGCTCCAGCGAGGGGGGCATGATCAGCTCCTGCGTGTGCACGCGCACGTCGACGAGCGCGGGTCCGTCATGCGCCAGCGCTTCCTCGATCGCGGATGGCAGTTCGCCCGGCCGTTGAACGGACAGGCCAAGCATCCCGGAGGCTTCCGCAATCTTCGCGAAGTCGGGTGTGGTCAACGACACGCCCCGATCGAGGAAGCCCGCCGCCTGCATCTCGAGCTTGACGAACCCCAGCGACGCGTTCGTGAAGACGACGACCTTCACCGGCAGCCCGTTCTGCTCGAGCGTGAGCAGGTCCCCCATCATCATGGCCAGGCCGCCATCCCCCGACAGGCTGATGACCTGGCGATCGGGGTACGCGAGCTGCGCCCCGATCGCCTGAGGCAGCGCGTTGGCCATCGAGCCGTGGGTGAACGATCCGAGCAGCCGCCGTCGCCCGTTCATCGTCAGGTATCGCGCGGCCCACACGGTGGGCGTGCCGACGTCGCACGTGAAGATCGCATCGTCGGCGGCGATCCGATCGACGGTCTTCGCGACGAACTGCGGATGCACCGGGCCTGCTTCCGGCCGGTCGGTGGCGAGGTCGTCGAGGCTCTGTCGCGCGTCATGATAGTGCGCGCGCGATGCCTCCAGGTGGCGCCGTGACGTCTTCCGTGTCAGTCGGGGAATCAGGCTCTGGAGCGTGCTCCTGACGTCGCCGATGATGCCGACATCCAGACGCGTGCGGCGTCCGAGCTGCTCGCCGCGCAGATCGACCTGGATCGTGCGCGCGTCGGACGGGAAGAACTGCTGATACGGGAAGTCGGTGCCCAGCATCAGCAGCGCGTCGCAGTCCTTCATCGCGAGATACCCGGACGAGAATCCGAGCAGGCCCGTCATGCCGACGTCGAACGGATTGTCGTACTCGATGTATTCCTTCCCGCGCATGGCATGGACGATCGGCGCCGCGAGCAGATCGGCGGCCGCCATCAACTCCGCATGCGCGTCGCGACAGCCCGCCCCGCCGAGGATGGTCACCCTGCGTGCCTCGTTCAGCAGCTGCGCTGCCTCGTCCACGAGGTTGGCCGCCGGCTGCACCGCGGCGCACCGGTACGCGAATCGTACGGACCGATCGTGCGGTGGCGCCTCCTTCAGCGCCACGTCGCCGGGAACGACGAGCACGGACACGCCGGAGCGTGCGATCGCCGTCTGCGCGGCGATCTCGACGAGCCGCGGAACCTGATCCGGGTGCGAGATCGTTTCGCAGAAATGGCTGCACTCGGCGAACAACCGTTCCGGATGCGTTTCCTGGAAATACTGGCTGCCGATTTCACGGCTCGGGATGTGCGCCGCAATCGCCACGACGGGCACGCGGCTGCGGTGACAGTCGTAGAGGCCGTTGATCAGGTGCAGATGGCCGGGGCCGCAGCTTCCCGCGCAGACGCCGAGCTGTCCGGTGAGGTGCGCCTCGGCGCCGGCCGCAAACGCGCCGGCCTCCTCATGACGCATCGGAATCCACCGGATGTCGCGACGGTCGTAGATCGTATCGGTGATGCCGTTCAGCGAATCCCCGGCGACGCCGTAGACCCGTGTCGCCCCGGCGGACGCCAGCACGTCGACGATGACTTGCGCAACCGTTCGTTTGGCCATGGCTCCAGTTCAGGCAGAGGGTTCGAGGCTCGTCATCGCTCGACCGATGGGCGGGCCGTCACCAGTATCTCCCGGAGCGCGATGCCGAGGAGCCGGCGATCGTCACTGCCATGGTCGGACGGGCTTTCGGCGTCCGGCATCCGCACGATGATCTCGACCGCGCCATCCGGGCGTGTGCGGTCGGGTGGCACCGTCAACGTCTCGCGGGTGACCTCGGGATCGCCGGGCTCCACCACGACCCGGCGGACGGTGTCTCCGGCCTGGAGCTCGATGGTCCTGGCGCGTGGCGGTTCCGGCCGGTAGACCGAGAACATCAGGCTGACGTCCACCGCCGGCTCCTGCGCCAGGCGTGGAGACAGCGGGATCCGCAGGCGCGCCCGCCGCCCATCGCTCCAGGTGAAGTCAGGCTCCGCGCCGGACCACCCGCCGAGCAGCAGGGAGCGGCCATTCCCGGATGCCGACGTGACGTAGCGCAGCGCGTCGAGCGGGAGCTCGTGCCGAACGCACGGCACACCGCCGGCCTGCGTCAGGGCCAGCAGCGTGCGCCGGCCGTCGGCGAATACGCGACAGCCTGCGTGGAGCTCGGCATCCAGGCTGGCGAGGAGCGCGGACAGCCTGTCCGGCGGGAAGGCGGCGTGCTCGACGTAGATGGCGTCGAAGCCCAGGGCCGCCGCGGCGGCGGCCAGTTCGTGATCCAGGTGCTGATGGACCACCGTCGAGAGATACGCGAAGGCCGGCTGACGGTTCGACAGCCCGTAGCTCCATCGCAGCGGCCGCGCGTGCGCATCGAGGATGTACGGCAGCTCGAGGCGGTACGGCGTGAAGTCGCCCAGCGGCTCGGCTTCCGGCCAGTGGACGACCGGCAGCTGGAGCACCCG
>CAYUPN010000075.1:6284-7691 GCA_964446605.1 uncultured Bifidobacteriaceae bacterium | reverse complement strand
GCCGGAGTGCGGGAGCACCGGCCACAGCGCCAGCACCACGCCCAGCGGCACGCTGAAGCACGGCGCCAGCATGTCGTGCAGCCCGGACCGCGACGCGACGTACGGCGACACCGCGAACGACAGCGCGCCAAGCCACGCCCAGCGCCAGCCGATGCCGGTACGGCGCAGCCCCCAGTAGGCCGCGGCGAAGACGGCCCCGAGACCGATCGCGTAGAACCACGCGATGGTGGCCGCCGCGCTGCCGGTGATCCGGGCCGCCGCCCACAGCACGGATTTCTGCCCGAGAAAGAACGTCGGATGCTGAAGCGCGTCGCGGACACCGGGCAGGCCCAGATGGTCGTTCCAGCGGAACCCGTGGCCATCCACGTAAGCCTTGGCCCGCCCGAGCGTCACGAGATGATCGCCGGCGAACGTCAGCGGCTGCGAGCGATCGAGATGAAACCACCCGGAGAGCAACAGGCACAGGACGATGCCCGTCGCGACGGCCACGCTGTCGGTGCGCCAGTTCCACAGGCGCGGCGAGGCAACGGTGTCGTCGATCACCTCGATCACGACGAGGCGCCTCCGGCCCCTCGCTCGGGGCCGGCCACGCACAGCAGCGACGTGCCGGGCAGCGCGTCCGGCAACAGGCGCCGCTCGGCGGCCAGCAGCCGGCCGACCGCGTCGTGCAGACGCGGTCTGGCCGGCGCGATGATGCGGCGCCGCCGCTGCGGCATCCACGTGAACGCCAGCGCCGGGAGATAGAGCAGGCGAAAGGCGTAGGATAGTTCGCGAACCGCGAATCCGGCCTCGCCCAGCACCGCACGCAGGCTGGCGCGCGTATGGCGGACGTGGTGCCCCGCCATCCGATCGAGCGCGGACCACAGTTCGCGGCGCGCCGGCACGGTGCAAATCAGCAGGCGCAGTCGTGGCAGGCGAGACCGGACGTCCGCCAGGAACGGCGCGGGCTCGGCCAGGTGCTCGAGGACGTCCAGCAGCAGCGCCGTGTCGACGTCCGCGAGGCGGCCCTCGTCCATCTGGTCGAGCCCCTGGCCGGTGAACACGTGGCCGGGCGCGAGCGTCGGCACGCCGGCATGGCCGGGATCGCAGCCCGCGGCCTCGAAGCCGGCCGCTCGCAGGGCCCGCACGTACGCACCGGGCCCGCAGCCGATGTCGAGCACGCGCGAGGAGCCGTGCCGGCGCAGGACGTCGAGCACGAGCCGCTGGCGAGCCTGGTGCCAGAAGTGCCGGTCGTAGCCGTCGGGAAACGTGTCGGCCGATCGGCGAGCGTCGTACGCGGGCGCGATGGATACGGTATGCTCTCGTGGACTGATCGCGCGCATTCGTGAGTCGAGAGATTCTACCGATTGTCGTCACCGGCGGCGCCGGCTTCCTCGGCGCGCGGCTCGTGCGCCGCCTGGCCGACGA
>CAYUPN010000075.1:3301-6184 GCA_964446605.1 uncultured Bifidobacteriaceae bacterium | reverse complement strand
TCGTGATGCTGCGCCCCTTTGCGATCTACGGACCTGGCGAGCCCGCGAAACGCCTGATCCCCACGGCCATCCGCGCCGCGCTGGACGGCACGCCGTTCCGGATCACCGCGCCGGGCTTCACCCGCGATTTCGTCTTCGTGGAGGATGTCGTCGACGCCTACCTGGCCGCCGCGGACGCGCCGGGCATCGAGGGACACCTGATCAACGTCGGCACCGGTCGCGCCACGTCCAACGAGGCGGTGGTGCACCTGGTCGCCTCGGTGGTCGGCCGGCCCATCACGCTGCATCCGGAGCCGTTCCCCGCGAAGCCCACCGACACCGCCGTGTGGTGCGCGGACATCACGAAGGCGCGGGATCTGCTCGGCTGGTCCCCCACGCATACGCTCGAACAGGGCCTCGTCCGCACGGTCGCGTCGCTGCGTGAAGGACAGCATGTCCGCTGAGGGCGCCCTCGACCTCTCCGTCATCGTCCCCGTGTACCGGAACGCGACGACCGTCCGCGCGCTGGCCGGGCAGGTGATCGACGTGCTGTCCGGCCTCGGCCTCTCGCACGAAATCGTCTTCGTCAACGATGCGTCGCCAGACGACTCGGCGTCGCGGCTGGCCGAACTGGCGCGGGAGCATGCCGCGGTGCGGACCATCGACCTGCCGGTCAACGTCGGGCAGCATGCGGCCGTCCTGCACGGCCTGGCCGCGGCCCGTGGCGCGTGGTGCGCGATCATGGATGCCGACCTCCAGGACCGGCCGGCGTCGCTGGCCGTGTTGTGGCAGGCGCGGACGCCCGGGATCGACGCGGTGTTCGGCGGCCGCCGCGGGGTCTATCAGAGCCGCGGCCGGCTGCTGACGTCGCGGCTGTTCAAGCGGGTCCTGCACCGGCTGACCGGCATCCCGGCCGACGCCGGGATCTTCGTGCTGCTGGCACGTCCCCTGGTGGACCGCCTCGTGGCCTTTCCGACCCGGGTGCCATGGGTGCAGGCGATGATTGGCTGTCTCGGCGCCCGGACCCGTTCGGTCCCCGTGGTCCGGGATCCCCGGCCGGATGGCGAGTCGAGCTACAGCGCGGCCGCGCGCCTGCGCACCGCCTCGCGGGCGTTGCTGTGCGTGCTCGAGTACCGCATCTGGCGCGCGCCCGCGCCGTACCTCGGTCGCGCGTCGGTGCCGGGCGCTCAGCGCGCCGGCCGGCTGGCGCCGTACTCGCGCACGAAGCGGGCGTGATCGGCAGCCACCCGCGCCGCGTCGCGGCGGCGCAGGGCCTGCCACGCCTCACCAATTCGCGCGAGCTCGAAGGCGACGTCCCGATCGGACATGTCGCGCAGGAACGAGCGCCGCGCGAAGGCGAAGTCGGCATCGAGCCGCGCCAGCTCCCCGAGCAGGTGGATGGCGGGCACCGGGCTGCCGGCGTCGACCGCCGTCACGCCGCCGATCCCGAAGCGGGTACCGGCAAAGGCCTCGCGCACGCGGTCGGCCGTGCCGTCGGCGAGGATGCGGAAGGGATTGCCCTCCCGCCGGCCGATCGCCAGGTCGAGCAGGCCGACGTACACGAAGTCCAGCGGCAGGGCGGCGATCGCCTTTGCCTCCCGGCACGCCGGCTCGGTCTCGATCATGATCCCGACCGCGGCACGCCCCCCGACGAGATCCAGGACCTGCTCGGCCTCGGCCGGCCGCTCGATCATCGGCACGATCAGGTGGGTGGCGCCGCCTTGCAGCGCGCACGCAATCTCGTCCGCGGTGTGCGGCCCGGGCCGGTTGATCCGGCAGTAGACCGGCCCGCGAACCACGTCCGCCACGGCGCGCAGGTCCTCCGGCGAGTCGGGCGCGCCGCCGATGTCGACGGCCGCGCGCCGCGGATCGCACGCACGCGTTTCCCAGTCGACGACCACTCCGGACACGCCGGCCGCGAGTACCTGGCGCGCCAGCAACGGGTCGACGGTGAACAGCAGGACCTCGAGTCGCTCAGGCACGGCGTGCGGTGACCAGGACGAACGCCCGCGCCGCGCACGGCAGCGGCAGCGCCTCGACGGCCGACTCCAGGGCGCGGCCCGGCGCCAGGTTGTAGAGCGCGGGCGGGAGCCAGCCGTAGTGGCGGAACGAGAGGTCGCGGAATCCGGCGGCCGTGAGCGCGGGCCCGAGGACGCCCGGGCGCATGTGACGGATGCCCCGCTCGACCGACCAGCGCATGCGCGGGGTGAGGAGGACCTGGAGATAGAACGGCAGGTACCAGGCGTTGGGCTCGCAGAACGCGACGGCACCGCCGGGCCGCAGCAGCGCGGCACAGCGCCTGAACGCCGCGGCGAGATCGGGGACGTGGTGCAGCATGAAGAAGCCGACGACCGCGTCGAACGGCGACGCGGGAACCGGCAGGTCGTCGGCGGCTCCGACCAGCGTCTCGATGTGCGGGAAGCGGCGCCTCAGCGCATCGACCTGGCCGGGCGAGATGTCGGACCCGACGACGCGGAACCCCTCCTCGTCGAGCAGGCGCGTGAAGCGACCGAGCCCGGAGCCGATCTCGAGCACCCGGGCGCCCGGCGTCAGCGCCGCGCCGTCGACCAGCTGCCGGAAGTGGCGCCGGATGTACGGCGTCCTCTCGGGGAGCATGGTCGGCTGATCGGCGCTCTGGAAGTAGGCGCGCTGGCCGTCGTGGTGCTGCCGTACGACCCCGTCGGTCATGGTCATGGCGCGGGCGGATTCCATTCCATGGCGGTCACGTTCGCCGCCGGTCCGGTGCGGGGACACGACGGATCTCCGCCGCACACTCAGGGCACTTGTTCGTGAGGGGGGAATTATAGCTGAGGTTGCCCCGCGCACTCGCCGCAGGCGCGGGCGGGACCTGATCAGACCCGATCGCGCGGCCGCGAGCAGAGATCATCGAGCGGGCGCGCGGAC
>CAYUPN010000075.1:0-3201 GCA_964446605.1 uncultured Bifidobacteriaceae bacterium | reverse complement strand
CGCTCGAGATATCTGAGAAAAGCGCGATGGTTCTCGAGGAGGGTCGCGACGGCGGTGTTGTTCCCGGCGTGCATCACGTCGATCGTGGCGAAGGCGGTGGAACGTGGCTCGCCATGAGCGAGGCCTGTGCGACAGCACAGGCCCAGTCGAATGGTGGACCAGAGGGGATTCGAACCCCTGACCTCCTGAATGCCATTCAGGCGCGCTCCCAACTGCGCCACTGGCCCACGCGGGAGGAACCATTCATGGTAGCAGCCCGGACGCGGAACGGTCAATGAAGGGCCGGGCAGGACGTGAGCTCGTCCGGCGAACGATCCGCCCGGTAAGCCGGCAAAAAGAATGAGGCTCCTCAGGCCGGCCTTCCGGGGCGGCGGCTCTCGGCCGTCGCCCGCCGCGCTTTCATGCGAAACCGCCGTTGGCGCGGAGCACCTGGGCGTTGACCCATGCACCGTCGGGCCCGGCGAGAAACGAGACCACGCCGGCGATATCCTCCGGTCGACCGAGGCGCTCGAGCGGCGCCAGCTTTCGCAGCTGCTCGATCTGTGCCTCGGTCTTGCCCGTGAGAAACAGGTCCGTCGACACCGGTCCCGGGGCGACGGCGTTCACGGTGATGTTCCGGCCGCGGAGCTCGTGGGCCAGCACGTGCACGAGCCCCTCGACGCCCGCCTTCGACGCGATGTACGGCCCGTACGTGGGAAACGACTTCGCGATCACGCTGCTGGAAAAGGCGATGATGCGCCCGCCGGCGCGCACGTGGCGCGCTGCCTGAGCGAGCACGAGAAACGTCCCTCGCAGGTTCGTGGCGATCACCTTGTCGAAGACATCGGTGTCGCTGCCTTCGATCGGGCGCAGCGGCATGATGCCGGCGCAGTTCACCACGACGTCGAGATCGCCGAACGTGTCGGCGGCTGTCGCAAAGAGCCGCTCGACATCGCCCGCGTCGGCGACATCGCCCTGAACCGCCGCGGCGCGCCCACCCGCCGCCTGGATCGCGGCGACGGTCTCTTCGGCTCTGGCGGCGTTGCCGGCGTAGCTCACGACGATGGCGAAGCCGTCACCCGCCAGCCGATGTGCGACGGCGCGGCCGATGCCGCCCGAGGCGCCTGTGACAATTGCCGTTCCTGCCATCTGCACGACTCCTTCCGCCGGGCTCGTCCCGCGCGCCGGCCACGACCCGGGAATGTGGTGCCACGCGCGATACGTCGATGCATACCGCCGACATCTGGTATGCGCATCACGCAACCGCGTCAGGCAGAGCATCCCACACGCTACACTCCCACCGTGACGTCCGCGAAATCGCCCGTGGAATGGAACGCCTCGTCCTACGAACGGGTCTCCAGCCCCCAGGCCGCCTGGGGGCACCGGGTCCTCGCACGACTCGATCTGAGAGGAGACGAGCGCGCGATCGATGCCGGCTGTGGAACGGGTCGGCTCACCGCCGAGCTGATGCGACGCCTGCCTCGGGGGCAACTCGTGGCCATCGACCGTTCCTGGAACATGCTCGTCACCGCGCGCGCCAACCTGCGCCCGGAATTCGGCAACCGCGTCGCGTTCGTGCGTGTCGCGCTGCCGGACATGCCCTTCGACGCCTGGGCCGATCTGGTCTTCAGCACCGCGACCTTCCACTGGGTGAAGGACCACGACAGGCTCTTCAGGCAGATCTGGCGTGCGCTGCGTCCCGGTGGCCGGCTCGTGGCACAGTGCGGCGGTGGTCCGAACCTCGCCGACGCGCACCGGCTCGCCGAATCGGTCATGCGGGAGCCGCCGTTCGACGGATACTTCGCCCACTGGACGCCGGTCTGGGAGTTCGCGACGCCGGAGCAGACCGCCGCCCGGCTGCATGCCGCCGGGTTCATCGACGTGCACACGAGCCTCGAGCCGGCGCCGACGACACTGGCCGACGAGCCGGCGTATCGCGAGTTCGTCGGCACCGTCATCTACCATCCGCATCTCCGGATGCTTCCCGATCTCGCGCTGCGCGAGCGCTTTCTCGACGCCGTGACCGCCCGCGCGCGACAGCAGGACCCACCCTTCACGCTCGACTACTGGCGGCTCAATCTCGAAGGACGACGGCCCTGACACGTTCGGAGGGCACGCGGCCCGTCCGTCATGTGCCGAGTCGCCCGATCGGCCACTACAACGCCTCCGACCGGGGATAGACGAAGTAGCCGCTGAGGTACGGGAACGCCGTCGAGGTGGCTCCGGCGATCTTCGTGCGACGCTTTCCGAACCCGTGGCAGGTTGACCCGGGTCGCGAATTCGGGGCGAGCTCCATGAGCCCTCGCAACGGCACGCGGTATGCGATCCCGAGGACCGCTGCGAGAGGAGCCATGGCCCCGCTGGGAGGCGAGGCGGGAGCGCGTCGGGTTGGCGCTCGCGCCGGACGCTGAACGGCGATCGCACACGCCGGCGCGGTGCGAGCCCGGGGAAAAAGACGAGGCGGGAACGGGCGATGGCGGACGTGCCGAGCAGCGCGGCCTCGCGGCGGTGTCGCGTGCCTGTCATGCGCAATCGGCTCACGACGGCCCCGGACGGCGGCCGTGACACGGACGCCCCGGTGGTGCGGACCGGCAGTCGCGCGCGGTCGAAGCCGACGGCTCCTGTCGGGCGCACGTTGCCGCGTTCCATCGCGCCCGGCGACAGGTCCGGATCCGCGATTCGCCTGCTCCTCGTCGATGGACACGCCGTCGTGCGCGCGGGCCTGCGCCTGCTGCTCGAATCGCACGCCGGTCTGACGATTGTCGGCGAAGCGGGGACCTGCGCGGAAGCGGTCGAGGTCGCCGTACGTGCGCGGCCGGGAATCATCCTGCTCGAGCTCGATCTCGGGGGCGAGTGCGCACTGGCCATTCTGCCGGAGCTGCTGTCGGCCTGTGACGGCGTGCGCGTGCTGGTGCTGACCGGCCTCCGCGATGCCGACCTGCACCAGCGGTCGCTGCGCGCGGGCGCCATGGGCGTGCTCCTCAAGGACAGCGCCGCGGACGTGGTGATCAAGGCCATTCAGCGGGTCCACGCCGGGGAAGCGTGGATCGATCGCATGACCATGGGCCGGGTGCTGACGGACTTCTCGAGACCGGTCCGCGCCGATGGCGACGCCGCGAAGATCTCGTCGCTGACGGACCGCGAGCGCCAGGTGATTGCGCTCATCGGCGAGGGCCTGAAGAACCGGCAGATCGCCGACCGGCTGTTCATCAGCGAAACCAC
>CAYUPN010000074.1:0-19664 GCA_964446605.1 uncultured Bifidobacteriaceae bacterium | reverse complement strand
TGATCAGACCTGATCAGACCTGATCAGACCTGATCAGACCCGATCAGACCTGATCAGACCTGATCAGACCCGATCAGACCTGATCAGACCCGATCCGACCCGCCTAGGCTGCCGGAGGCTTCCAGAGATCGATCGGCCTCTTCACCTTCGGCGCGAACGGCAGCTCCACCTTCGCGCCCGAGCGGGCCGAGGCGTACGCGGCGTAGATCATCTCCAGCACGGCGCGCCCGTCCTCGCCGGTGACCAGCGGCTGCTTGTCCTCGCGGACGCACTCGATGAAGTGGTGCAGTTCGTGCGGATAGCCCTGGTTGAAGACCTCCTCGAACATCGTGAAGGTCCAGCCCTGCGTCGACCCGGCCTTTTCCGCCGCGTAGCCGTAGCCTTCCTCGCTGTAGGTCAGCGCGGAACTGCCCTTGAACAGGTCCGCGAACGTGACCCCCTTCGTGCCGTACACCTCGATGCGGTCGTCCATCCCGCCCGGCTTCGCCCAGCCGTCCTCCGCGAGCCCGATGACGCCGTTCTCGAACTCGACGATGCAGACGGCGTTGTCCTCGCCGCGGGTGCGCTCCTTGTGCACGACCGTGTCCATCGTCGCCCAGACGCTCTTCACGCGGGCGTTGCCGGTCATCCACCGGAACCAGGCGAAGGCATGGCAGCCCATGTCCATCAGCACGCCGCCGCCCGACTGGTCGACGTTCCAGAACCAGTCGCTGTGCGGGCCCGAGTGCTTCTCGAGCTGCTTGAGCATGTAGATCTCGCCGAGCGCCCGCTCCTGCACGAGCTTTCGCACGCGCTCGTACTTCGGCGCGAAGCAGAGCTCCTCGGCGTACATCAGCTTCCGGTCGTGCTCGCGGCAGACGGCAATCATCTCGTCGGCCTCCTCGAGCGTCATGCAGAGCGGCTTCTCGATGATCACGTGCTTGCCGGCCCGCGCGGCGGCGATCGTCGCGCGGTGGTGCAGGAAGTTCGGCAGGCAGATGTCGACCACCTCGCAGTCGGCCTCGGCGAGCAACTGGTCGAGATCCGTGAACGCACGCGGGATGTTCCAGTGCCGCGCGACGCGCTCGGCGCGCTCGGCCGTGCGCGAGTAGATCGCGGTGATCTCCGCGTCGGCGACGAAGCGCCGGTAGGACTCCAGATGGATGTCGGCGATGAAGCCGGCTCCGAGGATGGCAACCTTGGTTCGCGACACGATGCTCCTTTCGGGACGGTCAGGGTTGTGACACCGTGCACTCGACCGCCAGCGGGCCGCCGGTGTTCAGCCGGTCCACGTCGGGGTCGAGGTCGGGGTCGATGTTCACGTCGAGGCCGTAGTCCACGTAGACGTCGAGGCGCGCCGGCGCGCCGGGCCGCACCTCGAGCTCGATCTGGCGGCCGCCGTTCGCGTTGCGGAAGCGCAGCTGTGCGCCCGCGCCGTCAAACGACGGCTCGGCGCCGGGCAGCGGCAGGTGAATCCAGTCGCGATGCTCGGCATCGCGATATGACAGCTGCCATGGCGCGTCCGCGGCCGGCCGCACGAGGACGAACTCGCGCGCGGCGGCCTGGCCGGCGCCGCGGCAGTCGACCCGGTGCGTGCCCGGCGCGGCGGCCGGATCCGGGGCGAGCAGGAACAGGATCAGCGCGAACGGAACCACCACGGCCGGTCAGTATAGTGCGACCGGGCGGCTGCGCGCCGCCCGCCACGGACGAGGCGGCGTGGCCGCGCGGATCAGCGCGTCCGCTTGCCGGAGCCCTCCGGCGGCGGCACCGTCGCGGTGAACGGGGCCGACTGCGGCGGATAGCAGAGCGTGTCGTCGCACGCCTGGTAGTCGAGCGTGCCGCGGATCGTCGCCGTCCCGCCGGAGAGGCGCACCGGAATGCCCAGCGTGAACGGCGTCGAGTACACCAGCACCGTTTCCTTCAGCGGCGCGAAGAAGTAGGTCTCCGCCTTCGGATACGCCGGCTTGCCGAAGGTGACCCCCTCGGCCGGCTGCAGCGTCACCGCGACCGCGTTGTAGTCCTTGTTGCCCGGCGCGTAGACGTGCATGCCGGGCTTCGGCGTGACCGCGATCTGCAGCTCGAAGCGGCCGGCTCCCTCGCCGGCCACCGCGCGTGCCTCAACGGAGACACGCTGGGGCTGGTTCCGGAGAAAGGACTGGGCAGACAGCGGAACAGCGACCAGCACCAGCAGGAGAAGGAGGAACGAAGCTCTCGGATTCACCCTCTGAGCTTAACGCGGCCGGGGCGGACCGGGTCAACGGGCGTGGGCGGGAGGTCCGTAGCCCTCCCGCCCACCTGTTGCTCTACTTCTTGGCTTCGATCACGGCCGTCGCCGCAACCAGATCACCGTCCTTGATGACGATCGTGTATGGCAGCGCCGGACCCAACCCCTTCGTGGAGAGGTTGTACATGTAGTGTCCGTTGGCGAACCGCATCACGCCGGTCGTGTCCGCGGCCGACACCGACGTCGCCACCTCCAGGTCGGTCGCCCCCGCAACATTCTGGGGGTCGAGAATCCCGGCAACGACCCAGATTGACAGGCTCCTGCCCGTGACGAGGTTCCCTTCACAGTCACGGATCACGAGCTTCACCGGGATGACGTTCCCGAGCTTGACGACATTCCGCGCCCCGCCCTTGAGCGGCGCCATGAACTCCACCGTGTAGACGCCCAGAGAGTTCGCCTGCGCCAGCTGGTGGACGAAGAACCCTCCATCGTCATCCGTGACACGAACCGAGATCGGCTCCAGCACACATCCCGGCCCGAAGGTATGCGTGCTCGTGAAGCTCCCGGTCAACGGGCCAGGCGCGCTGCCGGGGCCGTGACTGGCCGGGTCGCCAGCCGCAGAGGCACCCGCCCAGTCAAATGCCGATTCCACCGTGTCGAGCCAGCCCGGATCGGAGAAGCCGGTGGTTGCGGACGCAACTCCGGTATACGGGTTGAAGTTGAACGTGCTGCCTGTATGGGTTGGCGCCACGTTACTGACCGAGACGGTGGTCGAGTAGTCCGTGTAGCCGTTGTCCTTGTCGAAAATCCGCCCGAGCACGGAGGGCGAGCCGTTGTCCCCGAACGTGCACTGGATCGAGGTGTTGTCCGACGCCGCTGCGTAGGTCGAAGCAAGGTCGGCCGGGTTGTTGTCACAGCTGAAGCTGTACTTGAACCCGGCCGCCGTGTCTCCCGACGAGGGATCGGACTGGTTCGAGAACGAGACCGTTACCGGGCTGCCCTCGTTCACTGGCCCGCTGTTGCCGAGCGTCGCGCTCGGCGCGACGTTCCTGACCGTATGAGCGACGCTGTTCGTACCAGACCCGCCGTCTTTGTCGGTCACCGACACCGTGATGGTGAAATCGCCGTTGTCGTCGTAGACATGGGACGGTCCGGTGCAGGTCAAGTCGCTCAAGACACCTGCCACCGGGCCCGAACCGTAGTCCACCGTGCACGTGAACGGAGCGTCGTCAGCACCGGGATCGCTGAAGGCAGCACTCGCGGTCACGGCGCTTCCTTCATCCGATGGCGTTGGCGTCACCGACGGAGTCCCCACGGTCGGGGCAACGTTCTTGATCGTCACCGTCGCTGTATACGCGGTCTCCCCGCCGTCCTTGTCGCGAATCTTCCCGCCGACACTGCGGGTCCCGTTGTCCGCCGTCGGGCAAGTCTTGAGGGGGCTGGCTACGAACGGCCCGTAACCCGCGCCATCGCCGCAGTCGAACGCGTAGGTGAATCCCGCCGCCTGGTCCGCATTGGACGGATCGACAGGATCTGCCAGTGAGAGCACAATGTCGCTTCCCTCGTCGACTTCTGACGGCCAGTTGAAGGTCGCCGTTGGGGCAAC
The DNA here is from genome assembly GCA_964446605.1 of uncultured Bifidobacteriaceae bacterium. GTDB lineage: Bacteria > Acidobacteriota > Vicinamibacteria > Vicinamibacterales > JAENWD01 > JAENWD01. The sequence goes on along the minus strand of CAYUPN010000074.1, from coordinate 15,855 downwards.
GTTGTTGACCGTATGAGTGACGATGTTCGTGCCAGACGCGCCGTCTTTGTCGGTCACGGTCACCGTGATGGTGAACGTGCCGTTGTCGTCGTAGACATGAGACGGTCCCGTACAGGTTGTGCCGCTCACATTGCCCGCCACCGGACCAGAGCCGTAGTCCACCGTGCACGTGAACGGGGCGTCATTCCCCGGATCGCTGAAGGTGGCGCTCGCTGTCACGGCGCTTCCTTCATCCGACGGCGTCGGCACCACGGACGGTGTGGCCACGCTAGGTGCGACGTTCGCGACTGTGGCCTTTGCCGTATCGGTGCCTGTGTCGATACCGTCACTCACAACCACCGTTATCGTGTACTCGGCCGGGCCGTCCGGGTAAGTATGTTGTGCTGAGCACGTGCCGGATGCCGAGGGCTGTGCGGGAGTTGTCGTCCCTGGGATTGGTCCCGAGCCGTCGCCGAAGTCGATTGTGCAGGTATGGGCCTGTGTCGCGTCTGTGTCGGTCCATGACGCTGTGTAGGTCTTTGCAATCCCCTCCTCGAAGGTATCGTCGTTCGCAATCACGGAAGGTGCTGCGTTCCCGCTCGACACCTTCAGAGTCCCGTTGGCCTGGGCAGCATTGGCGCCGCCACCAGCCTGGTTGACAGCGCGAACCGTGAAAATGGTTCCACTGAGGTTTACCGGCGTACCTGAGGTCGTAGCGAGCGTGAGCACGGACGTGCCGGTGTTGGCGTCCTGGTCAATGTTCACGGTCTGCGGGAGAAATGTTGCGGTGACCCCACTCGGAAGTGCGGTAGTAACGGACAGCCCGACAGTGAAATTGCCCGAAGCACTCCCGCCGCCCGGAGCGCGATTGATCGTTACCGTGTAAGTCGCGCTACCGCCCTGAGGCACGGGCTCCGGGTTCTGTGCGCTGAGCGTGATTGAGCCCAGACTAGTCGCCCCATCCGTAAACGTCGTCTGCGCGCTCGCTCCTGCCCCCGTCGCCGTCAGGTAGAACCGCACGCCGACATGCGATTGGTTCGGCGCCCAGAAGTCGTTGAAGATGTTGCCGTGCTCGTCGGCGATCGCATTCAGCGGCATGTCGGGCGCGCCGGTGCCGACCTCGTGCAGCCAGAGCTGCACGGTCTCGCCGGGCTGCCAGCCCGTGCCGGTGATCGTCACGAACTCGCCGGGCGCGTAGTCGTCCTTGTCGGTCTTCAGCGTCGCGAAGCCGAAGTACTCGGTTGACGCATGCACGAGCGCCGCGTTGCGGCCACCCGCGACGATGTGCACGCCTTCACGCGAGGTGGGCGCGCCGGCGACGCCGGTGCGCAGCGTGGATGAAGGCACAGGCCGGGCGGCGTTCATCCACGGCAGGACGAGCTCCGCCGGCGCGGGCGCGCCGTCGGCGCCGGTCCCGCCGACCAGCAGCACGCCGCCGTTGTGTTCCAGGCGGAACGCCTCGTGTCCGTGCCGCGCCGACGAGAGCGTCGCGGAGGCCACCGAGAACCCGGTCTCCGGATCGAGCACCTCGGTGCTGGCGAGCACACCCTGCTCGTTCACGCCGCCCGCAATCAGCACGGTGTCGGTGACCAGCGCGGTGGCTGTCGCCCCCGCGCGCGCCTCGTGCAACGCGACCGTGGCGACGGTGCCCGTCACCGGATCGATGACGTCGGCCGACGCCTGCGCGACGCCGTCCACGGTGCCGCCGGCCACCACCACGTGCCCCGAGCGCGTGACGGCCACGGCGGCATCGTCACGCGGCATGGCCAGGCTGCCGCCCGCGACCAGCGCGCCGATCGCCGGGTCGTAGATCTCCACCGCAAGCACCGGCCCGGTCTCGTCGCGTCCGCCGACAATCGCGACCCGTCCGTCGGGAAGCGCAACCGCGGCCGCATCCGCGCGCGGATAGAACAGCGACCCGGCGACGAACCACACACCGGCGCCGGGGTCGAACATCTCCACGCTGCCCGTGACCGCCTCGACGAGACTCCCGTCCTCCTGGGCGACGATGACGTGCCCGCCGGCGACGAGCACCCGGCCGTCAGGCAGCGGGGCGGCGGCATGATCCGCGCGCGCCACGCTCAGCGGCGCCGCCGGGAGGACGGCACCGGACGCCGTGATCACCTCCGCACCGGCCAGCGGTCCTTCGATCCCGCGGCCGCCGGCCACGAGGACACTGCCATCCGGCAGCGCCGTCGCCGTCGCGCCGTGCCGGGGTCCGGCCAGCGACGGGCCGGGCGCCCAGGTGTTGGTGGCGACGTCGGGAACGTCGCCCGCGACACGCACTCCGGACAACGCCACGACAGCCACGATGGCGATGACGGCACAACGGCGAATCATGTCAGGCTCCCTTGCACCCCGGAGTCATCCCCCGGGAAGTCAACGAGGTCGATCGCGACCGCGATCACGTCACGCCCCTGCAGGCGGCCCCGCCGCACGACGTGGCCGACCCCCGCGACGTCGGTGCGAGTACTCACATCGGTGGCGAGCGTCAGCACGAGCTCCACGTCGGCGCCGGGTTGCAGCGCCCCGTCGCCGTCGACCAGCAGCACACCGGTCCGGCTGACGTTGCACGTGTTCGACTGGAACCAGGAGGAGGCGTCGATCGGCCGGACGCGTGCCGGAAGATCGAGCGGAAAGCGTCGCGCGCGCGCGAACGGCTGACGGAATGGGGGCGCCATGCTGGGGTTCCGGCACTGTAGGCCGGGCCCCCCGGGGCGGCAATGGGCCGAAAGTACCGGTCGTCCGGCCTTCAGACGTCGGACGTATCCGGAACTGCCGGCTTCTGCGCGCCGGCGCCTCGAACTGCAGACGTGAACGCGGGAACCAGGTGGAGGGCGGTGAGCGCGAGCTCCAGGCGGCTCGCGACTCCGAGCTTCTCGAAGATGTTCGACAGGTGGTTCTTGACGGTCTGCGGGCTCAGTCCGAGATGCTCCGCGATGGCGCGGTTGCCTTCGCCGCGAATGACGGCGGCGACGATCTCGAGCTCACGCGGGCTCAGGCCCGCGAACCGCCGCCTCGTCTCCTCGTCGGCCGATGCCATCCGGAGGCGCTCGGCGAGCAGCCCCACCTCTTCGCGCGAGATCCAGAGCTCTCCGGCATGGACGCGGGCAAGGCAGCGTCCGAGCAGCGGCGGCGGCGCGTCGAACGGGAGGACCCCGTGTGCACCCGCGGTCACGAGATCCGCGACGTTCGCGCCCTCCCCGTCCGGCACGAGCACCACCACGGGGAGCGTCGGCGCGGCGAGCCGGACGCGCTGAAGCAGGTCGATGGCTCCGGCCGGGGGCAGATTGAGACCGAGCAACAGGACGTCCGGCGCGGTCTCGCGGATGCCGGCGATCGTCTCGTCGGCCACTCCGGCCTCGCCCGCGACACGGATCCCGGGCAGCGCGGACAGCCGGATGCACAGATCGGCGCGCGCCCGCACCTGACCGACCGCGACGAGCACACGGACAGCGGGTTCTACGGACATCGCAAGCGTGTGAGCCCGTCACTATAATCGGCACACACGCCGGATACCTGTTACCCCCGGGCGCCCTGGCGCAGACCGATGGCCCGCACCGTCGGTTCGAGAGGCTTTGGCGGGCTCACCTCCACTCAACGGCCAGCCGCCAGCTGCCAGCTACTCGATCACTACTTTCCTGCCCGTCCGTGCGGCTTCGAGCAGGGCGCGCAGCGCGGCGGCATTGCCGCGGCTGTCCTGGAGCGACATGCCCTGCGGCGCGCCGTCGAGGACGGCCCGCTCGATGTCCTCGACCTCGCCGAGATACAGATCTGCCCCTGACATGACCTCGATGGCCGACGTCTCGTCTCCCTTGAAGAGGTGCACGACGCTTCGCGCGCCCGGCTTGAACGGCGCGTCGACCCAGAGCACCCCCTCGCTGCCGGCCACCTCGACGTAGGTGCGGAAGTGCGCGTCGAATGCGCAGTCGACGGCAGCCAGCACCCCGTCAGGAAAAATCAGTGTGCCCGCCAGGCCCATGTCGATCCCGGTCGGGCCCGGCCTGGCCTGCGCGGTCACCGCCACCGGTTCGGCGCCGGCGAGCAGCCGCGCGTAGCTCACCGGATAGCACCCGACGTCCCACGTGGCGCCGCCGCCCCATTCCGGCACGAGCCGCACGTCGGCCGGCCGCGTCAGCGGAAACGAGAAGGTCCCCCGCACCGCGCGAAGCGCGCCGATCGCGCCGCCGCGCACCAGTTCCACGACCCGCGCCGTCAGCGGGTGGTGGCGATACATGAACGCCTCCGCGACGACGACGCCCCGGTCGCGCGCGGCGGCGGCCACGCGATCGACCTCCTCCGGCGTCAGCGCGAGCGGCTTCTCGCAGAGCACGTGCTTGCCGCACGCGATGGCGCGCAGCGTCCACTCGACGTGCAGATGGTTCGGCAGCGGGATGTAGACGACGTGAACGCCGGGATCCTCGAGGAGCGCGTCGTACGAGGGATAGGCGGTCGCGATGTCCCACTCGGCCGCGTACGCCGCACCGCGATCGGCGTCGCGGCTGGCGACGCCGACCAGCCGGCTGCGCGCGGCGGCACGAATGGCGGGAATCAGGGCGCGATTGATGCGGGCCGTGCCAAGCAGGCCCCATCCGAGCGTGCGGTCTGTCACGGAACGCGCATTGTAGCAGGCGGCGCGCTACCGCGTCGCCGCCTTCAGCGCGATCTCGTACACCTGCTCGGACGGCAGCGAGCTGGTCACGCACAGCACCACGGGCCCGTCCTGCCAGAACACGAGCGTGTTGGTCGTCTTGCGGTGCAGGTAGTAGAGCCGGCCGTCCTGCTCGCGCACGTCGGCCGTCATCGGCAGCTCCGACACCTGGCCTTCGTAGGCATGCCACACGAGCAGGTCGCGGCGGTCGTTGTGGAAGATCGCGACGGCCGCCGGCCGGCCGCCCAGCGCGGACATCGCGCCGCCGTCGAGCTCGTACCGCAGGTCGGCGAGCGCGGGCACGATCACCGGGTGCGGAAAGTGGTCGCGCAGCGCCGCCGACAGCGCCGGCGCGTCGGTCAGCGGGAGCTCCACGCGGAGCACCTGGCCCGCCACGCGCATGTAGTCCTCGTTGACGTGGGCCGGCATGCCCGGATCGCGGAGCAGCAGGACCACCACGACGCCCACCGCCAGCGCGCCGAGCGCGGCGACGATGACGAACGGGCGGGCTTCAGCCAGCGGACGGACGTGTTCGGTCACGATCCCATCTTAGTCAACCGGGTCAAAGGCGGGCGCGCGTGACGCGTGAACGCGTCAGGGATGACGCGGGCGCGGTGACAGCGGAACGCGCGATCAGGTCCGGCGCTGCCGGCGCTGCTCGTAGAGGGCCTGGTCGGCCCGGTCGAGGAGCTGGTCGATCGTCAGGGTGCTGCCCGGCTCGAAGCGCGCCACCCCGACGCTCAGCGCCAGCGAGTACCCGCGCTCGGCGTTGGCCGTGTTGTACGCCTGCACCTGTTCGTCGAGACGGCTCAGGAGCAGATCGGCGCTCCACTCCGCGGCTTCGAGCGGGAACACCGTGAACTCGTCGCCGCCCAGCCGCGCGATGATGTCGGCGCTGCGGAAGCTCTGGCGGAGGATCCGCGCCGCGGAGACGAGCGCCCGGTCCCCTTCCAGGTGGCCGAAGGTGTCGTTGACCTGCTTGAGGCCGTCGAGGTCGAGGAACAGCAGGAAGAGGCCCGACTTCTTGCGGATCGCGAGCTTCAGGTGCCGCTCGGCGAGCGTCAGGAAGCCGCGGCGGTTGTACAGACCCGTGAGATCGTCGACGATCGTCAGGCTCTGGAGCGCGCGCTCCCGTTCCCGCCGCTCCGTGACGTCCCGTGCGATGCCCTGGATCTCGACCGGAGATCCCTCGCGCTCGATGAGCTGCGTGCTGACTTCGAGCACCCGCTGCTCTCCGGTCCGCGTGATGATCTCCAGCTCCGTGGTGACGTCCTGGCGATCGCGCACGTTGCGGTCGATGAGCGCCGTCATCGCCGCCTGCTGGTTGAGCGGCACGAAGTCGGTGACCCGCATCGTGCAGGCCTCGGCCTCGGAATAGCCCAGGAGCTGCTGGCCGGCGCGATTGAGCGAGGTCAGGCGTCCCGTCAGGTCCAGCGTGTAGACGATGTCGCGCGCGTTCTCGATGAGCTCGCGATAGCGCCGCTCGCGCGCCTCGAGATCGCGCTCGCGCGCCCGCCGCTCGGTCACGTCGACCATGGTCCCCGCGACCGCCGGCCGCCCGTCGTGTTCGGTCCGCCGGCTGTAGACCTCGAGCTCGACGCGGCTGCCGTCACGCCGGATGCCACGCATGACGTGCGTGCTGGTCTGCATCGCGCCGGTGAGCCGCCGGCGCAGCCGGTCCTCCACCATCGGCCAGTCCTCCGGGGCGACCAGCGGCTGAATCGACGGCAGACGCCGCAGCTCGTCCGGCGTGTAGCCGAAGAGCTCGCCGAGACGCGGATTGGCGTACACGATGCGCCCGTCCTGGACGACGTACACGCCGACGAGCGCGCCTTCGACGATCGACTCGAATTGGGGAGCGTCCGGAACGGGGGCCGAGGACGGGGAGCCGGACATGGAACCGCGCGTTATCTCCTCGTGACGGACACGGGAACCCGGGGGGACCGGCTCGCGGCGAGCTGGTCGGTCCCATCGTATACCGCCTGCAGGTCATGATCGCCCAGCCCCAGGCGAAGCGTCACGAGAAACGCCTCCCAGCCTTCGCCCACGCGCCGCAGCGGCGCCCGGCCGAGCAGCTGCGCGCCGTCGTGGAACGCCACGGTCCCGGGTGGCGTGGCGTCGCGCTCGATCGAGAGCCGCGCGGTGAGCCGCACCGATTGGCCCACCACCGGGCTGTCCGGCGAGACGGTCAGCGACAGGGTCGTCGACGCGGCAGGAACGGATTCCGGTTCCGGCGCGGCGCCGGATGCCACGGCGGCACGCTCCGCGCCCGCCGCCGGGACGTTCTCGCGCGACGCCGCGGCCGCCTGCCCGCTGCCGGCGCCGGCGGACCCCGGCCTGCCGGCCGACCGCGTGCGCGACGCGCCACCGGACGGCGTCGCGGGTGACGCGGCCACTGCCGGAGCGGGCGCCGGAGCAACCGCCGGACCCGAGGGCGGCGGCGTCGGAGCGGATCCGGCGCGCCCGTTCACACGCGTGGACACCGGGGCTGGCGCCGAGAGCGAACCGCCGGGCAGCAGCACGCGCTGCCCCCATCCCTGCCGCTCCAGCCAGTCGACCGACCGCTCGACCGGCCCCGGCAGCGTGACCTCGCGCGCACGGCCCCCCGAGTTGAACAGCCAGACCGCGACCAGCACCGTGCCGATCAGGCTGAAGGACACCGCACTCATCGCCCAGCCCGAGACCGACTCGCCTTCCGTGAGCCAGTCGCTGATCGTCCGCAACGCGAAACCCACCAGCGTGATGACGAACACGACGCCGAGCAGGTCGATCGCGTACCGCAGCAGCGCGACGAACAGCGCCAGTCCGGCCGTCACGCCGAGCACCACCAGCCAGCGAGGCACACCGTCGCTGGCCGGCACCGGGGCACGGAAGTCGTCGTACCCGTCTCGGCGCTTGTTATCCGATTGATACATCAGGTATTAGCTGAACGCTCGCCCCGGATGATCCGTGCGCGTCGGGCGGCCCGGCAAGGGTGGCAGCCGGTCAGAAGGCAGAAACTGTATCAATCTGGACAGCAATTTGTGTCGATTGAGTCACTTTCTGCCGCGCGTCGACAGGACACCGGGCGCCACCCGGGAGCCGGCCCCTACCGCCAGCGGAAGATGCGCAGTGCGAGGGCGAACGATCCGATGCCCCACGCGGCCAGCAGCGCCAGCTCCGGCAGGATCGCGCCGATGCCCGCCCCCTCGAGCATGACGGCCCGCAGCGCGTCGTTCAGCCCGGTGAGCGGCAGCGCCTGGATGGCCGGCTGCATGGCGTCGGGGAAGTTCGAGGCCGAGAAGAACACACCCGACAGCAGCCACATGGGCAGCATCACGAGATTCAGCAGTCCCGAGACGGCCTCGACGGTCTTCGCCCGGCTCGCGACCAGCAGGCCGATGCCGCCGAACGACAGCGCGCCGGTGAGACAGGTGCCGGCCAGTGTCAGCAGCGACCCACGGACCGGCACGCCGAACGCCAGCCAGCCGAAGCCCACGAGCGCGGCGACCTCCAGGACCAGGAACACCAGGCGGCCGAACAGCTGCGAGAGCAGGTAGTCGCGCCGGCGCATCGGGGACGCGACCAGGCGCTTCAGCAGCTTGCGCGTGCGCGCCTGGACGATCGAGAAGCCGAGCCCCCACAGGCCGGTGCTCATGATGTTCATGCCGAGCAGCCCGGGGAGCAGCCAGTCGATGTAGCGCGATCCGACGGCGTCGATCGGCGCCTCCCGCGCGGTGAAGACGTCCTCCCGCCCCGCCGCGCGCTGCAGCACGTCGTCCACCACGCGCCGCGCGAGGCGGCTCTCCGCGCGCGTCGCATCCAGGTGATAGATGGGCGGCTCCGCCGCCTCGACCACCAGCTGCACTTCCGCCCGCTGCAGCGCCACCGCGATCCGATCCGGCGCGATCGGACGCACGACGATGCCGGACGCGCCGGTGAGCGCCTGCTCGATGGTTGCGCGCGCCGGGCCGCCAGTCAGGCCGACGATGACCGGCTCGTCCCCCGACGCGCGGAAGGCGACGCCGAGCGCCATGGCCATGAGAATCGGAAAGACGATCACCCAGAAGAGCGCTTCCGGCTCGCGCACGAACTCGCGCAGGCGCGCGAGCGTCAGCTCGACGAGTGGCGCGGAGGCGCCGCCGCGGTCAGACATCGCGCAGATGGCGCCCGGTGAGCGACACGAAGACGTCCTCGAGGCTCGCGCTGTGCGTCCTGAGATGCGACAGCGCGGCGCCGCGCGCGGACAGGTACTCGAGGAGGGCCGGCACGGTCAGGTGCACTTCCGACGTGCCGATCGCCCAGCTGGAGCCCTCGAACCGCGCTTCGCGAACGCCCGGCAGCGTCCGCAGCGTCCCGGCCTCCAGCGGCGCGCCGTCGTTCACCGCGAACTCGACGACGTGCTCGGCGCCGAGCGAGCGGATGAGCGCCCGGGGCGTGTCGAGCGCGATGACGTGGCCGCGGTCCACGATCGCGACGCGGTCGCACAGCAGCTCCGCTTCGTCCATGTAATGCGTGGTCAGGAGGATCGTGCCTCCTCCGGCGCGATAGTGTTCGAGCAGCGCCCAGAGCTGACGGCGGGACTGCGGATCGAGGCCGGTGGTGGGCTCGTCGAGGAAGAGGAGCTCCGGGTCGCAGGCGAGGGCACAGGCGAGCGCCAGCCGCTGCTTCTGGCCGCCGGAGAGCGTGCCGACCCAGCTTCGCCGCTTGCTCTCCAGCTCGACGAGCGCGATCACCTCGTCGACGGAACGGCCGCGGTCCGCGAACGAGCGGAACATCCGGACGGTCTCCTCGACCGACAGCTTGTCGTTGAGCTGCGTCTCCTGGAGCTGGATGCCGAGCCGCATGCGGAGCTCGCGGTCGCGTCCGCGTCCCCAGCGTTCGCCGAGCAGCTCGACGTCCCCCTCGTCCGGCGCCGTCAGGCCTTCGAGAATTTCGATGGTCGTGGTCTTCCCGGCTCCGTTGGGCCCGAGCAGACCGAAGCATTCGCCGCGACGGACCTCGAGATCGAGACCGGCGACGGCGGTGACGTCACCGAAGCGCTTGATGAGCCCGCGGCACCGGAGTGCGGGCGTCTCGGACGCCGACTGGCCTGTCGAGGACCGGAGGGCAGGCACGATCGCTCATCGTAGCGCGGCGGCGGGACCGGCGCAAAGAACGGCGGACGCGCACACCGGCTCGACATCGGCGGCGTGCGGCCGTCACGATCCGTCCGACTCGTCAGCGTCGCCAGCCGCCGCCGCGCGCTGCGCCGCGGCGAACGCCTCGTACTGATCCGTCGCGATGAAATCGACGCCCGCGCGCGACGCGGCCTCCCAGCGGAGCCGGACCGCCGCCTCGCTGCCGAAGTTGTAGCCGGCGAACCACCCCGGTCCGTCGCCGTCATGGCCGTTCAGGGTGTAGAACCGGATCCAGAGACCGTTGCGCCGCGCGTCGTCGACGATCGCGCGCAGGCGCTCCTCGTCCTCGCGCGACCACTCGCCGGCCTCGCGCTGGCCTTCGGGCTCCACGACCCGCCAGGGATGGTTCCACCAGCGGCGGTAGTTCGTGGCCGGTTGCGCCCGTGGCACGTCCGCGGGCTCGACGGCGGGGTTCGACGGGATGGCCCCGAAGAGCCGCAGGCGCTCGACGCCGGGACCGGCGAACGCCTGCGCCTGCGCGGGGTGCTCGCCGGTGAGCACGAGCAGCGGCCCGATCGCGAGCGGCGCGACGCTGCCATCCGGCGTCGCCGGCGCCGTCGTCAGCCAGCGCTCGTACCGGCCGAGCAGGTCCCACACCGCGCGATGGAGCGCCGGTTCGTTGCTCTTGAAATCGAGGTTGAGCGTCACGAGCGGCCATTCCGGCGACGGGCCCTCCGCGAGCGCCTGCTCCATCAGCGGCGCGATCCGCGCGAAGAAATATTCCTCGAGCGCCGGCTCGCCGCCGGGACATCGGGTCTCGTGCGAGACGACCGGGACGGGCGCGCCGCCAGGCTCCACGGGACACCAGGCGAGATCCTGTTCGACGGCGACGGGCACCCCCGTCGCCAGCGCGCGATCGATGCGGTCCGTGAACTGCCCGTCGTACGGGTAGGCGTTGTGCGCGTCGAGCAGCACGCGGCCGCCCGGCAGGAACGCATCCGGCGCCGGCGGGCCGGCGGGCACTGGCGCGCTGCAGGCTGCGAGCAGGAGTGCGGCGGGAACGAGTGTGAAACGGCGGCGACGCATGGCGATGTTCGTATCACGTTGCGGCCGCGCGTGGGAAGGGCGTGTGCCGCCGAATCGCCGGCCGGGACAGGCTCCCGGTGGGACGCGTGCCTGGCGCTTCGCGCGTGGATTCATCCTGTATGCTGGAACGCGATGGCTGAGTGCACGGTGGTGATCGCGCCCGAGGGTCTGCTCGAACCGCTCGTCGCGCGGCTGCAATCCCTGGCCGGGGAGATCGTCGCCTGCTCCGACGCCGACATCGCGCAGGCGATTGCCATCGTGCTCGAGCGCCTCCCGCAGCGCGTCGCGCTCGAACGGCTGTTCGCGGCCACGTCGCGCGGCGCCGCGCTGCTCGACCGGCTGAAGTCGGATCCCGCGCTCGCCGACGTCGAGTTCCGCATCGTCTCCCACGACAGCGACTACTGGCGCGTGTCGCCCCCTCGCGCACCGGCCCGCACGGACGAACCGGCGGAGCCCGAGCCGCCGATCGCGCGCGCGCCGCTCGATCATCTCGGGACGCGGCGCCAGCCGCGGACCGTCATCCAGGAGGGGGTCGACGTCCTGGTCGACGGCCTGCCCGCGCGTCTCATCGACCTGTCGCCGCTCGGCGCGCAGGTGCTCTCGTCGTCGGTGCTGCGGCCGAGCCAGCGCGTGCGCGTGTCGATGGTCGACCATCGCGACACGATCCGCTGTCCGGCGCTCGTGGTCTGGGCGCGCTTCGAGCTGGCAGGCGGGAGCGCCGGCCCGCGCTACCGCGCCGGGCTGGAGTTCTCCACGCCCGACGCGCAGGCCGTCACGGAGTACGCGGAGCGGCACCGGACGAAGGAGTGATCGCGTCGCGGCGCGGCCGCTGGCTGCCTGGCAGCGGCCTAGGAGCGCAGCGTCGCGGTGGCGAGCTCGGGATCGCGGATGATCGTCTCCTCGCGATCCGAGCCGGTGGAGAGGATGCCGGCCGGCACGCCGGTGATCTCCTCCAGCCGCGCGATGTAGGCGCGCGCCTCGGCGGGCAGGTCCTCGTGGCGGGTGACGCCACGGGTCGGTGACTTCCAGCCCGGCATGGTCTCGTACACCGGCTCGCACGACGCCAGCAGCTTCAGGTCGGCCGGGAACTCGGTGAGCAGGCGGTCGCCGCAGCGGTAGGCGGTGCAGATCTCCACGCTGTCGAGGCCGTCGAGCACGTCGAGCTTCGTGATCGCGAGCGTGTCGAGCCCGTTGACGCGCGCGGCGAACCGCACGGCGACGGCGTCGAACCAGCCGCAGCGGCGCGGCCGCCCGGTCGACGCGCCGTATTCCTGGCCGGTGTCCCGCAGACGCTGCCCCATTTCGCCGTGCAGCTCGGTCGGGAGCGGGCCCTCGCCGACGCGCGTCGTGTAGGCCTTGGCGACCCCGAGCACGGTGCCGACCGCACGCGGCGGCACGCCGAGCCCCGTGCAGACGCCGCCGGCCGACGAGTTCGACGAGGTCACGAACGGATAGGTGCCGTGGTCGATGTCGAGCAGCGTGCCCTGCGCGCCCTCGAACAGAATCGCCCGGCCGCTGCGGATCGCGTCGTTCAGGACGACCGAAGTGTCCGCCGTCCACGGGCGCAGCCGCTCTCCGCAGGCCAGCAGCTCGTCGTAGACCTGCTTCCAGTCGAGCGTCGTGTCGAGGATGACGCGGTTGCGCGCCTTGACGTTCTCGCGCACCCCCTCTTCGAGCACGGCGGGGTTGGCCAGGTCGCAGACGCGGATGCCGCGCCGCGCGATCTTGTCCTCGTACGCCGGTCCGATGCCGCGCGAGGTCGTGCCGATCCGGCGCTCGCCCCGTCGCGCCTCGGAGAGCACGTCGAGCTCGCGGTGATACGGCAGGATCAGGTGCGCACGGTCGCTGACGAACAGCCGGCCGTTCACGTCGATGCCGAGCGCCGCCAGCTCGTCGACCTCGCGGAACAGCGCCTGCGGGTCGATCACGACGCCGTTGCCGATGACGCAGGTGACCCCCTGATGCAGGATGCCGGACGGAATCAGGTGGAGCACGAACTTCTGGCCGCGCACGTACACGGTGTGGCCGGCGTTGTGGCCCCCCTGATAGCGCGCGACGAGCGCGAAGCGCGGCGTCAGCAGGTCGACGATCTTGCCCTTGCCTTCATCGCCCCACTGCGCACCGATGACGGTGAGATTCTTGGCCATGTCCTGAAGCGCATCATCGTACACCATCCCGCCGGCCGGGGCCATGCGCGGCCGGTGCCGGCGCCGCGCCCCGGTGATACGATGCGGGACGGATGTCCCGTGTGGTGCTCGACGGCCGTTCGCTGACCCGCGCGCAGGTGGCAGCGGTCGCCGCCGGGGCGCCGGTGGCGCTCGATCCGGCGGCGCGCGAACGGGTGGCCACGTCCCGCGCGGTGGTCGAGCGCCGGGCGGCAGGTCCCGACCCCCTCTACGGCATCAACACCGGCTTCGGCTCGTTCGCCGAGGTGCGCATCGCGCCGGACGCGCTCGACGCGCTTCAGGTCAACCTGCTGCGCAGCCACGCGGCCGGCGTCGGCGAGCCGCTGCCCGTCCCCGCGGTGCGCGCGATGATGGCGCTGCGCGCGAACGTCCTGGCGCGGGGGCACTCCGGGATCAGTCCGGCCGTCCTCGACGCGCTCATCGCGCTGCTGAACGCCGGCATCCATCCGCGCGTGCCGAGCCGGGGCTCGGTCGGCGCGAGCGGCGACCTCGCGCCGCTGGCGCATCTCGCGCTCGCGCTGATCGGCGAGGGAGAGGTCGTGACGGCCGGTGGCGGCATGGAGCCCGCGATGGACGCGTTGCGGCGCGCGGGGCTGACACCGGTGCGGCTCGGCCCCAAGGAAGGCCTGGCGCTCGTCAACGGCACGCAGGCCTCGACGGCGCTGCTCGCGCTGGCCACGGTGGCCTTCGAGCGCGTGCTCCGCGCCGCCGATGCCGCCGCGGCGCTGTCGATCGACGCCCTGCGCGGCTCGACGCGCCCGTTCGACGCGCGCATCCACGACGCGCGGCCGCATCCGGGCCAGATCGCGTCGGCCGCCGCCATCCGGCGGCTGATGGCCGGCAGCCCGATCAACGCGTCGCACGCCGACTGCGGTCGCGTCCAGGACGCCTACTCGGAACGGTGCGCCGCGCAGGTGCACGGCGCGGCACGCGACGCGCTCGCCTTCGTCGCCCGCACGGTGGACGTCGAGGCGAACGCGTCGACGGACAACCCGATGGTCTTCGCCGGGGACGACGCCATCCTGTCGGGCGGGAACTTTCATGGCGCGCCGGTCGGTCTGGCCGCCGACGTCCTGGCCATCGCGTGCGCCCAGCTGGCGACGATCAGCGAGCGGCGCGCCGATCGCCTCGTCAACCCGGCGACGAGCGGCCTGCCGCCGTTTCTCACGCGGCACGGCGGACTGGAGTCGGGGCTGATGATGGCGCAGGTCACCGCCGCGGCGCTCGCCTCGGAGCTGAAGACCCTCGCGCACCCGGCCTCGGTGGACACGATCCCGACGTCGGGCAACCGCGAGGACCACGTCAGCATGAGCATGCATGCCGCGCTCAAGGCCGCGCGGGCGGTCGAGCTGGCCCGGACGGTGGTCGCGGTGGAGCTGCTGTGCGCGTGCGACGCGGTGGATCTGCTCGCGCCGCTGCGCACCTCGCCGGCGCTCGAGGCGGTCCGCGGCGTGGTGCGCGCGCGCGTGCCGGCGCGCGCCGGCGATCGCCCGCCCGCCCCCGACATTGCCGCGCTGGCCGCCGCAATCGACGAGGGCGCGCTCGATCACATCCCCGGGAACCCGGTCAATCGATAAATGTTCCTTCTGCGGATTGACAACGCGCGCAGAGGTCCATACCTTACAGACCTTTCATGACCAGCGTGCGACCCCAGCTCGAACGCCGTGTGCTGGCCGCCCTCGAGGCGTCGCCGCCCAGGCTCCCCGTGCTCGCCGCCCGCTGTGGCATGGGGCGCACGGCCCTGCTGCGCGGGCTGCAGGAGCGGCTCGGCACGTCGCGGACCCAGTACATCGACGTCGAGCGCGCCGCGTCGACGCCGGAGCGGCTGCTGCGCGCGGTGATCGCCGCCTCGCCGTTCACCGCGCACGACGTCTCGCCCGACGCGGCGTCGCCGCGCGAGGCCTTCGACGCCCTGCTCGCCTTCCTGCGCGGCGCGCGCGCGGCCGACGGCGGCCCGGTGATCTTCCTGCTGGACGAGATCCTGGAGTTCCGGACCTTCGAGAACTTCCCCGGCCTGCGGCACGTGCTCCGCGATCTGTTCGAGGGGCTCGCCGCGTCGACGAACCGCTGCGTGCTCGCGACGCGCTACGTCACGCGCGCGCGCCGGTTCCTGCGCAGCGCCCCGCCCGCCGTGGAGCTCATCACCATCGGGCCGCTCGAGCCCGGGGAGATCCGCGACCTGCTGACGCCGGGTCAGCGCGGCGACGACGACCTGGTGCGCGCCGTGCACGCGCTCACCGAGGGGCACTGCGGCTATGCGGCGGCGCTCGGCCGCGCGATGGAGGAGCTCGGCGGCGCCGACCCGATCAGCGGGCTGACCGCGCTGATTGCGCCGGGCGGCGCCCTCGATCGCGAGATCGGCTATTCGTACGAGCTGCGCCTGCACCGCGCGCGCGGTTACGGTGCGCTGAAGGGCATTCTCGAGATCCTCGCCGAGGAGGAGCCGCTCACGCTGACCGAGATCGCGCTCCGGCTCCAGCGGACACCCGGGTCGACCAAGGACTACCTCTCCTGGCTCGAGGACGTCGACCTGATCGCCGTCAGCCAGAAGCGCTATGCCTTCGCCGACCCGCTGCTCCGCCTGTGGGTGCGCATCCACTGCCGCCCGGAGGCGGCCGATGAGGCAATCGCGGCGCAGGAAGTCCAGCAGTACGCACTGGCGCGCCTCCCGCATCCCGAACCGGTGCTCGCCGGATCGTCGCGGCGCGGCGGGTCGGGCATCATCGAGATCGACTGATTGCGGATTGCGGATTGATTGCGGATTGGGACTGACGCGCGTCGAGCGGATTGCTGCCCGCTGCCCGCCGCCAGCTGCCGGCTACACGTTCCCTGCCCTGACCCCTGGCCCCTGCCC
>CAYUPN010000073.1:0-20574 GCA_964446605.1 uncultured Bifidobacteriaceae bacterium | reverse complement strand
CGGCTTCCCGTTGCCTACGCTCTCGCCAGATACTCCCCGCTCTCCGTGTTCACCCGGATCCGGTCGCCGATGTTCACGAAGGGGGGCACCTGGACGACGAGGCCGGTTTCGAGCGTGGCGGGCTTGAGCTGCGCGCTGGCGGTCGCTCCCTTGATGGCGGGCGTGGTGTCCTGCACCAGCAGATCGACGGTCTGCGGCAGCTCGATCCCGACCGGCTCGCTGCCGAAGAACTCCACGTTGATGAGCATCTCGCCGACGAGATAGTTGATCGAATCCCCGAGCGCCTCCGCGGTGATATGGATCTGCTCGTAGGTCGACGTGTCCATGAAGCAGTAGCTCTCGCCGTCGTTGTAGAGGTACTGCATCTCCCGCTCGTCCAGCGTGGCGCGCTCGACGAAATCCTCCGACCGCAGCTTCTGATCCGAGAGGGTCCCGGTCCGGAGGTTCCGGAACTTCGCCCGGACGAACCCCCGCAGGTTGCCGGGCGTGACATGCTGGACTTCCAGGACCCGGAGCAGATCGTTGCCGATCGTCACCAGCATCCCCTTGCGCAACTTCGTCGCCTGCAGCGTGCTCATAGTCTGGTCAGTCAGGAGGTGGTAGATCCTTGGGATCGTACCACAGCTGTCCGGGCCCGCTCAACCGTGCTAGGATTTTTTCGTGGCCTTCACACGCTGGGACCCGCTCCGGGACCTGCTGGCGCTGCACGAGCGGATGGAGCGCCTGACCGGTCAGGACGCCACCGGCTGGACGCCTCCGGTCGACATCGTCGAGACCGCGGAAGCGTTCATCCTGACCGCGGAGCTCCCGGGCCTGCGGCGCGAGGACCTCGACATCCGCTTCCACGACGGACAGCTCACGCTGCAGGGCACGCGTCCGGCCGTCGACATGCCGTGCGAGCGCTACCACCGCGTGGAGCGCGGCCACGGCGCGTTCTTCCGGCGCTTCGCGCTTCCGACGACCGTCCACGCCGAAGGCATCGCCGCGGACCTCAAGGACGGCGTGCTCACCGTCACGGTCCCGAAGGCCGCCGGCGCCGGACCGCGGCGCATCGACGTGAACTGACGTGATTCGACGCCTGCTCCTGGCCGCGCTGCTCCTCGTCACGGGGTTCGCGGCCGGTCTGGTCCTGACCGGGCGTCTGCGGTCGGCCGACACCGCGGCCGCCGATCCGGCCGGTGCCGCGGTGGCGGACACCGCACCGGCGGCGTCCGCGCCGGATCCGGCCCGACCCCTCCGCGCCGCGGCGCCGCCCGCGCCCGATTTCAGCGTCATCGCCGAGCGCACGGTCAACGCGGTCACGAACATCGCCTCGGTCCAGCCGCCGCGCCGCGCGTTCTCCCCGTTCGCGGGAGACCCGTTCTTCGAGCAGTTCTTCGGCGACCTCGACGCGTTCGGCGGACGCGGGAGCCCGCGCTACAGCCTCGGCTCCGGCGTGGTCGTCTCCCCCGACGGCTACATCCTGACGAACGTGCACGTGCTCGGCGAGCTCGGACGCGGCACCGAGGTCCGCGTCACGCTGGCCGACAAGCGCGAGATGCGCGCACAGGTGGTGGGCGTCGATCCGACGACGGACATCGCCGTGCTGAAGATCGACGCGCAGGACCTGCCGGCCATCCCGTGGGGTGATTCGAGCACGCTGAAGATCGCGGAATGGGTGCTGGCGATCGGCAATCCGTTCCAGCTCAATCAGACGGTCACGCTCGGCATCGTCTCGGCGCTCGGCCGCAGCAACCTCGGGATCGCCGGCTACGAGGACTTCATCCAGACCGACGCCGCCATCAATCCGGGCAACTCGGGCGGCGCGCTGATCAACAGCCGCGGCGAACTGGTGGGCATCAACACGGCCATCTTCACCCAGACGCGGGGATACCAGGGCATCGGCTTCGCGGTGCCGAGCAACCTGGCGCGCCGGGTCATGGATGACTTGATCCGCCACGGCGAGGTCCGCCGGGGCACGATCGGGCTCGTCCAGCTGGTGCCGGTCGACGATCGGCTCGCGCGGCAGCTCGAGCTCGCGGACGCGCAAGGGCTGCTCGTCTACCAGATGGATCGCCGCAGCGCGGCCTACCAGGCGGGCCTGCGTCCCGGGGACGTGATCCGGCGCGTCGACGGCACCGCGATCGACAATGTCGGGCAGCTGCAGCGGATCGTCGCCGACGCGCCGATTGGCAGCCGGATGACGATGGTGGTCGACCGCGGGGGACGGGAGATCGAGCTCCGCGTGCCGATCGTTCAGGCCTCGCGCCGCCGCCAGGCCGCGTACTGACCCGACACGTGTTGCCGATGTTCCAGCTGCCGACCGGTACGACCCTGGCCGACGGGATCGCCGAACCGCCCGAGATCGTCATCGCGCTCGGGGTGGCCTTCCTGCTGGCCTACGCCGCGGCCCGCCTCACGGGCCGTCTCGTCCGTGCCACGCTCACCGCGATCTACACCGGCCACGACGTCGCGCGCCTCGTCGATCGGCCCGCGCGGGTCGCCCGGCTGGTGATGTTCCTGCTGGTGCTGCTGGTCACCGCGCTTCCCGCGCTGGACGCGATCGGCTTCCACGTCGAGGGAGGCCTGAGCCAGAGCTCGGTGCTGCGCTGGGCGCTCACGGCGGGGCTGCGGATTGCCCTGGTCGTCACGATAGCGTGGCTGCTCGTGCGGGTGGTGGCCGGATCGACGCGCCGGCTGGAGCTCGAACTGGCGCGCGGGGCCGAAGGGGCGTCGCTCGATCGCGCGCGACGGGCCCAGACGCTCGGCGCGCTCCTGCGCAGCGTCTCGGTGGTGCTGGTCGCCGGAATCACGCTGCTCGTCGTCCTGCGCGAGCTGAACGTCGACATCGTGCCGATGCTGACCGGCGCCGGGATTGCGGGCGTCGCGCTCGGCTTCGGCGCCCAGTGGCTGGTGCGCGACTACATCGCGGGCTTCTTCCTGATCCTCGAGGACCAGGTCCGCGTCGGCGACGTCGTCGTGATCAACGGGCAGGGGGGCAGTGTCGAGGCGATCAACCTGCGGACGATCGTCCTGCGCGATCTCGAAGGCGCCGTGCACGTGTTCCAGAACGGCGCGATCACGACGCTGGCGAACCGCACCCGCGACTTCGCGTACTACCTGATCGATCTGACCGTGGACTTCCGGCAGGACACCAGCCGCGTCATCGACATCCTGCGCGAGACGGCCGGCACCCTGCAGCAGGACGAGACGTTCGGCATGCTGATCCTCGAGCCGCTGGAAGTGCTCGGGGTCGACGCGTTCCGCGACGGACAGGTCGTGATCCGGTCGCGCATCAAGACGCTGCCCCGCCGGCAGTGGGAGGTCGGCCGCGAACTGCGCCGCCGCGTGCTCGAGGCGCTGCAGCAGGCCGGCATCGAACTGCCCCCGGCCACCCTGCACAACCTCGTCGCCCGCCGTCAGTAGACCGCGGCGGTACGCGGCCCCGACACGCAGGGGCTCGCCGGATCGAAGCAGCGCCACGGACGCTCGGTGCCGACGCGGATCCCGATGCGCGGGCTCCACGCGACGGTCGTGGCGCCGAGGCCGCGGTCCTCGATCCAGATGCGCGAGCCGGCGAGATCCGTCCGGTTGTCCCGCAGCGTGATCCCCATCGCAACGGTGAGGTTGCCGGGCCCGCGGCAGATCGCGTGCGTATCGAGCGCGCGGGCCGCTCCGGCCCGCACGCGCCGGCGGCGCATCAGCTCGATTCCGTCGAGCGGCTCGAGCGCGCGAATCAGGATCGCGGCCGGCGAGCCGGCCGGCTCCGCCACGGCGTTCAGCAGCGAATGGATGCCGTAGTTCAGATAGACGTAAGCGATGCCGGGCGGCCCGTAGAGCGGCGCGTTCCGCCGCGTCGGACCCGGCGCCGCGTGGCAGGCGGGGTCGTCCTCGCCGATGTACGCCTCGACCTCGACGATGCGGCCCGCGGTGATGCCGGCGCGGGAGCGATGGACGAGCACCATGCCGACGAGATCTCTCGTCACCTCGAGCGTCGGCCGGGCGTAGAAGGCGTGCGGGAGCGGGCCGTTCATCGCGCCGCGAGCGCCTCGTACGCGCGCAGCCGCCGGAGCGCTTCGGACGCGGCCTCGATGACGGCCGGCTGCGGATCGCCCAGCATCGGCTCGACGACCGGGATCTGATCGGGACGCCCGGAGACTCCGAGCAGCTCGACGGTCCCCTGCCGCAGCCGCGTGTCGCGCGACTGCAGGAGCGGGTGCAGCGCGGCCGGGTTGTCCATCCCGATCTCTGCGAGATACACGCGGGCCTGCACCTCGGTTTCGGTCGCGCGCAAGCCGTCCGCGATCGGCCCGACGTCCTGGAGGTCGCCGTGCCGGACCTGCGCGAACGCGACCGCGAGCCGGACGGACGGATGCCGCTCCCGGGCCGCCAGGTCCCGAATGGCCGCCTTCGCCTCGGCGCCGCCGAGACGGCCGAGCCCCTCCGCCGCGATCATCCGGAGCGCCGGCGTCTGCGACCGGAGCTGATCGAGGAACACCGGCGCGCTCGCGGGCGACGCGATCCGCGCGAGCGCGTGAAGCGCTGCGGACGCGTCAGGCCCATGGCCATGGAACGCGAAGCGTTCGGTCAGCGCGGCGAGCGCGCGCGTGTAGCGCATCCAGCCGAGCGAGTCCATGGCCCAGCGGCGGACATCCGGATCCGGATCGTTCATCGCGTGGATCACGGCGTCGCCGAGACCGATCGGAACCGTGCGCCCCTCTCCGGGCGTGAAAATCCGGCCGATCACGCGCGCGACGACCTGCCGCGTCGCCGCGTCGGGATGGGACAGCGCCGCGGCCAGCTCGGCGCCGGCCCGCTCGAGGCCGGGCGGCGGCGTTCCCATGGCAGGCGCGGCGATGACGCCGAGCAGATAGGCCGCCGACACGCGCGTGCGCAGCGACTCGTCCGCGCGCACGAGCGACGCGAGCCCCGTGATGGCGCTCTCCGGCACGCGCGCCGGCATGGTCGCGAACGGACCGGCCTCGAAGGCCTGCTCCACACGCGTCACCGGTGGCGTGCCGGCGCCCACGCCCCACTGCCGTCCCCGGAGGTCCCCGGGCACCGTGTACATCGTGAGCAGGGCGTCGATTGCGGCCCGCTGCACGCCGTCGTCCGGATCGCCGAGCGCGCCGGCGATGGCGTCGGCGGCATCGAAGCCGCCGATGCCGGCGAGCCCCTCGATGGAGGCCGCGCGGGTGTCGGCCGACGGCGACGCCAGGCCGGCCTTCATCTGCGCGATCCCCGGCCCCGTCTGCGCGTGAACGGGCGACGCGAGCGCCATCCCCGCGAGCAGCGCGGCGGCCAGCCGGTCAGTCATCGTGCTCCGCCGCCATCATGCGGGCGCGCGCGGCTTCGAGCACGGGCCTGAGAAAACGGCCGGTGTGCGACGTCGGATGTTCCACCACCCGTTCGGGTGTGCCCGAGACGACGACCTCGCCGCCGCCGTCCCCGCCTTCGGGTCCGAGATCGATCACCCAGTCGGCGGTCTTGATCACGTCCAGGTTGTGCTCGATCACGAGCAGCGTGTGCCCCTGCTCGAGCAGCTTGCGGAACGCCGAGAGCAGCTTCGCGATGTCGTCGAAGTGCAGCCCCGTCGTCGGCTCGTCGAGCACGTACAGGAGCCGCTCGCCCGTCGTCGACGCCAGATGCGACGCGATCTTCACGCGTTGCGCCTCGCCGCCGGACAGCGTCGTCGCCGGCTGCCCGAGCCGGAGGTAGCCGAGGCCGATCTCGTCGAGGACCTGCAGACGCCGCAGCACCTTCGGCGAGGCGCTGAAGAAGCTGAGCGCCTCGCGGACGGTCATCTCGAGCACCTGGTGGATGTTGCGGTTCCGGTACCGGACCTCGAGCACCTGCGGCTTGAACCGCCGCCCGTCGCACTGATCGCAGGGCACGAACACGTCGGCGAGGAACTGCATCTCGACGCGCACCTCTCCTTCCCCCTCGCACGCGTCGCAGCGCCCGCCGGGCACGTTGAAGGAGAAATGGCTCGCCGTCAGCCCGCGCGTGCGCGCGTCCTTCGTGGAGGCGAACAGCTCGCGGATCGGATCGAACGCCTTGAGGTACGTGACGGGGTTCGAGCGCGGCGTCCGGCCGATCGGCGTCTGATCGACGAGGACCGCGTCCGAGAGGAACTCGACCCCTTCGATCCGCTCGAAGGCGCCCAGCCGCCGTTCCGACGCGCCCTCGCCCTTCGCGCGCCGGATGCCGGCGTAGATGACGTCGTGCACCAGCGTCGACTTGCCGGAACCGCTCACGCCGGTCACGCACGTCAGGGCGCCGAGCGGGAACGACACGTCGATGTCCTTGAGGTTGTGCTCCGCGGCGCCGAAGACCGTGACCTTCTGGCCGGTACCGCGGCGTCTGGTGGGGGGCACCGGAATCGCCAGATCGTCCCGCAGGTACTTCGCCGTCAGCGACCGGACGTCCTGCTTCAGCCCCTCGAGCGTGCCTTCGTAGATCACGCGTCCGCCGTGCTCGCCGGCGCCGAGTCCCAGATCGACGATGTGGTCGGCGACCGCGATCATGTCGGCATCGTGCTCGACGACCAGCACGGTGTTCCCCTGATCCCGGAGCTGCCGGAGGATGTCGATCAGGCGCCGGTTGTCGCGCGGGTGCAGGCCGATCGAAGGCTCGTCGAGGACGTAGAGCGTGTCCACCAGCGCCGAGCCCAGCGAGGTCGCCAGGCTGATGCGCTGCGACTCGCCGCCCGAGAGGGTCGAGGACAGCCGATCGAGCGTGAGGTAATCCAGGCCGACGTCGGAGAGGAACTGCAGACGCCGGACGATCTCGCGCAGCACCTTCCCGGCGACCACCGCCTCCTGCTCGCCGAGCGCGAGCGTGGAGAAGAAGGTCTGCGCCTCCTTGACGGTGAGCGCCGAAGCCCGGTCGATCGTGCGGCCGCCGACCTGCACGTCCCGCGCCTCGCGCCGCAGCCGCGTGCCGCCGCAGTCGGGGCACGTCTGGTAGCCGCGATACCGGCTCAGGAACACGCGGACGTGGACCTTGTACTTCTTCCGCTCGAGCCAGGCGAAGAACCCGCGGACGCCCGGATAGTCGCCGCCGTCGCCTTCGACCACGATCCGGCGCTGCTCGGCGGTGAGGTCGCGCCACGGCGTGTCGAGCGGAATGCCCAGCCGCTTCGCCTCGCGCTTCAGGACCGTGAGCTCCTGCCGGTAGTGCGGCTTCGTCCACGGCTCGATGGCCCCCTGTCTGATCGACTTCGAGGGATCGGGCACGACGAGATCGAGATCGAGCTCGATGACGTTGCCGAAGCCGTGACACGTCGGGCAGGCGCCGAACGGGTTGTTGAACGAGAAGAGCCGCGGCTGCGGGTCCTCGTACGGGATCTGGCAGCGCCGGCACTCGAAGCGCTCGCTGAAGTCGTGCCGGACCGGCTCCCGCCCCTCGCCGCGCGGCAATTCGATCGCGAAGGCCGCTCCGCCCCCCTCGCGGTAGGCGATTTCGATCGAGTCGGTGAGCCGTCCCTCGATGTCCGGCTCGACCTGCACCCGGTCGACCACGACCTCGACCGCGGCACGGCCGGCCAGGGCGGCCGGGTCCACGTCCTCGAGCGTCACCGCCCGTCCGTCGAGCAGCACGCGCCGGAAGCCCCGGCGCCCGAGCGTCTGCAGCGTCTCGCGCCACGGGTCGACGTTCTGCGGCGGCTCGAACTCGTCGCCGTTCTCCCGGTCCGCCTCCTCCTCGTCGGGCTCCCCGCGCGCCGGACGGTCAGGGACCGCGACGACCGGCATCTCGAAGCCGATCAGCAGGCGCGTGCCCTCCGGGAGGGCCGCCAGCCGCCGCGACACGACCTCGGCCGTTTCCCGCGCGACTTCGTTCCCGCAAACGCGGCAGATGGTGCGCCCGACCCGCGCCCAGAGCAGCCGCATGTAGTCGTGGATTTCGGTGGTCGTGCCCACCGTCGAGCGCGGGTTGCGGATGCTGTTCTTCTGGCGGATGGCAATGGCCGGGCAGATGCCGTCGATGTGGTCGACGTCCGGCTTCTCCATCCGCTCCAGGAACTGGCGGGCGTAGGCGGAGAGCGACTCCACGTACCGGCGCTGTCCCTCGGCGTAGATCGTGTCGAAGGCGAGCGACGACTTCCCCGATCCCGAGACGCCGGTGACGATGATCAGCGACCCGAGCGGCAGCGAGACGTCGACGTCCTTGAGGTTGTGCGTCCGGGCGCCGCGTACGACGAGGTGCGTGGCGGCGGTGACGGCGGAATCCTGCATCCCCCCACTCTGCGGCCCCACCGCGAGGGGCCCAAATCTCCGATTGTACTATCGCCGGCGAGCCCCGGCGGCGAAAGGGCGGGGGCCTCGGGTCCGGCGGGAGGCGGAGGGGTCGGAAAAGGCCGGATCCGGCAGGCAGGCGGCCTTCCGGCCGCCCGGGGCGTTCTACGTGTAGTAGCGGTCCCGCATCCGCTTCAGGAACTCCACCGACCGGCGCAGCTCGTCGAGGCCGTCCATGCCGTCCTCGACGGAGATCCAGCCGCTGAAATCGACGCCCCGGAGGATGCGGAAGATCGCGTCGTAGTCGTTCGTGCCCTGCCCGGTCTCGCCGTGCCGCAGCTTGTCCGGGTAGCCGATGGTCCCGTCCTGCAGCCGGATGTCGTCCAGCGAGGTCCCCGGCACCAGGTAGCGGTCCGAGGCGTGCATCGTCACGACCCGGTGCTTGACCTTCTCCAGGAAGGCGATCGGGTCGAAGCCGCCCACCAGCGCGTTGGACGGATCGTACTGGACGCCGAAGTACGGCGACTCGCCGACGGCGTCGAGCAGCCGGAGAAACGGCTCCTCCTGCTGCGCGAACTCGGGGTACAGCCAGTCGCCGACCTTGTAGTGATTCTCGAGCGTCAGGACGACATCCCGCTTCTCGGCGTACTCGAGGGACCGCTTGATGCACTCGGCCGCGCGCGCGACCCCTTCCTCGATCGACAGCCCGGGATACTTCTGGCCGCTCAGCGTGCGGCAGTACTTCGCGCCGATGCGGACGGACAGGTCGATCGCGCGCTGCTGCCGCTCCACCTGGCGCAGCCGTTCGTCGGGGTCGGGGTGCGTGAAGTCGGGCGAGAAGCAGAGCATCGACGAGATCTGCCCCGTCTCGCGCATCGCCTCCATGACGGGCGCGACGTCCCGCTCGTCGTAGCTGGGGAAGAACTCGTCGTAGTGCTCGACCCCTTCCCCGCCGAGTGTCGCGGCGTCGTGGATCCATCCCACGTAGCTGCGTTGACCGGAGACGAGCTCGTCGAAGTAGCACTTGGGGAAGACGGAGATGCGGGGAGTGTTCATCGGAATCGACATCACGAACCACGAAGGCACGGAGCACGCGGAGCAGACACAACGGGGCTCAACACTTGAATGGGAAGTGCCGGACACCGGGAACGATTGGCAAGACGATTCTCTGTGCGTCCTCTGTGCGCTCTGTGGCTCCGTGTGAGGCGTACGCTCGCTACCAGTTCGGAGGCGCTCCCACCGGATACTGCTCGAGATCCAGCACCGCGCCGGTCACGAGCGCCGAGCGGTCGGTGACGAAGTACTCGACCGCGTACGCGATGTCCTCCGGCAACAGCAGGCGCCCCCACGGACGCGTCTTCACGGCATCGTCCAGCCAGTCCTCGCCCTTGCCTTCGAGCAGCTTGACCGTGTGCTCCCCTTCGGTCAGGGTCCAGCCGACGTTGATCTGGTTGACGCGGATCCGGTAGCGGTTCAGCGTCGACGCGGTGTTCTTCGTCAGCGTCATCAGGCCCCCCTTCGTGACCGAGTAGGGGCACAGCTTCGGCTCGCCGATGTAGGCGTTGATCGAGCCGATGTTCACGATCGCGCCGCCACCCCGGGCGCGCAGGTGCGGGATGGCGGCCTGAATCAGCAGCAGCGGCGCGCGGAGATTGACCGCGAACAGCCGGTCGACGACCTCCAGCGGCACGTCCTCGATGCCGCCGCGCGTGGTGAGCCCGGCGTTGTTGACGAGGATGTCGAGCGCGCCGAACCGCTCGACGGTGGCGTCGATCGCGTCGCGGCAGGCCCGCGGATCCTCCAGGTTGCCCAGGCGCCAGTCCGCCTCGCCGCCCGCCGCGGCAATCCGGGCCGTCGTCTCGCGCGCGCCGTCCTCGTCCAGGCCGTGCACCATCACGCGCGCACCGAGCGCGGCCAGCCGCAGCGCGATGCCGCGTCCGATGCCGGACGTCGATCCGGTGACGAGCGCGATCCGGCCGCCGAGATCCGACATGCCGGCCGTCACGCCGTCGGCACGAGCACCGACTTGATCACCTGGCCGGTGTGCATCGCCTCGAAGGCGCCGTGCCAGCCGTCGAGCCCCGCCTTGAGGCCGACGATCAGCTCCGCGCGCGTGAGCCCCTGGTCGAGCAGGTAGATCACCCGCTCCCAGATCGGATAGTTGTGGCTGAACGAGCCCTGCAGGCGGATGTTCTTCTGCACGAGCGGGTTCAGATCGACGGCGAACTGGTCCGGCGACCAGCCCACCTTCACCACCTGCCCATCGGGCCGCGCCAGCTTCAGCGCGAGGTCGAGCGGACGGCTCGCCCCCGAGGCGTCGCACACGACGTCGGCGCCGACCGGCGTGAGATCGCGGACCACCTCTTCGAGGTTCTCCGCCTGGACGTTGACCGTGTGCGTGGCCCCGAGCGCCCGCGCGGTCTCCAGCCGGCCGGCATCGCCGGCAAGCCCCGCGACGATGAGCGGATGCGCCCCCGACAGCGCCGCCATGCGCGCGCACAGCAGCCCGATCGGCCCCGGCCCGAGCACGACCACGCTGTCGCCGGGCTGGATGCTGGCGTTCCCGCACATCGCGTTGTAGGCGACGCAGTGCGGCTCGGTCAGGCAGGCGATCTCGAACGGCAGCGAATCGGGCACGTGATGCAGGCAGCGGGCCGGCACGCGGACGTAGTGCGCCATCGCGCCGTCGACGCCGTAGCCGAAGCCCTTGCGCGACGGACAGAGGTTGTACCGTCCCGTGCGGCACATCAGGCACTCGCCGCAGATGACCGCGGCGGTCTCGCTGACCACCCGATCGCCTTCGCGGTAGCCCTTCACGTCACGGCCGACCGCGGCGACGGTGCCGCCGAACTCGTGCCCCAGGGTGACCGGCACGTTCACGGCCCACGAGTGCGTGGCGTACGCCTGATGCACGTCCGACCCGCAGACCGAGGCGGCGCCGACCGCCAGAAGCACGTCGGCCGGCCCGATCTCCGGCACCGGCACCTCGCGCAGTTCCACCGCCATCGGCGTCAACGCGTACTGCACCACCGCCTGCTGCGTCGTCATCGTCCACTCCGGGCATCGCGGCGGCCCCAGCTGGCCGGCCGCTTGAAGGGGGTCTTGCGGATCTCCGCGCAGATCTCGCTGAGCACGCCGTGCAGATCGGAGGCCGCGGGACGGAAATCGTCCGCGTCGATGACCAGCGGCGCGCCCAGCACGACGAGCGGCGCGCCGTGGGCGGGGCATTCGATCGCCTGCCGAATCGAGAGCCCACCGACGGCCTGCACCGGCACGGACACGGCCTCGACGACCTCGTCGAGCTCGTCCATCGGGCTGAGCCCCTGGATCATCCGCCGCTCGTCGTAGCCGATGTGGTGGATGATGTAGTCGACCCCCAGCGACTCGAGCCACTTCGCGTTCGCGACGCGATCGTCGGCGGCGAGGTTGTCCCCCATCACCCGGACCCCGTACTCGCGCGCCGCGTCGACGACGCGCCGCACGGTCGCCTCGTGCGCCCGTCCCATCACGACGACGAAGCTGGCGCCGGCCTTCGCCATCATCTCCGCTTCCAGGTAGCCGCCGTCCATCGTCTTCAGGTCGGCGACGATCGGGTGGTTCGGGAACCGGGTCTTGAGGGTCTCCACCGCCCGCAGGCCGTGGGCCAGCAGCAGCGGCGTGCCCGCCTCGAGCCAGTCGACGCCGGCGGCGACGGCGATGTCGGCCATCTCGAGGGCGTCGGCCATGCTGGTGAGGTCGAGCGAGATCTGGACGATGGGAGCGGACGGAAATTCGACGGCAGTCACGACCGACGATTCTAGGACATTCCCGGGCGCCGCGATCGTCCGAGGTCGGGCCTCCCCCGTCGGCGACCGCGCGATCCCCGGTTGTCCTCGGGCGCGCAACGGTCTATAGTCCGGGGCGCCCGGCGGATGTCCGACCACTTCGGGTGGGCTGCCGGGGCCGCCAGGAGGGAGTCCGCACGCTCATGAACAAGCAACGGCTCTTCACCGCCAGCTGTATCTCGCTCATCGCGACCGCGATGTCGTTCGCCATTCGCGGCGACATCATGGGCGACTTCGAGACCATCTTCGCCCTCAACAAGACGGAGCTTGGCTGGATCGCCGGCGCCGCGTTCTGGGGCTTCGGCCTGTCGATCTTCATCGGCGGCCCGCTCTGCGACGTCCTGGGCATGGGGACCATCATGCGCCTGGCCGCCGCCGGGCACATCGGCGGCACGCTCCTGACGATCGCCGCGCCGAACTTCACGGTGCTCTTCCTCGCCACCGTGATCATCGGAATCGCGAACGGCCTCGTCGAGGCGGCCATCAACCCGCTGGTCGCGACGATCTACGACAAGGAGAAGACGGCGAAGCTCACGCTCCTCCACGCCTGGTTCCCGGGCGGCATCGTCATCGGCGGCGTGGCGGCGTTCCTGTTCACGCGGATCGGGCTGGGCTGGCAGGCGAAGATGATGCTCATGCTCGTGCCGTCCATCGTGTACACGCTGATGTTCATCGGTCAGACCTTCCCGGCCACGGAGCGGAAGGCTGCGGGCGTGCCGACCGGGGAAATGGTCCGTCAGGTGTTCCGGCCGCTGTTCATCGTCATCTGGGTGGCGATGTGGCTGACGGCGGCGACGGAGCTCGGCGCGGGCGCCTGGTACGCGAACGTGTTCGACGAGGTTATGGCGGGATGGGCCGGGGCCGGCATCCTGGTGCTGGTCTGGGTGAACGGCATCATGTACCTGATGCGGCAGTTCGCCGGCGGCATCTCGCACCGGGTGTCACCGGTCGCGCTGATCGCGGTGACGGCCGTCCCGGCGGCGCTCGGCCTGTATCTGTTCTCCGCCGCGCAGAGCCCGGCGATGGCGTTCGGCGGCTCGGCGCTGATTGCTGTCGGCACCGCGTTCTGGTGGCCGACGATGCTCGGCATCACGTCGGAGCGCTTCCCGCGCACCGGCGCGCTGGGGCTGGCCATCATCGGCGGAACCGGCAGCATCTCGACCGCCGTGGCAGGCCCCGTGATGGGACACCTCAACGACCTGTACGGCCCGCGCGGCATGTACGCGTGGTGGGCGCTGCTGCCGCTGGTGATCGTGGCGATCTTCGGCGCGATCTACCTGCGCGACAAGTCGGCCGGCGGCTACCGCGTCGAGCACATTTCTGGTGGTCAGCAGGTGAAGGTGTAGGGGCCAGGGGCCAGGGGCCAGGGGCCCTGCCACCCCCTGGCCTCCTACCGGGCCCGGCCGACGATCAGCGTCAAATCGTCGGACTGCTCCTGCGCGCTGTGATCGCGCACGGCGTGCACGATGGCGTCGAGCAGTTCCGTGGCAGGCAGGTCGCGGTGCTCCTTCACGAGCTCGATCAGCCGCTCCTCCCCGAACTCCTCGCCGTCCTCGGATGCGGCTTCGCTGACGCCGTCGGTGAAGACGACCAGCGTGTCCCCGGCGCGCAGTTCGATGCTGCCCGTGGAGCACGCCCAGGGCGCCTCGAACAGCCCGACGACGGGCGCCGTGGTGTCGAGCCGCTCGATGCAGCCGTCGCGACGGAGCACAATCGGCGGCAGGTGCCCGCAGTTGGCGTACTCCAGGCGGCGGCTCGACTCGTCGTAGACCCCGAAGAACAGCGTCGCGTAGTGGTTCGCGGCGGTCGAGTCGAAGAAGACCTTGTTGATCGCGGACAGCACCCGCGTCAGATCGTGCGGGGCGGAGCCGTACTGCGCGCGCAGGTTGGCCTGGAGGCTCGCCATCAGCAGCGCCGCCGAGATGCCCTTCCCCGAGATATCCGCCAGCACGAGCCCGAACTGCCCCGTCGAGAACGAGACGAAGTCGAAGTAGTCGCCGCCGACGAGGCGCGCCTGGAGGCACGCCCCGGCGTAGTCCAGGGTCGCCAGCGCGGGGCGTTCCTGCGGCAGCAGCTTGGCCTGGACCTCGCGCGCGATCTCCAGCTCGTGCGATACCCGCCGCTCGGCCTCGAGCCGCTCGGCCATGGTCTCGGCCAGACGGATGTTCTCGAGCGCGAGTCCTGCCTGGGTGCCGAGCGACGCCAGCAGCGAGACGTCCTCGCCGGCGTACGGCTCTTCCGAGAGCCGCGGTCCCAGCAGCAGCACGCCCTCGAGCTGCCGTGACCGCCCGACGAGCGGCACGAGCACCTCCGGCCGGAACGACGCGAGGGAGGACCAGCCGCCGCCCGGCTCGAGCTGCGCCGGCTCGATCACCAGAGGGCGCCCGCGGCGCGCGAGCTCCGTGATCTGCGCCTCGGTGATCGGCAGGTGCGCGGCGTCTCCCGACAGCCGCTCGTGCTCGGCCGCGTCGTAGCTGCAGTCATCCCCGCGCAGGAAGACGAGCAGCGTCTGCGGATGGAGCGCCTGGTCGATCGAGTGATCGATGAGCTCCGCCAGCGTGCTGCGATCGGTCGCGGTGCGCGACTGCTCGGCGAGCGTGACGAGCAGACGGCGCGCGTCGTAGGCGCCGCGGAAGAACGCCCGGTCGAGCCGA
Organism: uncultured Bifidobacteriaceae bacterium; assembly: GCA_964446605.1. GTDB lineage: Bacteria > Acidobacteriota > Vicinamibacteria > Vicinamibacterales > JAENWD01 > JAENWD01. The sequence goes on along the minus strand of CAYUPN010000073.1, from coordinate 5,880 downwards.
TCCATGACCGGCTGCCACACGCGGCGGCCGACGACGACCAGGAGTCCGCCGAACAGCGAGCCGGCGAGCACGGCCGCGCCGGTGCGCTGCTCGTCGGCAAGCCCCGGGATTGCGTTGAAGATCGACGCGACGAGCGCGGTGGCGGCAAGACCGGCGAGCACCGCCGCGGTGATCAACCCGCGTCGCACGATGAGGTACCGCGCGCTGCGGCGCAGCAGGACCGGAATTTCCATCGCGCGGTGACGGACGACCGCATACCCGAGCGAGAGCGGCACCGCGAACAGCAGCAGGACGGCCAGGGCCCAGAACCACGGCGAGAGCACGTCGAGCTGTCCCCCCGACGCCAGCACGTAGCTCTGCATCGCCATCACCGGCAGCAGGCCGACGGCCAGGCCGAACAGGATCACGCGCGCCTTGCGCCGCACGTCGGGCGCACCGAACGCGTTCATCCCGAGCGAGGCGAGCGCGAGGGTGAAGAAGCCGAAGTTGTAGACGGCGGCGAGCACGCCGGGCCATTCGCTGCGCGTGCCGATGCGCTCTGCCAGCGCCCACAGCGGTGTGCTGCCGCCCCCACGCAGCGTGATGGCCGCCAGCCCGAATCCGACGACGCCGGCGAGCACGAGCCCGGCGATCCGCAGCCAGGGCAGGCGCCGGTCCAGCGGCGTGCGCGCCGGGAACACCGCCGTGAACGCGTACGTCACCGCCGGCAGCGGCATCGAGAGCAGCAGCCAGAAGGCGAGCAGGGGCCCGCGCAGCGGAGCCGGCACCCGGTATTCGAAGTCGGCCATGGGCGCCGACGCGATGAAGCCGCCGAGCATCAGCGCGAGCAGCCAGGCGTGCGGGTCGTGCGGACGCTGCAGGACGACGACCAGCGCGACGACCAGAAACGGAACGGGATACAGCGCGAGAATCTGCTGGAGCAGCCGGAGCGCCGCGTCCGGGTTCCGCCACTGCTCCGCGCGCGCGCTGAGCGGGATGTCGTCGGGCGCCAGCAGGGGCAGGGTGATCGGCAGCCGCCCGGCGTCGCGCTCGACGAGGAGCTCGACCTGCTGGCCAGGACGCCCGCGGCGCCGCAGATCGAGCAGCGGGTCGTGGCGGGACAGATCGCGGCCGTCGATCGACACGATGCGGTCCCCGGTACGCAGTCCCGCGCGCGCCGCCGGTCCATCCTCCTGCACGCTCATGACGTCGACACGCTGCGCGTGGGGCCGGTACGTCGCATCGAAGCCGAGGACGATCGCGGACTCCTGGCGGATCAGGACCATCCAGCTGACGCTGTAGATCGTCAGCAGCGAGCCGAAGACGATGGCCAGAGCACGCAGGGACACGGGGAAGAAAGTATAGGGCCTGCCGCGCCGGGCCTTCCTCGCCGACGGCCCGGGAGCCGTCACCGGGCGGGCGCCAGCCGTCCGGTGCGGGTCACCCGGCGAATCCAGTCGACGACGCGCGGTCTGTAATGCGTCCACTCCGGGTGCCCTTCCCAGTTCTCCATGCCGTGCGGCGCGCCCTCGAGGATCACGAGGTCGTGCCGCGCGCCGAGCGCCGAGAGCCGGCCCGCATAGGCCTGCGCCTGCGCCCAGAGCGCCTCCCCGGTCCCGTTCACGAGCAAGATCGGGGCCTGCGCAGACGTCGCGCGATGAAGGGGCGAAAACCGGCGCAGGGTCGCCCGGTCGCCGTCCGAGCGTGGATCCCGGATGGCGAAAAGACGCGTCGGGATCGAACGCGGCGAATCGGCGGCGAAACGCTCGAAGTCGAAAACCCCGTAGAACGAGACGACACCGGCGAGCGCCTGGTCTTCGGCAGCCGCCAGGGCCACCATCTGCCCGCTCGCCGACTCCCCCACGAGCACCACGCTCCGGGGATCGACGCGCAGACGGCCCGCATTGCGGCGGACGAACCCGATCGCGGCACGCAGGTCCTGCATCTGCGCCTCGTGCCGCACGAACGGCGTGAGCCGGTAGTCGATGGAGAACCAGGCGAACCCCGCCTCGGCGAGCGGCCGGAAGATCGGTGTGACGTAGGTCACGCGATCGCCGGCCTCCCAGCCGCCGCCGTGCACGACGATGACCGGCACATGCGGACCGTCGCCCTCCGGCACCCACGCATCGAGCGTCAGACCGTGCGCCGGCTCGAAGACGATCCGCTTGTGCAGGCCCGGAGCGAGGGGGCCCTCCAGAGGCACAGGCGCGAAGGGCCTCGGCGTGACGGGTCCGGCGACTTCGCGCAGCCACCGGATGAGCCGGTCCTTGTAGCCCCATTGGGACGGCCACCAGTTCTCGAACCGGTGGCTCGCGCCGTCCACGACATCGAGGTCGCATCGCGCGCCCGAACGCGTCACGGCTCGACAGAAGGCTTCCGCCTGCTCCGGCGGCACGTCGCGATCCGCGCCACCGTGAACGACGTACACCGGCATACCTGGCGCCGCGTGCGCGTCGCCGGCGACGGCGAGGGAGGCCGCGCGCCTGACTGCGGGTTCCACGGCTCGCGCCGCATCGGTCTCGATGGCGGTGAGATCGTAGGGCGCGCCGATCAGGACGAGTGCCCGCGGCTTCACGGCTGCCGCCGCGCGCGCGGCCAGCTGCGCGCCGGCATCCTCGCCCGCCAGGACGATGCGGGCCGGATCGATCCGCAGCGCTGCGGCGTGGCACCGCACGAACCCGACCGCCTCGCGCACGTCCTCGACGGCGTCCTGCCAGTGGGCGAGGCCGTTCAACCGGTAGTCGATCGCGGCCCAGGCAACGCCCGCTTCCGTGAGGAGCTCCAGCAACTGCCCCGTGTGCGCGATGCGGCTGCCGGTCGTCCAGCCGCCGCCGTGCACCACGACGACCATCGGCGCGCGGTCCGTCCCCGGCGGCGTGTAGACGTCCATCAGCAGCGGCGCGGCACGGCCCCCGCCGGCGCGCGCGTACACGACGCCGCCGAGCACGCCGGGCACGATCAGGTTGCCGTGACGCAGGGTCGGCGTGAGCGGAAGGCACGACGCCGCCTGCGCCGTCGCGGACATCGGCGTGCAGGCCAGCAGGCCGAGCGCGAGCGCCGGCACGACGCGTGTGAGACCCGATCGACGCCGCACGTCAGCGCTGGCCCGGATCACGCACGAGGGGGACGAAGCGGACCGGAATCAGCCGCTCCTGCAGGATGCCGTCGGCGCTGCGGGTGATCACGCGAATCTCCTGATCCAGGCGGCCGACGGGAATGACCAGGCGTCCGCCCGGCGCGAGCTGCTCGACGAGGGCCGGCGGCACCTGCTCGGGTGCCGCGGCGACGACGATGCCATCGAAGGGGGCGTGCTCGGGCCAGCCGTGATAGCCGTCGCCATGGCGCACGTGGACGTTGTCGTAGCCGAGCTCGGCGAGCGTCTTCTCCGCGCACCGCGCGAGCGGCTCGACGATCTCGATCGTGTAGACCTCACGCGCCAGCTCGCCGAGCACGGCCGCCTGGTACCCGCATCCCGTTCCGACCTCGAGCACGCGATCGCCCGGCGCCACGCGAAGCTGCTCGACCATGTAGGCGACGATGTAGGGCTGCGAGATCGTCTGCCCGTGGCCGATCGGCAGCGGGTGATCGTTGTACGCCTCGGCCGCCAGCGAGGGATCGACGAACCGGTGGCGCGGCACGGCGCGCATGGCGGCCAGCACACGCTCGTCGCGCACGCCGCGCGAGGCGATCTGGGTCTCGACCATCCGGGTACGGGCCGCGGAGTACGGATCGGGCTGCATCGTGTTCATCGGCAGCATCAACGCTGCCAGGGCGACTGTGATTACGCGCATAGATATCACGTGTGCCATCTCAGGACCCGATTCGGACCTGACTAGACCTGATCAGACCCGATCAGGCCCCTCCCTTGCACGTCCCTCCAGCGCAGCCGCCCGTGTGCGGGTGCCACGGATGAGGACACGCATGGTCGAGCTCATTGCAGAATACGCACCGGTGCTGACGACCGCGAGCGGGGTGCGGTATCGTGCGCGAGCGCTCGGCGCCACGATGACGGGCGGACGGTGGTACGGCTGGCTCGAGTTCGAGCCGTTGACCGTCGGCCCGGTGCTGGAGACGCCCCGGGAGACGACCCAGCCGAACCGTGACGCGCTGTCATACTGGGCGCTCGGGCTCACGCCGATCTATCTTGAAGGAGCGCTCGATCGCGCGGTACGCTCGGCGACACTGACGGTGGAGCCCGAGTTCATGCACCTGGTCCGTCGGATTCCGATGTAGGCGGACCGTCCCGGTCCGCTGTCACGGTCGCGTCACGACTGGCCGTGACAGCGCCCGCGCGACGCCGGCACGCAGGCCGGCCTCGCGAATCACGGCCATACGCCACCTCCCGGAGTCTGAACCCGTACACGAGGCCGACATGGATACCCTGGACGACGTCAACATCGATCGCGGAGGACAGCCGCTCACGCCGCCGCCCGACCGCGGCCGCACCGGGCTCATCGTCGGGCTGATTGCGCTGGTGGCGCTCGTCGCCGGCTTGTACTGGTGGTTCGGGCGCGGGACCGACGAGCCCGCGTCGACGGCCGCCGAACCGGCAGTCGAGAGCGCGCCGGCGGCCCCGGAGCAGGCCGAACTGCCGCCGACCGACTTGCCGCCGCTCGACGAGCTGGATCCCACCGTCCGATCGCTCATCGGCGAGCTGTCGAACCATCCGATCCTCGCCCGCTGGTTGTCCGGCACCGGCCTCGCGCAGCAGGCCGCCGCCATCGCGCTGCAGCTGGGCAACGGCCGGCTGCCGACCACGCTGCTGGGCGCGCTGCGTCCGTCGGGCAGCTTTCAGACGAGGGAGCAGGACGGCGCGACGGTCATCGACCCGCGCAGCTATCAGCGCTACAACGGCATCGCCGCGGCGGCCGAGTCGATCGACGCATCGCAGGCCGCGCGCGTGTACACGACGCTCGAGCCGCGACTGGAGGAGGCCTATCGGCAGCTCGGCGAAGGTGGCTCCATCCGCGAGTCGGTGGCCAGGACGATTTACGGGCTTCTGGACACGCCGGACGTGTCAGGTCCCGTGCGCGTGCAGCCGAAGGGCGGACTCTGGGTCTACGAGAACCCCCAGCTCGAGTCGCTGACGCCCGCGCAGAAGCTGCTGCTCCGCATGGGGCCCGACAACGCCCGGCGCATCAAGGCGCGGCTGCGGGAGTTCGCCGAGGCGCTGCAGCTGGAGCAGCCCTCGTAGGCCGCACGTCACTGAAGACCGAGGTACGAGGAATCCGGTCGCCTGGCGCGTGGCGAGCGCCGATCCGTGTTCCTCGTGCCTCCTCTTGTACGGCCCTCACCTCTTCACCCGGAACCGGTACGTCCCCGACCCGACCTCGTACACCTGCCGGTCGCCATCCTCGCGGAGAAACCGCACGCCGATGGCGCGGTCAGCCGGCACGCCGGGACCAGCGGCATCCTCGATCACCGACGCGCGCGAGAACGCGGGCACATGCACGATGCCCGTCGCGTTGGGCGGAACTGTCACGTCGAGCTCGATGCCGCTTCCGGCCCGGCGCCATCCCCCGGCGACCGTGCCGCGCACGGTGTCGTACGTCATCGTCGCCTGCTCCAGCGACGCGGGCATCTCCGGCCGGAACTCGATGCGCGCGTATCCCGGCTCGAGCGCCCGGACGCCGGCCAGCTCCTCGTACATCCAGTGGAGAATCGTGCCGAAGAAGTGGTGGCTCCGCGATCGCGAGCTTGCTTCCCAGAACTCGCCGAGGGACGTCCACCCGAGCTCGTCGATCCAGTAGCCCCAGCTCGGGTAGTCCGTCTGCGTGGCAACCGTGTAGGCCAGATCCGCATAGCCGTCACGCGCGAGGAGCGGGAGCAGGTAGCGCGCGCCGAGGATGCCGACGCGTGCGTTTCCGTCGCGCTCGCGGAGGTCCGCGGCGAGGCGGGCCA
>CAYUPN010000072.1:0-20743 GCA_964446605.1 uncultured Bifidobacteriaceae bacterium | reverse complement strand
GGAGCACGCGTCCACGCCTGCTCCCCGTGCCGGCGGCAGTGGTCGTCAGCGCTTGCGCAGACGCTTCTGTGTGTTGCTCAGCTCGCCAACCTGCACGTAGCCGTTGGCGGTCGACGCATTGCCCGCGTCGTCGGTGCAGGTGACCGTGATGGTGTAGACGCGCGCGCCCACCGGGCCGGAACGCTCCGCCCTCACCCGCACGGACAGCGGCCCGTCGATGGCGGTGTCCACCGCCGTGTTGCCGGCGCCGCCTGTATCGTCCGGATCGCTGCTCGTGACGCTGCTCACGGCACAGACCGGCGTCTCGCCCGAGTCGTCGCTCGCGAACACCTGCACGCTCACCGGCACCATCTGATGGTTGGGCGGCCAGATCGAATCCGGTGTGGTCCGGACCTCCGAGATGACCGGCGGCGTCGTGTCGGACCCCACCGGCGGGGTCAGGAGGAACCCGCGCACCATGCCGTCCACGACGCCTTCGCCGACGATCTGGCCCGCGTCGTTGATGCCCGTCGCCTTCCGCAGCACCCAGCCGGAGGCCGGGTCGATCAGGGTGTTCAGGTCGATGACGTCGCCGCCCCGGTAGAGCAGCGCGCGCGTGCCGAGTCCTTCAAAGCCCACGACCTCGCCATGCGCATTGATGTCCACCGCCTGCCCGAAGCCGGGCAGCAGAACCGGATCGCCGCCGCCAGGCCAGAGCACGCCGACGAACGCGCCGTTGACGATCGCATAGCCCGCGGCGTGGCCGGCGTTGTTGACCGCCAGCGCCGCCGCCGACGAGCCCGGATTCACGAGCGTCTCGAGTCCGGCGCTTGCGCTCCAGCGGAACGCGTCCATGCCCGAGAACCCGACCACAAACTGTCCGTCATCGCTCGTGCCGGCCGCCGTGTTGAACATGCCGGCGGACGCGATGACCTCCGTGCCAGTCCCCGTCCAGCGGACCCCGATCGTGGAGCTGTTCGACTCGTAGCCGACGACCCGGCCCGCGCTGTCGATGCCGAGTGCCTGCGCCGACGTGGCCCCGGGGGTGAGATCCACCAGGCCTGACGCGCCCGGATCGTACCGGAAGGCGTGATAACCGCTCCCGGTCTGGCCGTGCAGCGCGACCTGTCCCGCCGCGTTGATGGCTGTTGCGAATGTGCCGGTGCTGCCGGCCACCGGCAGCGGCTGCGGCCCGAAACCGGCACGCTGCACCCACGACACGGCCGCTCCCGAGCCGCTGTGGCCCACGGCGTCGCCGGCGGCGTTCACCGCCGTCGCGGTCGAAGCCTCGCCGGGGAATCCCAGATCCTGAATCGAATACCAGCCGCTGTCTGCCGACGTGGGCGTGGTGCCCGGTCCGGCAAGCGCCAGCAGCATCACGCACACTGCAGGAGTCCACCGTCTCATACGCGTACTCCGGGCTGGGGGGCACCCCCTGATGGGGCAAAGGACATGCCCGGCTGAGCCGGAATGAGGAAGTTCCCATTCCGGAGGTGGTTAGCGGAAAGACTGCCTGGCGGGCTCCATCCCGGTGCGTGCCGGAACGGAACACGGGCGGGTCAGTATTGAAACCGGAAGGCGTCGGACGCGGCGTCCCGGATCACTCGCCCGGCGTCGACGGCGCCGCCGCGGGTGCGGGAAGGTCACCGCGGCTGCCGCCCTCAGGCGGCGGGAGCAGGCTGCGCAGTTCGTCACCTTCCATCACCTCGCGCTCGAGGAGCCGCCGGGTGATGGTGTCCAGCTCCGCGCGGTGGCTGGTCAGGATGTTGCGGGCGAGCGCATGGGCCTCGCCGAGAATGCGCTTGACCTCCGCGTCGATGAGCCGCGCGGTCTCCTCGGCGTATTGGCCGCGGTCCTGCGGGAGTCCGACGTCCAGGAATCGCGCGCGCGTGTCGCCCGCGTAGTTGACCGCGCCGAGCACGTCGCTCATGCCCCACTCGGTGACCATGGCCCGCGCGATGTCGGTCGCCCGCTGCAGATCGTTCTGCGCGCCGGTGGAGATCTCGTTCAGCGCGATTTCCTCGGCCGTCCGCCCCCCGAGCAGCACGGCGAGCTGGTGCTGCAGATCGGTGCGCGTCATCAGGTAGCGCTCCTCGAGCGGGAGCTGCATGGTGTACCCGAGCGCGCCGAACCCGCGCTGCACGATCGAGATCTTGTGCACGGGATCCAGCCCCGGCAGCATTGTCGCGACGATGGCGTGGCCGGCCTCGTGATACGCGACGATTTCGCGCTCGCGCTGGCTCATCACCCGCTTCTTCTCGAGCCCGGCGACGAGCCGATCCACGGCTTCGTCGAAATCGCGCATGTCGACGGCCGTCTTGTCCTTGCGTGCGGCGAGCAGCGCCGCCTCGTTGACCAGGTTGGCGAGGTCCGCGCCCGCGAACCCGGCCGTACGCGACGCGACCACCCGGAGGTCCACGTCGGGCGCCATGCGGACGTTGCGCGCGTGAATGCGCAGCACCTCCTCGCGCCCCTTGAGGTCCGGCTTGTCGACGAGCACCTGGCGGTCGAACCGTCCGGGGCGGAGCAGGGCCGGGTCGAGGACCTCGGGCCGGTTGGTCGCGCCCATGATGATGACGGCCTTCCGCGGATCGAAGCCGTCCATCTCCGCCAGCAGCTGGTTCAGCGTCTGCTCGCGCTCTTCATGGCTGCCCATCGGACTCTGCACGCGCACCTTGCCCAGCGCGTCGAGCTCGTCGATGAAGACGATGCAGGGGGACTTGGCCTCGGCCTGGGCGAAGAGGTCGCGGACGCGCGCGGCGCCGACGCCCACGAACATCTCGACGAACTCCGAGCCGCTCAGGCTGAAGAAGGGGACCTTCGCCTCGCCGGCCACCGCCCGCGCGAGCAGCGTCTTGCCGGTCCCGGGAGGGCCCACGAGCAGCACGCCCTTCGGAATCCGGCCGCCGAGCGTCGTGTACTTCTTCGGGTTCTTGAGGAACTCGACGATCTCGCGCAGCTCCTCTTCGGCTTCGTCGACGCCGGCCACGTCGGCGAAGCTGACCTTCACGTCGTCTTCGGCGTAGATCTTCGCGCGGCTGCGCGCGAACGACATCACGCCCCCCTCGGCTCCGCCGATGCGCCGGAAGAAGAAGCTCCAGAGCGCGACCAGCAGGAGCAGCGGCAGCATCCAGCCGAGCACTTCCGGCAGCCAGCGGCTGACGACCTCGCCGGAGTAGCGCACGTCCTGCGCCTCGAGCTCCTCGACGAGCTTCGGATCGTCGATGCGCGTGGTGACGAACTCGTCGGAGCGCTGGCCCTCGTCGCCGCGGGGCTCCTTCAGACGCCCGCTGATCGTCTGGTCGCCGACGACGACCTCGGAGACCACGCCTTCGCGCAGGAGCGCCTTGAACTCGCTGTAGGGGATGGCGCGGCCGGAGGGTGCGAGGAACCAGGCCTGGGCGATGGCCAGGAGCAGCAGGAATCCGAGGATGTACCAGAGCGAGAGGAACGCCGGCCGCTGCGGGGGCAGCGGCCGGCGATCGCCTGGCTTCCGGTCCCGGGGAGCAGGAGGTGGTGCCTTCATGACGGCTCTATCGTGTCACGGCCGGCCCGCGGGCGTCCCGGCGGCAGCCTTCCGGAACACGATGGCGCCTCCGTCCGCGTCGATTTCGACCGTGTCCCCCTCGCGGAACTCGCCTTCGAGCACCCGCCGGGCGAGCGGGTCGAGCACCAGGCGCTGAATCGTCCGCTTGAGCGGGCGCGCGCCGTACGCCGGATCGTACCCCTCCCGCACGAGCAGGTTGCGGGCCGCGTCCGTGAGCACGACGTGGATCTTGCGATCCTCCAGCCGCTTCAGCAGGTGGCGCGCCTGGATCTCGATGATCTGCGCCATGTGGGCCCGGCTGAGCGGATGGAACAGGATGATTTCGTCGATCCGGTTCAGGAACTCCGGCCGGAAATGCGCCCGCAGCGTGTCGAGCACCTGTCGCCGCACCCCCTCGCCCAGCGTGCCGTCGTCGCTCGCCTCGGCGAGGAAGTGGCTGCCGATGTTCGAGGTCATGATCACGACGGTGTTCCGGAAGTCCACCGTGCGGCCGCGGCTGTCCGTGAGCCGCCCGTCGTCGAGCAGCTGCAGCATGATGTTCAGCACGTCCGCGTGCGCCTTCTCGACTTCGTCGAACAGCACGACGGAGTACGGCCGGCGGCGCACCGCCTCGGTCAGCTGGCCCGCCTCGTCGTACCCGATGTATCCCGGAGGCGCGCCAATCAGCCGCGAGACCGTGTGCTTCTCCTGGTATTCCGACATGTCGATGCGGATCATCGCGTGCTCGTCGTCGAACAGGAACTCGGCGAGCGAGCGCGCCATCTCCGTCTTGCCGACGCCGGTCGGGCCCAGGAAGAGGAAGCTGCCGAGCGGCCGGTTCGGATCCTGCAGTCCGGCGCGCGCGCGGCGGATCGCGTTCGAGACCGCGGTCACCGCTTCGTCCTGACCGACGACGCGCTGGTGCAGTCGCTCCTCCATGCGCAGGAGCTTCTGGATTTCTCCTTCCATCAGCCGGCTCACCGGGATCTGCGTCCAGCGGCTGACGACCTCGGCGATGTCCTCTTCGTCGACCTCCTCCTTCACGAGCCGCGCCGATGAGGCCAGCGCCTCCTCGCGCCCGGCGAGCTCGCGCTCGAGCGCCGGCACGCGCCCGTACTGCAGCTCGGAGGCGCGGGCGTAGTCCCCGGCGCGCTGGGCCTGCTCGATCTCGAGGCGCAGCGCCTCCAGCTCCTCCTTCATCCGGCGGGTCTGCTGGATCGACGCCTTCTCCTCTTCCCACTGCGCCTTGAGCTGGTTGCGCCGCTCGTTGAGATCCGCCAGCTCGCGTTCGAGCTTCTCGAGCCGCTCGCGCGAGGCCTGGTCGGTCTCCTTCCGCAGCGCCTCGCGCTCGATCTCGAGCTGCATGCGCCGCCGCTCCACTTCGTCGAGCTCGGCGGGCATGGAGTCGATCTCCATCCGCAGCCGGGACGCCGCCTCGTCGACGAGGTCGATCGCCTTGTCCGGCAGGAACCGGTCCGCGATGTAGCGGTTCGAGAGGATGGCGGCGGCGACGAGCGCCGAGTCCTTGAGCTTCACGCCGTGATGGATCTCGTAGCGCTCGCGCAGCCCGCGCAGGATGCTGATGGTGTCCTCGACCGTCGGCTCGCTGACCAGCACCGGCTGGAAGCGGCGTTCGAGCGCGGCGTCCTTCTCGATGTGCTTCCGGTACTCGTCGAGCGTCGTCGCGCCGATCGTGTGCAGCTCGCCGCGCGCAAGCATCGGCTTCAGCATGTTCGACGCGTCGATCGCCCCCTCGGCCGCTCCGGCGCCGACCACGGTGTGGAGCTCGTCGATGAACAGGACGATCTGCCCCTCGGAGTCGGTGATCTCCTTGAGGACGGCCTTCAGGCGCTCCTCGAACTCGCCGCGGTACTTCGCGCCCGCCACCAGGGCTCCCATGTCGAGCCCGACGATCTTCTTGTCCTTGAGCCCCTCGGGAACGTCGCCGCGCACGATCCGCTGCGCGAGCCCCTCGACGACGGCGGTCTTGCCGACGCCCGGCTCGCCGATGAGCACCGGGTTGTTCTTCGTGCGGCGGGACAGGACCTGGATGACGCGCCGGATCTCCTCGTCGCGGCCGATGACCGGATCGAGCCGTCCCTTCTGCGCCAGCGCGGTCAGATCGCGCCCGTAGCGTTCGAGCGCCTGGTACTTCCCTTCGGGATTCTGGTCGGTCACGCGCTGCGAGCCGCGCACGTCCGTGAGCGCCTGCAGGATGCGATCGGTCGTGAGGCCGCGCGACTGCAGCAGCCGGGCGCCCGGCGACCGTCCCGACTCGCCGGCGATGGCGAGGAACAGGTGCTCGGTACTGAGATACTCGTCCTTCAGGCGGCCCGCTTCGGCCTGCGCCAGATCGATGACCAGCTTCAGCCGCGGCGAGATGGACGCCTGCGCGGCCCCGTGCACCTGCGGCTGCTGCCCGAGCGTCTGACGCGCCTCGCGCGCCAGCGCGCCCGGCTCGATCTGCAGCTTGCGGAGGAGAGCCGGCACGACGCCCCCCTCCTGCTCGATCAGCGTGACGAGCAGGTGCTCCGGCTCGATCTGCGGGTGGTTGAGCGACTCGGCGAGCTGCTGCGCTCCGAAGACCGCTTCCTGTGCCTTTTCGGTGAACTTGTTCAGATTCATGGTCGTCTTCCCGCGTCCGCTCTGGTCGTCCCGGCGTGCAATCACAGCATCCGGGCGAGCTCCTCGAACTTCGCCCGCTGCTCGGCATTGAGATGCCGCGGCAGCTGGACATCGACCGTCGCGTAGAGATCGCTGCGCTCACCGGCCTTGCCGGGCAGCGTCATGCCCTGCCCCCGCAGCCGGAATACCTGGCCGTTCTGCGTGGTCGGCGGGATCTTGAGCCGCAGCGTCCGGCCGTTGAGCGCCGGCACCTCGACCTCGCCGCCGAGCACGGCGACCGTGAGCGGGACGGGCACCTTCGTGTAGAGATCCCGGCCCCGCCGTTCGAATTGCGGGTGCGGCGCCAGCCGCACGCGGAGGTAGAGGTCGCCGGCCGCGGCGCCGCCCGTCCCGCGTTCCCCTTCGCCCGGCACCCGGACCCGCGATCCGTCGCCGACGCCCGCCGGGATCCGCACGTCCACCGTACGCGCGTGGCCGTCGTGCTTCAGCGCGAGCCGGCGCATCGTCCCCTTGTCGGCTTCCTCGAGGGTCAGCGTGATCTCCTGTTCGAGGTCACGTCCCTTGCGCGCGCGCGTGCGGCCCGTCCGCGCGCGCCGTCCCGGCTCGAATCCCGCGCCGCCGAAGAAGGTGTTGAAGAAGTCCGAGAACGGGTTGTCCGTCCCGAACATCTCGCGCATCTCCTCCTCGGTCATCGTGCGGAACCCGCCGCCGGGGCCGCCGACGTTCACCGACCAGCCGCCGAACGGGGCGCCGCCGGGGCCGCCGGGGCCGCCCGGGGCCCCGGCCTGCTCGTAGAGCCGCCAGTTCGCGCCGAGCTCGTCGTACTTCCGCCGCTTCTCGGGATCCCCGAGGACCTCGTAGGCCTCGTTGAGCTCCTTGAACTTCGCCTCCGCGCTCTTGTCGCCGGGATTGACATCCGGGTGGTACTTCCGGGCGAGCTTCCGGTACGCGGTCTTGATCTCCTTGTCGGTCGCCGTCTTGGCGACACCGAGCGTGGCGTAGTAGTCCTTGAACTCCACGGCACTACAACCCCAGCAGGCGCGTCAGCACATCGAGCTCACGGGCGAGCCGCTGCCGCGCATCCGCGCGCGACAGGCCGTCGTCGACGACGAGGGGCCTCATCCGCTGCACGACGTCGGCCACGGAGAGCAGCCGCTGCACGCCCGCCAGGTTGATGCCCATCTCGTCGACCAGGTGCTTGATCAGGCGGAGGCGCTCCAGCTCCTCGCGGGTGTACACACGCATGCTGCCGAGCGTACGCGGAGGCCGGACGAGACCGAGCCGCTCGTATTTGCGGAGCGTCTGCGGGTGCATGCCCAGCATGCGCGCCGCCACGCTGATCAAATAGAGGTCCTGATTCCTTGCCATCCTACTTGCGCTGACCTGAGTATAGGTCTTGATATGAACCGTGTCAACATTGGTCGAGGTGAATGAGGCATACTGGGAGCAGGCCCGTGTGAGGCCGGAGCCCGACGGGCCGTCGCGGGTCTGCCGCAGTGCCCCCCGAATCCTTCCCACCGCATGCATGTTGAAGTTTCCGATCTGCTGACAGTCGGCCTGCTGGTCCTGCTCGAAGGGCTGCTCAGTGCCGACAACGCGATGGTGCTGGCCGTGCTGGTGCTGGGCCTGCCCAGGCACCAGCAGCGGAAGGCGCTGCGTTATGGCATCGCCGGGGCGTTCGCGTTCCGCATTCTCGCCACGGTGTTCGCCGCCTACATGATCCAGCTGCGGATCGTCCAGCTCATCGGCGGCCTGTACCTGATGTGGCTGCCGTACAACCACTTCTTCCGGGGGGGAAGCGCGGAGGAGCGGCGCCAGCCGGTTCAGGCCAGGCCGTGGCTCGGGCTGTCGGCCTTCTGGGCGACGGTGGTGAAGGTGGAGCTCACGGACGTCGTGTTCGCGATCGACTCGATCCTCGTCGCGGTCGCGATGTCGAACAAGCTCTGGGTCATCATCACGGGCGGGGTTCTCGGCATCATCGCGATGCGGCTCGTCATCGGGCAGCTGCTGGCGATCGTCCGGCAGTATCCGGCGCTCGTGGACGGCGCGTTCGTGATCATCGCGTGGGTCGGCATCAAGCTGCTCGTCGAGTACGCGCACAGCATGGGGCTCATCCACTTCGTCATCCCGAAGTGGCTCTCGCTCGGATTGATCGTCGTCATCTTCGCGGCCGCGCTCTGGTACGCGCGCAAGCACCCGGGTCCGCCGGAGGAAGCGGGCCACGAGGGCGACGACGCGGACGCGCTCGTGAGCGACGAGCGTCCGGTGTCACGGTAGGAACCATGGCGCGCGGGTGGGAGAGCAAGGCGGTCGAGTCGCAGCAGGAGGACGCGCGCCTCGGGGCCCCGGCGGGCCCGCAGTTGACGCCCGCCGAGCAGCGCCAGGCGGCCAGGCGCCGCGAGCTGGAACTGGCCCTGGCCCGTGTCCGCGACGGGCTCGCCCGCGCCGCGCACCCGGCGCACCGGGCCACGCTCGAGCGCGCCCGGTCCGCGCTCGAACGGGAGCTCACCGGGTTGGCGTGAAGGGGAGCGCGGGCTGGGCCCGGCGGGAGCGCCGGGGGAGGTCGACCGGGATGGGTGGCGCATAGAGCTCGCGGGCATCTTCGAGGAGCTCGAACACGCGGGCAGCCAGCCGCCGCGGCTTCACGACCCGGGCCCGCGGCCCGAACCCGAGCACCCACGCGGTCAGGCCCCAGTCGACCACCACCCGCATCCGCAGCACCGCACGGCCCTCCTCCCGCTCTTCGAACGTCTGGCTCGGATGCCAGTCCCGCTCCAGCACGTACGGCACGGCATCGGGCTGGAACTCGATCTCGACCAGTTCGGGCCGCCCGTTCAGGTTGACGCCGAGCGAATTCACCAGCGGGCCCGCGGCCTGATCCAGCTTCGGTGTGAAGCGCTGCTCGAGCACGGTGGCGCTCTTCATCCGCTCGGTCGCGAAGAGCCGCACCTCCTGATACTCCGGCACGAACGCCACCAGGTACAGCCCGCCCTGCGCGTAGCACACCTGGTAGGGCTCGACGATGTACTTCTTGAGCCGCTGGCTGAAGAACGAGAAGTACTCCATTTCCACGCAGCGCCGCTCGAGCGCCGCGCGCAGCAGACGGCCAACGCGCCCCGGCGCGTCGGGGTCGGCGCGCTTGCGCGGTTCCGGCTTCGCGGCGAGCACCTTCGGAATGGCCTCCAGGTAGTCCCATTGCGCGGGCGTCAGGCACTCGGCGAACTTCGCGAAGGCCGATTCGATCTCCCGCTGGAACGGCGTGCCCGCGAGATACTGCACGAGCGCGCGGCTGAAGTAGAGCGCGCAGAGCTCGGGCAGCGTGAGCCCGGCGTCGATCAGCGCCTTGAACGCCTGCCGGTTGAGACGCCAGGCGCGGTGCTCGCCGCGCCGGCACGGCTCCAGCGGGAAGCCCGCCTCCTGAAGGGCGGCGATGTCGCGGCGCACCGTCCGCGAGCTGACCTCCAGCAGACCGGCCAGCTCCTCGATCGTCCGGCCGTAGCGTTGCTCCCACAGATCGCGGAGCAGGGTCCACTGCCGAATCACTTCCTGATTTCGGGCGCGTCGTGCCACCGGTGTGTCCCTCGGCGCGCCGGGGGCGCGCGGCCCCATGGTGACGAACGGGCCCAGGCTCGTCAATGGACCCCCCAGGGGGAACGGGGAACGGGAAGCGGGAAACAGGAACCCTCCGTAGCCCTTCGGGCTCCGGAGGGCACGCGGGAAGGCGCGTCGGCTCGCGGACGTGTGGCTCGCGGACGCGCGCGCTACAGCCGGTAGGTGCGCTTCGCCAGTTCGTAGCTGAGCGCCCGCATCATCTCGTGCGCGTCCTCCAGCGTGACGATGTGGCGGGACACGAGATCGGCGAGGAAGGTGGCATCGACGCGCCGGGCGACGTCGTGGCGCGCCGGGATCGAGGGGAACGCCCGGGTGTCGTCGTTGAACCCCGCGGTGTTGCCGATGCCCGCCGTTTCGGTGACGGCGTACCGGAAGCGCAGCATGCCTTCCACGCTGTCGTGGAACCACCACGGAGGCCCGAGGCGCAGCGCCGGGTAGTGCCCCGCCAGCGGCGCCAGCTCCCGGGAGTAGGTGCTCTCGTCCAGCGTGAAGAGCACCAGCGTGAAGCGCGGATCGTTCCCGTAGGCGTTCAGCAGCGGCTGGAGGTTTCGCGTGTACTCCGTCGCGAGCGGGATGTCCGCGCCGCGATCGGGGCCGAACCGTTCGAAGACGAGCCTGTTGTGATTGCGCGCCGAGCCGGGATGCAGCTGCATGACGAGGCCGTCCTCGACGCTCATCCGCGCCATCTCCATCAGCATGTGCGCCGTGAACACGCGCGCGTCGTCGTCGGTGGCGGTGCCGCGCAGCGCCCGGTCGAACAGCCGCTCGGCGTCGTGCGCGGACAGGCGCGTCGTCCACGGCGTTTCGGCGGCATGGTCGGTCGCGGTCGCGCCCATCTCCTTGAAGAACGCCCGGCGCGACTCGAGCGCGCGGATGTACCGCGTGTAGTCCGTGATCTCCACCGCCGTCAGCTCGCCCAGGCGCTCGATCTCGCGGCGCCACCCGGGGTGGAGGATGCCGACCGCCAGGTCGGGACGGAAGGTCGGCCGCACGCGGCCGGACCAGCCCGACTCCCGGATCCGGGCGTGCCACTGGAGCGTATCGGTGGCGGCGTCGGTCGTGCAGAGCACCTCGATGTCGAACCGCTCGAACAGCGCGCGCGGCCGGAACTCGGGACGAGCGAGACAGGCCTGGATGCGATCGTAGATCCGCATGGCAGACGCGCTCGTCAGCGGCTCGTCGACGCCGAATACCGTCTCGAACTCGTGCGTGAGCCACGCGCCGCTCGGCGTCCCGCGGAAGAGATGGAAGTGATCGGCGAAGCGCTGCCAGATCCGGCGCGGGTCCGTTTCGACCGGCGCGCCGTCGAGCCGCGGGATCCCGAGATCCTCCATCGGCACACCCTGCGAGTAGAGCATCCGGACGACGTAGTGGTCCGGAACGACGATCAGGGCGGCGGGGTCCGGGAACGGCTCGTCGAGGGCGAGCAGCCTCGGATCGACGTGGCCGTGCGGGCAGACGAGCGGCAGCGACGCGACGGACCCGTAGAGCTCGCGGGCGATCGCGCGGACAGCCGGGATGGGGCTGAAATAGCGATCCGGGTGCAGCATGCGCGGAGGAGTATAGCCAAACGGCGCGCCGGGGCGTGGAGACACCCGCTGATTACGTCGTCGGGTCGGCGATGAACCGGTACCCGATGCTCCGGACCGTGAGCAGGTGGCGCGGGGCCGCCGGATCCTCCTCGAGATGCCGCCGCAGGCGCACGATGAAGTTGTCGATCGCGCGGGTGTCGGTGTCCTCGTGCACCCCCCAGACGTCCTCGAGCATCGCCTTCCGGGAGACGATCTGGCCCTCGCGCTCGACGAGGAACCGCAGCAGGTTCGCCTCCATGAGCGTCAGCGGGATCGTCCGCCCGTCGCGGCGGACCTCCAGCGCGGCGAAGTCGATCTCGCGGCCCGCGAACCGGAAGCGATCGGGAGCGGCTGCGGCCGGGCGGACCCACTCCCGGCGCCGCAGCAGCGCATGGACCCTGGCGAGCAGCACGGAGAGCTCGAACGGCTTCGGCAGGTAGTCGTCGGCGCCGGACTCGAAGCCCTGGACGATGTCCTCGGCGCGCCCGCGCGCGGTCAGCATGAGGATCGGGATGTACTGGCGCTGCTGGCGCAGACGCGCGGCGACGTCGAAGCCGGACAGGCCGGGCAGCATCACGTCGAGCACGACGAGATCGACCGGCGGATCATCCGCCGCGAGGCGTTCCAGCGCGGCCTCTCCGGTGTCGACCACCTCGGTGTCGTGGCACTCGGCCTCGAGGTTGAAGCGCAGGCCGTCGGCCAGATGCTGTTCGTCTTCGACAATCAGGATGCGGCTCATGAGGTCGGGGCAACCGGAAGCTGTAGCGTGAACGTACTGCCCTTGCCGGCGCCTTCGCTCTCGGCCGACACGCGGCCGCCGTGCCGGCGGGCGATCGTGGACACGATGAACAGCCCGAGGCCGCTGCCCTTGACCCGCATCGCAACCGCCTCGGGAATGCGATAGAACCGTCGGAAGACCCGTTTGAGCTCCGCGCGCGAGATGCCGATCCCGTGGTCGCGCACGCGGACCGCCACCCGCCGCGCATCCACGGGCAGCAGGTCGACCTCCACCCGCACCGAGCCGTTCGAATACTTCACCGCGTTGTCCAGCAGGTTCCAGACGGCGGCCTTGAGCTCGTCGGCGTCGCCGAGCACCGTCGTCGTGCCGGCGTCGCGGACATGCTCGGTGTAGCGCACCGCGTCGTCCGCGAGGTGATGGCGGACGCGCGCGAGCTCCACGGCTTCGCGCACGATGTCGCGCAGGTCGATCGGGCTCCGGTCACGGAAGCGCTGGCGGGTGCGTCCGGCGCGCAGCACCTGCTCGATCAGGTGCAGCAGCCGGTCGCTGTCCGCCAGCATGATGCCGTAGAACTCCTGCCGGCGCGCCTCGTCGAGCTCCCGCCGCTGCAGGGTCTCGAGGTACAGCCGGATCGAGGCCACCGGCGTCTTCAGCTCGTGCGTCACGGCGTTGATGAACGCGTCGTGCTGCTCGTTCCGGCGGATCTCGCGCACCAGGAAGATCGTGTTCAGAACCAGCCCGGTGATGATGACGAGGAAGAAGATGATGCCGAGGACGAGCAGCAGCCCGGCGCGCCAGTTGATCACGATCCAGCTGACGTTCAGCGCGACCGCGAGCGCCACCAGGCAGGCGCCGAGCGCGATGAAGATCAGCGGCTTCCGGGTCGTGGCCGGGGTCATGCCGCTAGGATGCCACAAGCCACCGCGGCCGCGGCGCGCGTCGCGCGCCGCCAGAACGGGAGCCGGCGTCCCGAGAGGGGACACCGGCTCGCCGGAAGGAATCGGTGCTAGGCGGCGCGTGACTCGGAGCGGCGGGGACGTCCGTCGACGCCGACGGTGCGGACGCGCTCGGCGATGCCCAGCTTCTCGAGCAGCCGGATCTGCAGCCAGGTGAGGTCGAGCTCGTACCACGCGAGGCCATGACGCGCCGAGGTCGGATGCGCGTGGTGGTTGTTGTGCCAGCCCTCGCCGAAGGTGAGCAGGGCGACCCACCAGCTGTTCTTGGAATCGTCCTTCGTCTGGAACCGCCGCGAGCCCCACATGTGCGTCGCCGAGTTCACCAGCCAGGTCGAGTGCAGGCCGACGGTGACGCGGAAGAACACGAGCCAGTAGACCATCGGCCAGCCGCCGAGCGCGTAGACGCCCAGGCCGAAGACGGTCAGCGGCACCCAGTGCCAGGTGTTGAGCCACCGGTAGAACGGGTCGGCGGCGAGGTCCGGCGCGTACTTCGACATCAGCGCCGTGTCGTTGTGGTGACCCTCACCGAAGAGGATCCACCCCATGTGCGCCCAGAAGCCGCCATGACGGGGCGTGTGCGGGTCATTGTCCGTGTCCGAATGCTGATGGTGCAGCCGGTGCGTGGCGACCCAGAAGATCGGGCCGCCCTCGAGCGTCATCGTTCCGCAGACGGCGAAGAAGTACTCGAGCAGCTTGGGCACCTTGTACGACCGGTGCGTGTGCAGCCGGTGATAGCCCATCCCGATGCCGAATCCGATGAAGACCCAGTAGAGCACGGCCGTCAGGGCGAGCGCCGTCCACGAGAAGTGGAAGAGCGCGGCCACCGCGCCGACATGAAACACGGCCATGGCGACGAAGGTGATCCAGTTGACGGTGCTGTAGCGGTTCTGAAGCTTCGTGTGGAGGGGGGTGTCGACGACGCTCAATCGGTCACTCCTGTCGGGCAGCGGACGCGGATCCCGGGCCCGGCCGGCTCCCGACGATTTTCTCGGCCGTTGCCCTCGATCACACTAGCAGCCCCGGCGCTCGCCGTTTGTAAGACTTCTGTAAGCGTTGCACGTCCTGCAGGCGGCCGACGCGTTCCGGCGGGTCCCCACAGCCTCTGAGCGGTGGCCGAGCTGCCTTCCGGCCACTGCGGCGTATGCTGGCTCGTACGGCGGAAAACAGTGACGGCCGACGAGTATGCGGCTCTGATTGACCGGCTCGAGGACGGCGTCGTCGTGCTGGACGCCAGCCTGCGGGTCCGCGCGGCGAACCCTCGCGCGCGCGAGCTGCTGGCGCGGCTCGGCCTGCCCGGCGATCCCCAGCACGGCACCGCGCTGCTCGACGTGCTGCCCGACCGCCCGATTGCCGCCGCCCTTCGCGACGTCGCGGCGGGCGCGGACGAGCGGAGCGTCGAGGATGCGGTCGGTGGCGGCCCGCAGCGGTGGCGCGTGTTTCGCCTCGACCGCTGGATCGTGGCGCTGGTCCGCGATCTGGGCGCCGTGCGCGGGGCCGAGCGGCGCGCCGCCGTGGTGGAAGATGCGCTCGCGCTGGCGGTGAAGGCCACGCGCGACGGCGTCTGGTACTGGAATCTCGAGACGGGCCGGATCTGCATCAGCGCACGGTTCGCGGAGATGCTCGGCTTCGAGCCTCACGAGTTCGAGACCGGGTACGACGAGTACATGAGCCTGATCCACCCGGAGGACCGATCCCGGGTCGACGCGGCCTTCCACGAGCATCTGGAGGCTGAAGCCGGCGTGATCTGCGGCGAGTACCGGATCCGGCATCGCGACGGCGGCTGGCGCTGGCACCTGTCGCGCGGCGCCTCCGCGCGCGATGCGCAGGGGCGCGTGGTCCGCATGGCCGGCACGACCAGCGACATCACGCAGGCGCGCGAGACGCACGAGGCGTTGCGCGCCAGCGAAGCGCGCTTTCGCGCCGTCGCGACCAGTGCGCCGTTCGGGATCATGCTGATCGGGGCGGACGGGACGCCGCTCTGGGCCAACGAGCGGCTGCTCGCGTTGTTCCGGATCGACGATGAGGCCTTCCGCGCGGGGCGCATTCGGGAACGCATTCACGACCGGGATCGCGATCGGGTCCGCGACGCCTGGGCCCGGGCGCTGCGCGACGGGGCGGAGTTCGATCTGTCCTACCGGGCCGTGCTCCCGGACGGGCGCGAGCGCATCATGCGTGGCCGCTCCGCGCCCGTACGCGGCGAGGGCGGGACGGTAACCGGCTACGTCGCGATGGTCGAGGACGTCACGGAGTGGCACGAGAACCAGCGGGCTCGCCGCGACCTCGAGCAGCAGGTGCAGCACGCACAGAAGCTCGAAAGCCTCGGCGTGCTGGCCGGCGGCATCGCCCACGACTTCAACAACCTGCTCGTCGGCATCCTGGGCAACGCGAACCTCGCGCTGCTGGAGCTGCCGGCCGACTTGCCCGTCCGGGCGCTCGTCCGCCAGATTCAGGCGGCGGCCGAGCGCTCGGCCGATCTGACGCGGCAGCTGCTCGCCTACGCGGGACGCGGTCAGCGTGTCGTCAGTCCGCTGAACCTCTCGAGTCTGGTGCAGGAACTCTCGACGCTGCTGCGGACCGCGCTGTCCAAGCAGGCCCGGCTGGAGCAGCAGCTCGATCCCGACGTCCCCGACGTGCTCGCCGACCCGGCGCAGATCACGCAGGTCGTGATGAACCTGCTCACGAATGCCTCCGAGGCAGTCGGCGACGGTCCGGGCGTCGTGTCGGTACGCACACGGCTCGAGCGCCTGTCGCGCCCCGCCCTCGACGCGCTCTACCTGGGAAGCGATCTCCCGGAGGGCCCCTACGTCTGTCTGGAAGTGTCCGACACGGGGCGCGGCATGTCGGCCGAGACGGAGGCGCACATCTTCGATCCGTTCTTCACCACCAAGTTCACGGGACGGGGCCTCGGCCTTGCCGCGGTGCTCGGCATCGTCCGCGCGCACCGGGGCGCGCTGGGCGTGAAGACCACCGAGGGGGTGGGCACCACCTTCCGCGTGTATCTGCCGGTTGCCCGGCCGGCGCAGGCGGAACCGCCCCCGTCGGAAGCCGCGCGGCGGAAGGAAGCCGGCGGCCTCGTGCTCGTGGTCGATGACGAACCTGCGGTGCGGCTGGTGGCGCGCCGGTTCCTCGAGCGCTGGGGATTCGAGGTCGTCGAAGCGGAGAACGGCGTGCAGGCCGTGGAGATCGCCGAGCCGCTGCGCGATCGCCTGCGCCTGGCGATCGTCGACCTGACGATGCCGTATCAGGACGGCCTGGCGACGCTGCGCGCGCTGCGCGAGCGGAAGCGGGACCTGCCGGTGGTGCTCATGAGCGGCTACACGGAGCAGTCCGCGGGAGGCGAGATCGATCGCGCGCGGCACGTGCGCTTCGTGCAGAAGCCGTTCACCGCGATTCAGCTGCGGCAGGTCGTGGAGGAGGCACTGGCGGAGTAGGCCCCGGGCTGCTATAGTCGCGCGCGAACGCCGATCCGATCCGGCATGGCGTCCGGAGCGCTGTCGCACGTGTCCCTACCCGATTCCTCGCCCTTCACGAGCACCATTGTCGACGCGGCGTCCTCCGCGGTTCGCCTGGAGGCCGCGCGAGAGGCGCTGAGGCGCTGTCCTCCGGGCGCGCCGGTGCTGATCGTCGGCGGCTCCCGCAGCGCGGTCGACGAGCTCGCGCGCAGCGTGGTCGATCGCGGCGCGACCTTCGGCTGGCACCGTTTCAGTCTGCTGCAGCTCGCCGCGAGACTCGCCGCCGTCTCGCTGGCGTCCGCGGGCCGCGTGCCCGGTGGGCTCCTGAGCATCGAGGCCGCGGCCGCCCGCGCGGTCTTCGAGCTGGCGGATGCCCGCGCGTTCCGCCATTTCGGACCGGTCGCCCGCACGCCGGGCTTTCCGCATGCGCTGACGCGCACCGTCGCCGACCTGCGCCTCGCGCAGGTGGAGCCCGAGTCGCTGACGGCCGTCGATACCGTCGGCCTCGATCTGCGGGATCTGCTCGAGCGCGTCGAGCAGGGGTTCGATGCCGCGCGGATCGTCGACCGGCCGGGCCTGCTGGAGGCGGCTGTCTCGGCCATCGAGTCGGGGCAGCCGGAGGCCACGGGACTCGTCGCCCACCGGCCGGTGATTCTGCTGGACGTGCCGGTGACGGGCCGGGCGGATGCCGCGCTCGTTGCGGCGATCGTGCGGGCGGCTGGTCCCGTGCTCGCGACCGTGCCCCGGGGCGACGAGGCGAGCCTGCAGGCGCTCGAGCAGGCGATGGCAGTCCGGGCCGTGCGCCGTGACGAACCGGACGACACGGACCTCGGCCGTCTGCGGCGCTGGCTGTCGGAGGACGGGTCCCCCTGCGAGCGGACGCCGGACGGCGGGGTCGAGCTGTTCTCGGCGCCGGGCGAGGGGCGCGAAGCGGTGGAGATCGCGCGGCGCCTGATGAGGGAAGCGCAGCGCGGCGTGCCGTTCGACCAGATGGCGGTACTGGTACGGGCCCCGCAGCAGTATCTCGGGCTGCTGGAACATGCGTTCGATCGCGCCGGCATCCCGGCCTGGTTCGAGCGCGGCACGCGGCGTCCGGATCCGGCGGGCCGCGCGTTCCTCGCGCTGCTTCGCTGCGCCGAGGAGGGCCTGTCGGCGCGGCGGTTCGCCGAGTACCTGTCGCTCGGCCAGGTGCCGGACGACCCCGAGGCGCCGGCGCCGGCGGCGGGATGGGAGGCCCCCGAGGCCGACGGGCTCATACCCGGCCTGCTCGAGCCGTTGCCCGACGATGAGCCGGTCCCGGCGCGCCGGACGGTGGCCGACGATGACCCGGTCGTCGAGGGGATGCTGCGCGCGCCGTGGCGATGGGAGCAGCTGCTCGTCGAATCGGCGGTGATTGGCGGCTTCGATCGCTGGAGCCGGCGGCTCGAAGGGCTTGCGGAAGAGTATCGGCGGCGCGCCACGGCGCTGCGCGCGGAGGATCCCGCCTCGTCGCGCGCCGAGGCCGTCGAACGCGACCTCGCGAACCTCTCGCACCTGCAGCGGTTCGCGCTGCCGATCCTGGCGCAGCTGGATCGCTGGCGCGAGGGGTCCCTGTCGTGGGGAACGTGGCTCGACGAGCTGAGCGCGCTCGTGCCGCGCGTCCTGCGGCGTCCGGGCCGGGTGCTGCGCGTGTTGTCCGAGCTCAGGCCGATGGATGCCGTCGGCCCGGTCGGGATCGCCGAGGTCCGGAAGGTCCTGACCGAGCGGCTGCGGCTGCTGCCGATCGATCCCGGCGCGCGGCGCTACGGCCGGGTGTTCGTCGGCACGCCGGAGCAGGCACGCGGCCGCAGCTTCCGCGTCGTGTTCGTGCCGGGGCTGGCGGAGCGGGTGTTCCCGCAGAAGGTGCGGGAGGATCCGCTGCTGGTGGACGCGCGGCGCGCCGTCCTGGACGCCGGGTTGGCGGATCGCGGCGCGCGTGCGCGACAGGAACGGCAGCAGCTCCGTCTCGCGGTGGGCGCCGCCAGCGAACGGCTCTACGTCTCGTACCCGCGGATCGATCTGGCGGAGTCGCGACCCCGGGTCCCGTCCTTCTACGTGCTGGACGTGAAGCTGGCGCAGACCGGCCGCATCCCGCAGCACGAGGATCTGCAGCGCGAGGCGGCCGCCGCCGGCCAGGCGACGCTGGCGTGGCCGGCCCCGGCCGATCCGCTGTCGGCCATCGACGCCTTCGAGCACGATCTCGCCGTGCTCCGGCCGCTGCTCGAACGCGCCGGCGATCCGGCCAGCACGGGCGGGGCGCGCTATCTGCTCGAGCTCAACGGCTGCCTGGCGCGTTCCGTGCGCGAGCGGTGGGCGCGATGGCGTACGCAGTGGTCCGACGCCGACGGCCTGATCCGCGCGACCCCATCCGTCGCGCCGGCGCTCGCCGCACAGCGCCTTGGCGCGCGGCCGTACTCGCTCTCCGCCCTGCAGCAGTTCGCGATCTGCCCTTACCGGTTCCTCCTCGCAGCCGTGCATCGGCTGGCGCCGCGGGAGGAGCCGGCCCCGTTGCAGCGCCTGGATCCGCTGACGCGCGGCAGCCTGTTCCACCGCGTGCAGGCGGAGCTGCTCGGCGCCCTCCGCGAGGAGGGCGCGTTGCCGGTCACGCGCGCGTCGCTCGCGGCGGCGAAGACGCGGCTCGACGCGATCGTGTACCAGGTCGCGGAGGAGGAGCGCGAGCGCCTGGCCCCGGCGATCCCGCGGGTGTGGGCCGACGAAATCGACGCCATCGCGCGCGACCTGCGCCGGTGGCTCGAGCTGCTCGCGGAGGAGCCGGACGGCTGGGTCCCGCATTACTTCGAGTACGCCTTCGGGCTGGGAGCCGGCAACGGACGCGATCCGGCCAGCCGTCCCGACCCGGTCCTCGTCGACAATCGCTTCCTGCTGCGCGGCTCGATCGATCTCGTCGAGCGTCACCCGATGGGCGTGTTGCGCGTCACCGATCACAAGACGGGACGCGCCCGGTCGAAGCCGCCGCTCATCGTCGGCAAGGGTGAAGTGCTGCAGCCCGTGCTGTACAGCCTGGCGCTCGAAGTGGCAACCGGGCTGCCCGTGCACGAGGGACGGCTCTGGTTCTGCACGGCGGCCGGCGAGTTCACGACCGTGCCCGTGCCGATCACCGAGACCTCGCGGCGGATCGGGCTGCAGGTGCTGGAGATCGTCGACCGCGCGATCGAGCTCGGCACGCTGGCGCCCTATCCGCGCAAGGACGCCTGCCAGTGGTGCGATTTCCAGCCGGTGTGCGGCACCCGCGAGGAGCGGCGGACCCGCCGGAAGATCGCGAACCGGTTCCCCGACGTCGACGCGCTGAGGGAGCTCGAATGAGCACGCGTCCTGCCGACGAGCGCGATCGCCGCCGCATTCGCGAGGATCTCTCCCGGTCGTACGTGGTCGAAGCCGCGGCCGGCACGGGCAAGACGACCGAGCTCGTGCGCCGGATCGCCGGCGTCCTGCGCGCCGGTCTGGCCGGCGTCGACACCCTCGCGGCCGTGACGTTCACCGAGAAGGCCGCCGGCGAGCTCAAGCTGCGCCTGCGCGAGGAGCTGGAGCGCTCGCGGCTGGAGGCGTCGGGCGTCGAACGCGAGCGGCTGGATCGCGCGCTGCGGCTCCTCGAAGAGGCGCGCGTCAGCACCATCCACGGCTTCTGCGCCGATCTGCTGCGCGAGCACCCCGTGGAGGCCGGCATCGACCCGCAGTTCGCGGTGTTGAACGAAGCGCAGGCCGATGCGCTCTTCGACGCCGCGTTCTCCACCTGGATCGAAGCGCAGCTCCAGTCTCCGGGCGAGGGGGTGCGCCGGTCGCTGCGCCGGCCGTCGCGTCGCAACTTCGGCGCGGACGAGGACGAGGACGGGCCGATCGAACGGCTGCGGCGCGCGGGGCTGTCGCTGCGCGAGTGGCGCGACCATCCGTCGGCGTGGCGGCGTCCGGCCTTCGATCGCGCCGGCGCGATCGAACGGCTCGTGGAGGACCTCGAGGCGTTCGCGCAACTCTCGTCGGCGCCCGGCCATGCGCGCGACGAACTGCATGTCGACACGGAGGGCGCGCGGCTGCGCTGGAACGCGATCGCGACGGGCCTCGTGGCCAGGACGGATCTCGACGGGCTGGAAGGGTTGCTCGTCGATCTGCGGCACGACCGGGGCTTCGCGCGCGCCAGGAAGGGCCGTGGCGCCGGCTACAACCGCCAGCGCACACGCGCCGAGGTCTGGGAGGCGCGGCAGCGACTCTACGACGCGCTGGGGGACTTCGAGGCGCTCGCGAACGCCGAC
>CAYUPN010000071.1:4154-21164 GCA_964446605.1 uncultured Bifidobacteriaceae bacterium | reverse complement strand
AGGTCGGATCAGGTCGGATCAGGTCGGATCAGGTCGGATCAGGTCGGATCAGGTGCGCGGCCGCTCGCTGAGCCTTTCCTCGCGCCCGCGCCTCGCGGTCTGACAGATCACGCCTCGAAGCTGCACGACCCGCCGGCATCCAGCGTGATGTCGATCATGCTGTCGGTGTCCGGCGCTGGCGATGGCGCGGCCGGCGCGCCGGGCAGGCGTTCCGGCCTCCCGGGCTCGTGCACCTTGAAAAGCGGGTTCGGGTTGGGTCCGGCTGCGGGCCGGGATGCGGCGCCGGACACCGTCACCGGCACGGCGGTGCGCAGGCGACAGACGCCGCCGAGCCGCGACCGGATCGTGCCGCGCGCGACCCGACCGCCGCGCCATTCCAGATCCAATTCGAACCCGCCGCGCGCACGCAGGCCGCGCACCTGTCCGCTCGCCCACGCCGCCGACAGGGCAGGCAGCAGGTGCACCTCGCCGGCGTGACTCTGGAGCAGCATCTCGGCAATCCCGGCCGTCGCGCCGAAGTTGCCGTCGATCTGGAACGGCGGATGCGCGTCGAACAGGTTCGCGTAGACGCCGCCGCGTCCCCCGTATCCCGAGTTGTCGACCAGCCGGAGGAGACGCGTCAGCAGCGCCAGCGCGCGCTCCCCGTCCAGCAGGCGCGCCCAGTGGTTCACCTTCCAGGCCAGGCTCCAGCCGGTACCCTCGTCGCCGCGGAGCTCGTGCGAGCGGCGCACGGCGGCGAACAGCTCCGGCGTGCGGCGGCTGATATGACGCCCCGGATGCAGGCCGTACAGATGGGAGATGTGCCGGTGGTGCGGATCTTCCTCGGGGAACTCCTCGTGCCATTCGAGCAGCTGGCCCCGGCTGCCAATGCGATACGGCGCCAGCCGCTCGAGCGCCGCGCGGAGCCGGGCCGCGAACGGGACGTCCGTGTCGAGGGCCTCCGCCGCGTCGATGACGCTGGTGAACAGATCGCGGATCAGCCCGAGATCCATGGCGGCCGCGACCGCGATGGCCGCCCGGCTGCCGTCGGGCGTGATGAACTTCAGCTCGGGCGAGGTCGACGGCGCGGTCACCAGCTGCCCGCGCGCGTCCTCGACCAGCCAGTCGAGGCAGAACTCGGCGGCGCCCCGCAGCACGGGGTACGCGCGCTCGCGCAGGTACCGTCGATCGCCTCCGAACAGGTAGTGCTCGTACAGGTGCTGCGCGAGCCACACGCCCCCCATCGGCCAGTACGCCCACACCGGGTCGCCCCACCCGTAGTCGCCGACCATCGCCGAGTGACGCCAGAGATCGCTGTTGTGGTGCGCCACCCAGCCGCGCGCGCCGTAGTTCGCGGCAGCCGTCTTCGCCCCGTTCGCCGCGAGCCCTTCGACGAACTCGAGCAGCGGACCGTGCAGTTCCGGCAGGTTCGCCGGCTCCGCCGGCCAGTAGTTCATCTCGGTGTTGATGTTGATCGTGTAGTTCGCGCTCCAGGGGGCGCGGACGTGCTCGTTCCAGATGCCCTGCAGGTTCAGCGGCTGCGTGCCGGGCCGGCTGCCCGCGATGAGCAGGTACCGTCCGTACTGGAACAGCAGCGCCACCAGATGCGGATCGGCGGCGCCACGCTCCGCGATGCGGCGGTCGGTCGGCAGATCCGGTTCGCTGGTCCCACCGAGATCGAGCGACACGCGATCGTAGAGCGGCTGATGATCGGCGACGTGACGCTCCCGCAGCTGCGGCCATGACAGGCGTGCCGCTGCATCGACCCGCTCACGCACGATCGGGGAGGGATCGCGCCCTTCCGTCACCGGCGAGCGATCGAAGCCGGCGAAGCTCGTCGCCGCCGCCAGCAGCAGCGTGACGTGCGTGGCATCCGCGACGTGCAGGCCATCACCGTCAGCGCGCACCTCGCCGTCCGTCTCGACGGCACGCAGCCGCGCCTCGAACGCCATGCCGCCATCGTCGGCGTACCGCACGGGATCCTCGCGGCCGTAGTAGCTCGGGTCGACGTGCGCGGGCGCCCGCCCTGCGAGCACCAGGTCGGTTCCGTCCGATGCCGTGCGGAACCGCAGCGAACTCGTGAGCCGGGCGTGGAAGGTCAGGCCGCCGCGACGCGAGGTGGCCAGCCGGATGGCAATGACGTGGTCGGGATGGCTCGACAGGGTCTCGCGCGTGAACTCGGTGCGCCCGAGCCGGTACCGCACCGACGCGACCCCCTCGCGCAGATGCAGCGCGCGCCGATAGTCCTGCGCGACGTCCCCGTGCTCGAACGTGAGATGCAAATCTCCGAGCGGCAGGTACGACTGCGTGAACGGTCCCATCATGCGCTTCGAGAGCGCGTCGGCCTCGACGTAACGCCCGTCCAGCGCGAGGCGCCGCAGCTCGGGCAGCACCTCCCGCGCCGCCGGCGTGCGCCAGTCCTGCGGACCGCCCGACCACAGCGTGTCTTCGTTCAGCTGCAGCCGCTCCACGCCGACGCGGCCGAATATCATCGCGCCCAGGCTGCCGTTGCCGACGGGCAGCGCCTCCTCCCACGTGCGGGCGTGGCGCGCGTACCACAGAACGGGCTCGCGCGCCGCGGCGGCCTCCGGTGCCTGGAGGTCGAAGCCGGAACGCACGAGCGGCAGCGCGGCAAGCGCGGAAAGATGAGCGGTGAACTGGCGTCGAGTGATGAGAAATCGCATGGAGACCGGGACGGCGGACGAGCCGCCGCCTCAATCTACCATGCGGTTCCGGCCAGTCCCGCCAGGAGGGACAACGGCCTGGACGGCCGGGTCACGCGGTGAGCGGACCGAGCGGACCGCAGGCTTCGACCCGGCCCCACGGATCGACGAACACGAACAGCAGATGCCGCCCGTCCTCGAGGCGCAGCGCGAGCCGCTCGCCGTCGTCGAGCGAACGGCGCCGCACGGCGCGCGTGGGCGCGATGTAGCCGGTGATGGCCGCGGCGTGGGTCGCCGCACCGCCTCGGCGGATCGTGAGGTGGTACGGCGCGGCTTCGAGCACCTCGCCGGAGGCGTTGAGCACCTGGCCGGTGCCGGACAGTCGTTCGAGCACAGTCGTCTTCATGCCGATGAAGTCTGTGCTGGGGGCAGCCAGAGAATCGGCACGGGGCGCCGGAGCTTGAATCGGCCCGGCTCACCGCCGGGATCCGTCTCCGCGCGTCAGCTCCCGCACTCCCCGTCCGCCGCGCCCGCGGCCCACTCGATCCCGCCGCGCAGGTGCGCCAGGAACAGGGGCTCATCGGTGAAGGCCGACGAGGCGTGACCGAGTCCGGTGTACCAGGATCGGCCGCCGTCGAACCGGTGACACCAGGCAATCGGGTGGTCCGGTCCCATCACGTGCCCGTCGTAGCTGGCCGGGTCGAACGACGCGAGCACGTGCACGCGCCCGCGCGGATTCACCTGGAAATCGTACGGTTCTTCGGTCCGCATCCACGCGGAGGGCAGCCCCCGCGTGGACGGGTGGCTCCGGTCCTCGACCCGGATCGTGAGCGGCTGAATCTTCGGGTGGCTCCTGAAGAACGCGCCGACGAGCCGGCCGTACCACTCCCAGTCACGCTCCGTCCCCGACGCGGAGTGGATGCCCGCGAAGCCGCCGCCGTTGCGGATGTAGCGCTGGAACGCGGCACGCTGCGCCTCGTCGAGCAGCGCCCCCTTCTCCGGCGTGGAGTTGGTGTTGTTGAAGACGATCACGTCGAAGGCCGGCAGCGTCTCGTCGGTGAACATCGCGGCATCGTCGCTGACGGTGACGTCGAAGCGGTGCTGCGCGCCGAGACGGCGGATGGCGTCGATGCCGGTGGGAATCGAATCGTGATAGTAGTTGGTGACCTTCGAGAAGACCAGCGCGCGGAACCGCGGCTCCCGATCCTGCGCAGACGGTGCAGCGGCTATCACCGCCCACCCGACCACCGCCATCAGGACCACACAGGTCTTCGCTCTCACGGTACGCATCCTTTCGCCGGCTCGCTCACTCGAAGCCGACAGTACCACACGTCATGATGCTGTGCGAGAATCCCGCCTGCGCAGAAGCGGCAGGGCTCGACGCCCGTGCGCCCAGTCCGGCGATGCCGCATGTGAGGCACACGATGCAGGAATTTCCGATCGCTCCGGGGAGTGTTCGCGGCATCTGGCTGCTCGTCGGCTTCATCGGGCTCGTGATGACCGTGGCGCTGGTCTTCGTCGGCGCGTCCGTGGCCGGGGCGCGAACGGCGCGCTTCCAGGTATCACCCGAGGGGCTGCGGCTGCGCGGGGACCTGTACGGCCGCCTGATCCCGGCCGCCGCGCTGCGCGTCGACGAAGCCAGAAGGGTCGACTTCACGACCAGTCCGGAGCTGACGCCCCGCATTCGTACCTTTGGTACGGGAGTACCAGGCTACCAGGCGGGCTGGTTCCGCCTGAAGAGCGGCGAGAAGGCGCTGTTGTTCATGACGGACCGGGAGCGCGCCGTCTACGTGCCGACGACGGCTGGATACAGCGTGCTGCTGACGCCGGCGGACCCGGACGGATTCGTCACGGCACTGCGCGCGCTGCACGTGCGGCCATAGGCGTTCCGGGTCCCGGACGCCATGCGCGCCGCATGCGGGGCGTTCGGACCCAGGCGGCCGCTCAGCGGCTCCACTCGAAGGGCCGGAACATCGCGCCGCGTATCCGGTTGCCGTCCCGATAGCGCGGGTCCACGATCAGCTCGACCGTGTAGGCGTTGGGGCCCGGGCGCGGCGCTGGCAGGTCCAGGCTGAACGCCTGCCACCCGTCGCTGTCGAGCACGTGCCGGACCGCCTCGGCGCCGTCGATTCTGACGGTCAGCGTCTGGCGGGGAACCTTCGGCGCCTTCCTGACCCTGATGGTCAGGACGCGGGCATCGGCCGGTGCGTAGGCCACGGCGTACGGGTCGCTCCAGAGAAACGTCCCGTCGGCTCCGTCGCGCTCCTCCGACAAGCCGCGCCGCTTGAGTGCGATCCGCTTCTCGAGGTTCTCGCCCGGCGCGAACATCGCATGGCGGTACCGCCACGACTCCGCGCTCCTCACCGGGCCGTCGACCGAGAAGATCCAGAGCACGTCGAAGTACGGCTGCTGCCATCCGGCGGCCCACCACGTGTGATGCGCGTACTCGCGCGACCGCGGGGCGTGCTCGTCCAGCCGCATGGCGGATTCGCCCTGCACGTCCTCCTGCACTCCGATGAGATCGAGAATCGTCGCCGGTACGTCCGTGACCGTCGTCGGCGCCGGGGAGATCCGGAGCGGTCCCGTACTTCCGGCCGGCTTGACCGCGAGCAGCGGCGATGCCGCCTGCACGACCTCGTCCAGAATGCCGCCCGGCGTCCGTGCCCGCAGCGTTTCGATGCGCCGCCGGAGACGCCAGCCGTGATCCGCCGTCAGGACGACGATGCTCCGGTCGTAGATGCCGAGGTCGCGGAGCCGGTTCAGCAGGCGATCCACGAGTGTCAGGCCGCAGCGCGCCTGGGCGAGATAGGAGGAGGTGCGGAAGCGCTGGCGGCCGATGTACCGGCAGTCACCGTCCATCACGAGCGGTGGATGCGGGACGGCGACGTGGATGTACGTGTAGACCGGCCGCGATTCGGTCGCGGTGAACCGGCCGATGAGCTCCTGCAGGAACAGCGCGTGGTTGCTCGGCCGGTTCCGTCTGGCGGCATCGAGGTCCGTGTAGCGGCTCTGGAGCAGCCACTCGTCGTCGTTGTAGACGCGCGCCTTCAGGCGGTGAGGCACGTGGCGGAAGAGCGACAGATCGATGAGCTGCACCGACGCGGACTCGACGTAGCCCGCGTAGCTCTCGTACGGCGTCGGGATCGTGTAGCGCACCGCCTCGGAGCCGTCGGGGAGCGTCGCCGGAGGGTGCTCACGGTGGTGGAACGTCACCGATCGCACCTGATAGCCGTGGCGCGCCAGCCGGCCGAAGATGCCATCCCGCTCGATCGCGTGCAGCTGGAACGGAATGAACAGCTCCTGGTTGCGATAGGCGTGGCCGGTGAGCATCGCCGGCATGCTGCCGCGCGTGGTCGGGAAGGCGCCGAGGTGGTCGGGGAAGAAGACGAAGCCCTGCAGGATGCGCTCCATCGCTTCGCGGTCCTGCTCGAGCAGCCCTTCGAGCGCATGGGACAGGAAGCTGTCGAGCACAATGTGAATCACGTTGCGGTCGCGCGACAGCTGCGCGATCTCCGGCGGAGGCTCGCGCCAGGCGCGGCGCTCGAATTGTGCGTCCTCCTCTTCGTCTCCCGGCTCGCCGGCCGCGACGAGCGGCGAGGCCACGATGAGGAGCACCTGCAGGACGACCAGCACGGTGCTCACGAGCGGCGCGACACTCGCGACGTGCCTGGAGAACAGCACCGCCGCGACCAGCACACCGATCCAGAGCGCGTGCTCGTAGGGATCGCGCCATGCCTCGGCGGCGAGATCGAGCTCGTCGCCGGTCAGCAGCCCGTATTCGCCGAGCAGCAGATTGCCCTGCGCCCAGACGAGGACGCCGGCGGCGAAGAGCACCGCGGCGTAGAGACGCGTCAGCCGTCGCGAGACGAGTGCGATGACCAGGCCGACCGCGAGCAGGGCGGCCCACACGCCGGACGTCACCAGGGCCAGCCGCGGCACCAGCGCGGAGAACGGCACGTTGAACTCGGCGGCGTTGCCCGAGTAGACGGTGTGCGGACCGGCGAGGAACACAACCACCGGGCCGAGCAGGGCCGGGGCCGCGACGACCGCGAGGCGCCGGCGCAGCTCGCGGAACGTCCGGGGAGGGTTCGCCGCACGCCAGCGCCGCACGAAATCGCCGGCCGGCCCCTGGCGCAGATCGCGAAACAGCTCGCGGGGGCGCGTGAGGCGGCGCGCGGCGCTCACAATCAGCGGGAGGAGAGCGCGCAAGAGCGCGAGCGCCGCGACGGCCAGCCATGCGGCGATCGTCGCCGCGCGCGTCCACCACAGGGCGGAGGCCGTCCGGTACTCCCGCAGGCCGGCAGGCCCCGGGAACAGCGCGGCTGTCGCCATCGGCCGGAGTCGCCCCGCAGCCGATGGCGCCCACTGCACACGCAGTGCAGGCGACTCCCGATCGGACTCGTACGCGATGACCACCTCGTGCGGGCCCGGGCCG
Source organism: uncultured Bifidobacteriaceae bacterium (assembly GCA_964446605.1). GTDB lineage: Bacteria > Acidobacteriota > Vicinamibacteria > Vicinamibacterales > JAENWD01 > JAENWD01. Next base: position 14,087 of record CAYUPN010000071.1, on the reverse strand, counting down.
ATCGCACCGGTCCACTCCGGGCGCACGCGCGCATCGGCCGGGAACCGGGCAAGCAGGGCGCCATCGAGCTCGAGTGAGATGCGGCCACGGCCCGAGAGGTGCAGGCGCACGGTCTGCTGCCGCGGAAAGAACCAGACGCCCCGCCACTGCGCGCTGAAGCGGTCCTCATCGAGCGCGGGCTGTTCGTCCAGGAACGCGAGGTCGACATCGCGAGCGACCGCGTCGGACACCGGATCGCCGGCAAGGCCCGGCTCACCGTAGACCGTGCGGGTCAGACCGGTCGGAACCGACAGCCAGGCGTGCAGGACCACGGTCGCGGCGGTGAGCGCCAGGAGCGCGATCAGCACCCGTCCTCGGGACACGTTCAGCATGAATGCGGCTCCGCCGCTCGGATGCGGTCGTGCTGACGACGGCTTCGCTGATGCCCGGACGCCGGGATGAGCGGATGGGACCGGGTCCCGGGTGACACGGGAGGCAGGACTCTCGGGACGAACGGGGCGTGCACGGGAATGGACAGCAGCGTGTCGCGTCGGGAGCGCATCAGATGTACCCCGGACGCGTCCCGCTGGCAAGGGCCCGGTCGCCGGTACGTGTCACTCGTGCGACCGCGCGCCCCGCCACCCGCGCCGCCGGTCAGGGCTGCGACATGGGCGCGATGCCGCCGAGCCGCTCGCTCGCGCGCGTCTGGACCAGGAGGACGTCTTCCGGATCCTGCGCGCCGCGCGCGCGCGCTTCGGCGGGGTTCGCCGCAATCGCCTGGACGATGCGCCGAAGGGAGGGGTCGTCGAGTGCGACGGCGAGATCGATCGCCCACATGGTCGTCTCGAAGAACGGCTGCCTGACGATCAGATGCTGACGTGCCGCGTCACGGATCGCAGCCAGCGTCTCCGGACTCAGCGGACGTTCGCGCTGCCGTTCGACGATCATCCGGAGCGTCATGAGCGCCTCGTTCACCGCATAGACGGAGCTGTCGAGCGAGAGCGCCACGTCGAGCACGGCGGGCACCGCCGGCTCGCCGAACTCGACGAGCGGCGTGATCGTCACGAAGCCGAGCCCGAGCGAGTGCGCGAGCGCCGGGATCGCCTTTGGCTCCTTCAGCGTCGCGACCACTTCCGCCAGCGTCACGATGTACTCGGGATCGTCGAGGGGCGCCAGCGGCAGATTCCGGCGCGGCGCCCAGTAGCGGCTGGTGACCAGCTGCGCTTCCCGCTCGAGCTCGGCGACGAGTGCCGCGCGCAGCTCGGGCCCGATGGTCTCCGGCGCTATCCCTGCGATCGTCGAGAGCGTCCGCGCCTTGGCTCCGAAGTCCACGCCGGTCAGCTGCGCGGTGAGCACGCGTTGATCCGGGCCTTCGGCGGCGAGCGGAGCGGACACCGCGACGAACACGGTCATCAACACGGCCGCGAACAGGCGATGGATTCGTGCGCGCGGAGCAGAATGGAATGTGAGCGCGGTCGGGCGGATTTCGGTCATCTGCGGAACACCTGGTTGCCGCTGACGATCATACTCCCGGGCCCGGTGCCGTCGCCTGCGGGCCGGCGCCGGCACGGGCGGCACCGGCCGTCGACCGTCCCCCGATGCTCCAGGGCAGCGCCTCTCCGCCCACGGCCAGCGCCACCAGGCTGCCGAGCACGGGCGGCCCGTAGGCGTTCCACAGATAGTCCCATCGAAGCGCCACGCCCATGGCCACGTGGAAGTTCAGGACCATGAGGATGCCGAGGACCGAGGCGCTCCGCATGCAGACGCCGAGCAGCAGGGCCGCGGCGACCGCGAGCTCGCCCACGAGCACGAGCCGTGCGAACACCGGAGCCCCCGGAATGGCGATGGTCTCGAGATACCACCGCGACAGGGGCGGCGCGCGGGTCAGCCAGTCGCGCAGTTCAGCGGTGAGCAGACCGCCATCCATGAGCCACGCGATCTTCTGGAGGCCCATGAAGAGGAAGAAGACACCCATCGCGAGCGAGACGACGCGCAGCCCGTGTGACGGCGCGTGAGTGTGGGCGGGACGATCCGGGTGCCGTCGACCGGTTGGTGACAAGGGGGGAATTGTAGTCAGGATCAGGTCTGATCAGGTCGGATCGGGTCGGATCAGGTCGGATCGGGTCGGATCAGGTCGGATCGGGTCGGATTAGGTCGGATCGGGTCGGATTAGGTCCCGCCCGCGCCGGCGCGCGGGCGGATCAGGTCGGGTGGTGGCGACCGGCAGCTCCTCGGGGCGTCAGCCTGCAGCGCCGACGCACCCGGAGCCTGCACCAGCGAAGCCGAAACGAAGGCGCTCAGTTTGCGAACGATCGGACGCTTCCGGGCGTGCGACTGGCGGCGGGATCGTGTTACTCTTGGTCGGAATCCGTAGGTTGAAGGGTTCGCTGCCTTCCCGGCCCACCGATTCTGCCCGCCATTCGCGCGGCACCAGTCACTGCCCAGACGCGCCCGTAGCTCAGCTGGATAGAGCGTTGGCCTCCGGAGCCAAAGGTCGCAGGTTCGAATCCTGCCGGGCGCGCCAGCCTTCGCTCGCGATGGCTCATTCGCGAGCTACGGCTGACAGGCTGGATGCGCTCGCATCTCTGCTCACGATACCGCGAAGCAACTGAGGAGGATCAGACCTGATCAGACCTGATCCGACCCCATCTGACCTGATCACGCGGCCTTCTTCAGTGCGCCGTGCGGATCCAGGATGAACTTCTTCGCGGCTCCCTTGTCGAACTGCTGATACCCCTCGGGCGCGCGATCGAGCGTGATCACCGTCGCATTGACGATCTTCGCGATCGGCAGCCGGTCGTGGAGGATCGCCTGCATCAGCTGCCGGTTGTAGCGCAGCACGGGCGTCTGTCCGGTCGACAGGCGATGCGACTTCGCCCAGCCCAGGCCGAAGCGCATGCGCAGGTTCCCCTCGCGCGCCGCGGTGTCCGCCGCGCCGGGATCCTCGGTGACGTAGAGGCCCGGGATGCCGATGGCGCCGCCCGCGCGCGTGATGGCCATGAGCGAGTTGAGGACCGTCGCCGGCGCCTCCTCGGTGTGATGCGCGCCGTGACCGCGCGCTTCGAAGCCCACGGCGTCAACGGACGCATCGACCTCCGGCACGCCGAGGACCTGCTCGATGAGCTCCTCCAGCCTGTCGCTCTTCGTCAGATCGATCGGCTCGAACCCGACCGACTTCGCGTGCGCCAGGCGCTCCGCGTTCATGTCGCCGATCAGGACGACGGCGGCGCCGAGGATCTGCGCCGCAGCCGCCGCGGCCAGTCCCACGGGGCCGGCGCCGGCGACGTAGACCGTGGAGCCGACGGCGACGCCCGCGCTGACGGCGCCGTGGAAGCCGGTCGGCAGGATGTCGCTCAGCATCGTCAGGTCGTGGATCTTCGCCATCGCCTGCGCCTTGTCGGGGAACTTGAGCAGGTTGAAGTCGGCGTAGGGCACCATCACGTACTCGGCCTGCCCGCCGACCCAGCCGCCCATGTCGACGTAGCCGTACGCGCCCCCCGCGCGCGACGGGTTGACGTTGAGACAGATGCCTGTCTGCTGCTCGCGACAGTTGCGGCACCGCCCGCACGCGACGTTGAACGGCACGCTCACGAGGTCGCCGATGTCGATCGTCTCGACGTCCGATCCCTTTTCGATCACCTCGCCGGTGATCTCGTGTCCGAGCACGAGACCGATCGGCGCGGTCGTGCGGCCACGGACCATGTGCTGATCCGAGCCGCAGATGTTGGTGGCGACGATCCGGAGGATGACCCCGTGATCGATGTCCCGGCCGTCAGGCGCCTGCATCCTGGGGTAATCGATGGACTGCACTTCGACCTTGCCGGGCCCCAGATAGACAACGCCGCGGTTGCTTGCCATGGAGAGCTCCTTCGCGGAACACGGCCGTCCAGCGCGAACACGCTGCATCCAACCTAGCACCGGGGGCGGCCCTGGACATCGCGAAAGTGCGGCCGGGATTGGTCGCAACCGCAGGCGGGGCTGAAACCCCGCCGCTACGGGAGAACGGTTACGGCGAGTTTGCGACGCGCAGCTCGGCGGCGGCTTCCTGTCGCTCGGGCCCGATGAGCGACTCCAGCTCGAGCAGCCCGCGCGTGCGGGCGCGTTCGCGCTGCACCTGGACATCGCGGCGCATCCGATCGAGCAGGTCGACGAAGCGAGGGTGGCTGCCGAGCGGCCGGAAGATCGGATCGCGCTCGAGGGCGCCGTAATCCCGATAGCCCGCCTCGAATGCCCGCTCGAGCCACTCCAGCGCCGGATCGGTTTCACCACGCAGCGCGGCCGTCCCGGCCAGTTCGACGCGCTGCACGGGTGTGTCGTCACCGCCCGCGATTCGCTCACGCGCGTAGCGCTCGGCCTCGGCCGCAAGCTCCGCCGCGCGGCGCGACTCGCCACGCGTCTGCAGTGCATAGGCGTAGCGCAACCGCACGCTCTCCCCTGTCCACAGACGATTCGTCGGGGACTGTTCGACGAGCGACGCCAGCACCGACTCGAGCTCCGGGCCGTCGGCCAGATACGCGACGTCCGACAGGTGGAAGCGCACCTCCAGGTTCTTCGGCGCGCGTGACGCGCTCGCCCTGGCGCGCTCGAGCGCCTGTTCGGTGTTTCCCTGATAGAGCTCGAGCATGCCGAGCATCATCTGCACGCGGGACGCCGTCGGCGTCCGGCGAACGGCTTCCTCGAGCAGGATTCGGCTCTCCGCGTCGGCCCTGATCATGATCATCGGCATGATCAGGTGATAGAACCCGCGCTTCCCCGACAGGAAGAACCCCCGCCGCCCCAGATAGACGGCTTCGTCCAGACGGCCGTAGAGCATCTCGGCGATCGAGAAGTTGCTCAGCAGGCCGCCGCCGCTCGGGTTCAGCTCCAGCGCGCGGAGGAACGCCTGCCGGGATCGCGCGCCCTGTCCCTTGATCGCGTACGCCGTGCCGAGCGTGAAGTGCGCGTACGCGAGCTCCGGGTCGATGCGCAGCGCCGCTTCGGCCTCGGCAATCCCCTTGTCGGTCCACGACGGGTCGTCGTAGTACCCCATGAACACCAGCCGATAGGCCGCATGCGCCTGGGCTTCGGCGAACGTCGGATCCAGCGCCAGCGCCTGCTTCAGCAGCTCGATCGCTTCGAGGTTCTGCGGCTTGTCGAAGCTCGACAGCTCCCGGGTCCGGAGATAGAGGGTGTAGGCCTCCAGGTTGTCGGTCGGCCGCTTCGCGAGCCGTGCCCGTTGCGCCTCCGACAGGTTCGGTTCGAGGGCCCGTGCAATCTGCTGCGCGATGTCGCTCTGGACCGCGAGGACGCCGGCGAGCTCCCGATCGTATTGCCGCGACCAGAGCGACTCGCGCGTCCGCGCGTCGACGAGTTCGGCACTCACGCGGACGCGGTTCCCCTCGACGCGCACGCTTCCGCCAACGACGCTGCGAAGCCCCAGTTCGCGCGCCGCACGCGCCAGGTCGTCGCCGTAGCCCTCGAGACCGGCGCTCCCCAGGATGCGCAGCGCCGACACCTGCGAGAGCTGGCCGCGGATCTCCTCCGTGACGCCGGCGGCGAAATAGGCCTGCTGCGAATCCGCCGAGAGGTTCCTGAATGGACGCACGGCAATCAGTGGGCGCTCGGGCTCCGCGGCGATCGGCTCGACAGGTACTCCCGCGTCGCGCCGCCACAGCCATCCTGCTGCCGCCGCGGCAATCACCAGCACGACGATCGCTCCAACCGCGATCGGCACCCACCCGCGTCGCCCCGGCCGATCGGGCGTGGTCGGGCGAGGGGCCGTCGTCCCACCCGACGGTGTGCGACGCGACAGGCCGTCGAGCACGATTCCGAGATCGCGCGCGAGATCGCGGGTCGAGTCGTACCGGTCCGCCGGGTCCTTCGCAAGCAGCCGCGTGACGATGTCGGCCAGGTGCGGCGGCACGTCCGCGTTCAGCGCGTCGATGGGCGGCGGCTCCGCCTCGATCGTCGCCACGATCGACTGCGCCGTCGTCGGGCGCTCGAACGGGCGCGTCCGGGTCACGAGCTCGTAGATCAGCAGCCCGAGCGCGAACTGATCGGCCCGGTAGTCCACCGGATGTCCACTCGCCTGCTCCGGTGACATGTAGCCGACCGTCCCGAGGATGTCGCCGGCATTCGTTCCGGCCATCCCGGTCATCGTCGTGGAGTCGCCGGCGGGCACGCCGCCGGCCCGGGCCTTCGCGATGCCGAAGTCGACGATCTTCGCCAGGCCGTCGCCGGTCACCATCACGTTCTCGGGCTTGAGGTCCCGATGGACGATGCCGCTGGCGTGCGCCCTGGCGAGTCCTTCGGCAACCTGCCGGGCCAGATCGAGCGCGCGTTTGAGCGGAACCGGACCGGCGTTCAGGACGTCGCGCAGGGTCTGTCCGTCGACGAACTCCATCGCGAACCAGGCCGTCCCGCCGTCGCGGCCGACGTCGTGGATCGTCAGGATGTTCGGGTGGTTGAGCGTCGAGGCCGCCCGGGCCTCCTGTTCGAACCGCTCGAGACGTTCCGGGGTGGCGAGGTGCGCGGGGAGGACCTTGATGGCGACGGTCCGGCGCAGGCGCGAGTCGTACGCCTGATAGACTTCGCCCATTCCGCCGGCACCCACCGGCCTCGTGATCTCGTACGCACCGAGGCGGGTCCCCGTTGGCAGGGGCATAGTGGAGTGCGGCAGATTATGCCACGGCTTGCGGCCATGGAAGCCGGGGCGCTGCTCCTCCGCCGCCACCAGTCCGCGAAGCACGGATCCGAGCCGTTGGCGCATGCTGTGGGAACCCGCACGGAACGCGGTTTCCCACAGCGTGCACACACCGTCTCGCTGAGCCGTCGAATCGAATCCGGTCCAGTCCGCCGGTCGGCGGACCGATCGTCAGCCTACTCCTTGCATTCGACTTTGGGGTCCCCCTGTGCCCAGCCAACCGCGAAGAGCCGCTGGATCTTGCCGCTCGCCCACACGGCCAGCGCTTCGATGCTCTCATCCCCCTCGCAGGTGAAGTCCGTTGTAACCTGCCCGTTGACACCGAAAAACGTGTCGAGCGAACCGTTGGTGAAATACCGCGCGAGCGCGAAATGCCGCGGGTTCCCAGTGGTCGTGCCGACCCAGCCGCCGACGGTAATCCGCCCGCCAGACTCGAATGCCACGTCGCGGATCTCCGACGTGTCGGACTTGCCGAATTTGGTGATCATCAGGCCGCCCGCCCCGAAGCTCGGGTCCAGGTGGCCGCTTGGCATCAGGCGCGCCACTGCGAACGACCATGTGCCCCACAGAGCCTGACCCGCCACGACGATGCGCCCAGACGGGTCGATCAGCAGAGCATTCGCGTGAGAGTCCCCCGAAAATGGGCTGACACTGTAGAACCCGCTCGGGCCAAACGTCGGGTCCCTCTGCCCGTCGGGCAGGTATCGGCGGACAGACATGAACGGCGTGTCGTAAAACCCCGGCGGATGCATGTTCGTCGTTGCTCTGTCCAGTGCTTCCACACCGGCAACGACGATGCGTCCCTGGTTGTCGATCGCGACGTCCCTGGCCTGCTCGTAGTGGTGCCACGTCCCATCCCCGTACTCACCGCAGAGCCCGGGCGCCAGATTGTCGATGATGAAACCCTTGCCGGAACCGAAGGTCATATCGGGGAGTCCGTCGTCTTCGAAGCGCGCGACCAGCATCCCTCCGTCGTATCCCACCAGGCCCTTGCAGGGATCTCCGTACCTCAGGGCCTCGCCCGACACCACGATCCGGTCCTCGTCGATGGCGACCGCAAGCGCGTGGAACGTGTCGTAATCGGATTGATTGGAGGGCCAGAACCGCACGAAACCGCCCTGAAAGGCGGGATCGAGCTTTCCGTCGGGCAGGTAGCGTGCGATCAGCAACTCGTCGCCCACCCACCCGCCGGCGTACACCCACCCGACGACGACGATTCGATGGCTGGCATCCACCGCCATGTCCCGGATGGCCACCTTCGGCAGGAACGTGAGGACGCGGCCCCCGTCACCGAACGTGGGATCGAGGTTCCCCTTCATGTCGTAGGCCGTCACCGCGATATAGTCGGTGGCGGTCCCGGCGGCATAGAGCCGGCCAAGCTGCTGGTCGACGCCCGCGGCCCGGGCCTCGGCATGAAGAGGTGCGAAGCTGGTGGTCACCTTTCCGCCGACGCCCACGTTCGGGTCGAGCTGCCCGTCGGGCCGGTATGCGCCGATGGCGAAACGAGGCTCCGGCGCGTCCTGCGCCAGGAGGGAGCGGCCGGCCAGGCCGGACGCGAGGAGCACGGCAAGGGCGAAACACGCGTGACGAACCGCCATGGGGCGAACCTCCTTGAATGTCATGCCCGGAGGCTCACACGCCGGCCCCGCTTGTGTCTTGACCGCCTGATGACGGCCCTCTGATGAAGTGCTGACAGGGGTCTCGACGCATATAAAATCGACCCCGCCCCCGGCCAAGCTACTCGTGGCCTCCATGCCGGCAACCATCCTCCTGCGGTTCGACCGCTTCCTCCTCGATCCGGCCAGCCACCGTCTCGAGCGGGAGGGCGAGGAGGTCGTCCTGTCGCCGAAGGCCTTCGAGCTGCTCTGCCATCTCGTGCGGGAGCGGCACCGGGTGGTCACCAAGACCGAACTGCTCGACACACTCTGGCCGGGAACGGCCGTCACCGAGAACAGCCTCGCCCAGCGTGTCAGCGAGATCCGCGAAGCGCTCGGCGACCAGATTCAGCACCCGCGCTACCTGCGGACCATCCCGCGCGTGGGCTACCAGTTCGTCGCGGAGGTGGACGAACGCCCCCGGATCGCATCGCGCGGCGGACTGGAGACCGCCGCGAACGAAGTGACGACCCTGCCTCCGCCGGTGCCGGTAGCACGGGCCTCGGAGGCCCCGGTTGCCGGCCGGCTCCGCTGGCCGGGACGCCACGCGACCGCGGCCGCCGTCGTGGTCGCAGCCGTCGCCGTGCTGGCCGGCGCCTGGTACGCGAGCCGCGCCAGGCGCGGTGCCGCGCCGGCGAGCGAACAGCGGCTGATCTCGACCTTTGCGGGCCAGCACCGGACCGCGAGCTTCTCGCCCGATGGCGCCTTCATCGCCTTCGCGCAGCCCGACGCGGACGGCGTCTCGCAGATCTGGGTGAAGAACCTGGCGCAGGGCCACCCCGTTCAGATCACCACCGGCCCCGACGCCGCGTATCGCCCCCGTTGGTCGCCCTCGAACGACCGCATCGTCTTCGCCCGCCGGGACCGCGGCATCTGGGCCGTGCCGCCGCTCGGCGGCGCGGCACGACAGGTCATCGAGAACGGCACGAATCCGGACCTGTCGTCCGACGGACGGCGCATCGTCTTCGAACGCGACGGCACCATCTGGATCGGGTCCTCGGACGGCACCGACCTTCGGGAGGTGGCCGGTGTGCCCCGGCGCGTCTACTCCATCGACTACGCTCCCGCGATCTCGCCCGACGGCCGCTGGATCGCGTTGTTCCGGGCCGAACTGGGCCCGAACGGCGACTTGTGGGTCGTGCCCGCCGAGGGCGGCGAGGCGCGCCGGCTGACGTTCGATCTCCGTGAGGGGGGCACGCCGGCGTGGACGCCGGACTCGCAGAGCATCATCTTCTCGTCGGCCCGCGCGGGCAGCCGCACCCTGTGGCGGGTCCCTGTCTCGGGCGGCACGCCGGAGCCCGTCACCACCGGAGCGGGCGAGGACATCGAGCCGGCTGTCTCCCCCGACGGCACCCAGCTCGTGTACACGAACGTGCGGAACACCTGGGGTCTGCGCCTTCTCGATCCGGCGACGGGAGCGCAGCGGGAGATCCTCGAGCGCCGCCTGGGCATCCTGTGGCCGATGTTCTCCCCCTCCGGCGATCGCATCGCGTTCTTCGGCAGCGATGCCCGGGGCGACGCGCAGGTCTTCGTCATCGATCGTGACGGCACCGAGGCCGTGCAGATCACGCGAGGCCCCGGCGAGATGAACACGATGCCGCGCTGGATGCCGGACGA
>CAYUPN010000071.1:0-4054 GCA_964446605.1 uncultured Bifidobacteriaceae bacterium | reverse complement strand
AGATCACGCGAGGCCCCGGCGAGATGAACACGATGCCGCGCTGGATGCCGGACGACACCTCGCTGCTCGTCTACCAGATGCAGCCGCGGCGCGCGCTCCGGAAGGTCGTGATCGAGACCGGCACGGCCACGACGGAGCTGCCCTGGAACTGGGAACGGGAAGGCTGGGCCGTGCCGGACCCCCGGGGGGCCCGCCTCGTCTACACGCTGATCCGCAATTTCCGGCCCGAGGCGACCCGGGTTCGTGAACTCGCGTCAGGCCGTGAATGGCCACTCGAGCGCGCCCTGGACCGGCCGCGCTGGTCGCCGGACGGCGCCGCGATCGCCGGCGCCGCGGGCGGACGGATCGTGGTGTGCGCGGCGGCCGGACGCCCGTGCCGCGAGGTCACCGACGGCTTCGCCGCGGCGTGGTCGGGTGATGGCGCACACCTCTACTTCCTGCGCGCCGCCCCTGCCCGCGGGAGCTTCGCGCTCTGCCGGATCGGCGTGGATGGCAGCGCCGCGCGTGAAGTGGCTTCCGTGGGCCCGTTCCGATCGATCGACGTGCACTTCGACGTGTCGCGGCGTGACGAAATCGTCTGGACGGAGTTCCGCGAAGGGCGGCACGAGCTGTGGATGGGGCGGCTGCAGTAGCAGCCCGGCTCGTTGCGCTCCGGGACGTCACCGCCGGGAAGGCATCTGATGTCCTTCCGGGCGATCCCGCCGCAAACATTTCGCTTTCGGCGTCGTGAAGCTCGCACATAATGCCGCATGCGCTTTCGCCTCACGCTCATCGTGATCGGCATCTGCACGTCAGCCACCGTCATCGCCCAACTGCGGTACCGGCCGACGGAGACCGGGCCGTGGCGGCCCTGGCACTTCACGGCGATTGAGAGCGCGCGGAAGAGCCGGGGCGCCACCGCCGCGGAAGTGCAGGCGTTCCAGGTCCGGCTGCAGGAACTTGCCGCGATCGTCAAGCGCGCCCCCGCGGTAGCGCCGCCGATCGGATTTGCGGGTGAGCTCTGGGGCAGCCTCGACAGCCACGATCCCGCGACCGGGACGGGACGCGCCGTCCCTCTGGCCGGCAGCCTCTCGTTCGGCGCCTTCCCGCTGATCGAGTTCATGCGCAATGGAAAGCTGGTCAACGAAGACCTCAAGGGTGGCGAGACCCCGCTGCTGCAATTCCAGGTGAACGACATCGGCGGCCACATGTACGGCACGAGCAAGCCGGACGGGTGGGCCGATACACAGCTCGACGCGTTCGTCGAGCCTGCGGCTGGTGCGCCATTTGCCGGCCTTGCGCGCATCGGCGACGTCTTCGTCGTCCGCAGGAATCAGAAGCCGCTGTGGATCGCTTTCCCGGTCGCCGACGCGCTGAAGCCGATCGCGACGACGAGGCGCACGACCTTCGAACAGATGCGGGATGCGTACGACAAGGAGGTCGCGGACTTCACCGCGTGGAAATCACCGGCTCGGCGCGCGGCCCGGCGTGCGGAGTGGGAGAAGGCGGCGAAGACGATGCCGAACGGCGGTGCCGAGTTCCTCGCCAGCATGGAGAAGACGGATCCGCAGATCGAAGCCGCCAACGCCGCGCGGCTCGGGCCCGGGGGTCCTGAAGCGACTCGGGTGAAGGAAGCGGAGCGCGAGCTGCAGGAGGTTGACACCCTCGTCGCCGCGCTGTCGCCCGATGCGCGGAATGCGCCCTCCTGCTACGACGGCAGTGCCAGGCGGCTCGCCGATCGCTTCCGCGTGCTTGCGGGCGCGCCCCCGTCGTGCCGGCCGCTCGTCAGGCCCAATGCGGATTACTTCGACGCGACGCTGCCTCGCTCGTCGCCGCAGGTGCTGATGGTTTCGATGTTCACGCGCTGCCTGGAGCCGGAGTCCCTGCGAGCCACGGCCCCGCGGGGCGGCTGCGTCATCAACCGCGCGCTGCTGGAGTCGATGGACTGGGACGCCGTCCGCGCGTGGCTGGATCGCTGACGCGTCCGGGTCGCGAGCGCCCGATTCCGTCAGGAGCCATCGGCTGCAGTCAGATGAGGTTCGGAGCCGGCAAGTCAATCCTGGGGCCCGGAACTTGACGGGTTGTGGCGGGTCGCGTGACCTCGACGCGCTCACGATAGGCCGACACGAACCGGGCTGGCCCATGGCCGTGTTCATCGAGACACGGTCGGTTCCCGGAGCGAGTTCTTGTAGATCCTGTTGTCCTTCATGATCACGAGCAGGCTCTTCTCCGGAGCCGCGATCAGCGAGATGTCGGCAACGGGATCGCCGTCGACGAGCAGCAGATCCGCAAACGCACCTTCCTGAACCACGCCGAGAACCCCCGGGGTACGGGTTGCGTTTCCCGGACAGCGCCAGCAGCTGCGCGTTGGTGCCGGTCGCCATGTCCACCGTAGGACAGTCCGCCGGAAGAAGTGTTCACCACCACTCTTGGCCAGTACGAGATAATCTGTCGATCCGTAGACCAAAGGGCTTTTCAGCAACCGCTTAACGCGGGCTGACTGGCAAATCAGAATTCCATTCCCACACACCTTAGATAGCCAACATGCGGATCTTTGTCGCTGGACACCGCGGGCTCGTCGGCTCTGCTTTGCTGCGCCGACTGGAATGCGAAACGGGCTCCGAGATCCTGACCGCCACTCGCGAGCAACTTGACTTGCGCGATCAGGCGGCGGTCAATAGCTGGTTCCGCGCGATGCGACCAACACACGTGTATCTCGTAGCCGGAACCGTTGGGGGGATTCTTGCCAACTCAGCGCGGCCGGCCGAGTTCATTTACGACAACATGATGATTCATGCGACGGTGGTTCACGCGGCTTACACGCATCGTGTCGAGAAGTTGCTGTATCTTGGGAGTTCCTGCATATACCCACGCGAGGCGCCGCAACCCATTGTGGAAGAGGCGCTGCTGACAGGCATGCTGGAGCCGACCAACGAGCCCTATGCGATTGCGAAGATCGCCGGAATCAAGCTGTGCGAGGCGTACAGAAAGCAGTACGGCTGCGACTTCATCTCGGCGATGCCTACAAACCTCTATGGCCCTCATGACAACTTCGATCTGGCAAGCTCCCACGTCGTGCCCGCTCTCATCCGCAGATTCGAAGACGCACGCCAGACGGGTGCGACGGCGGTGACCCTTTGGGGCACCGGGACTCCCCGACGTGAGTTTCTGCATGTCGACGATCTCGCTGATGCTTGTGTGTTTCTGATGCGCAACTACAGCGACGCATCTCACATCAATATCGGAACAGGCGTCGACCTCACTATCTCAGAGCTTGCCGAGATGGTTCGCGAGATCGTATACCCCATGGTCCACGTGGGATGGGATGCGGGGAAGCCTGACGGCGCGCCTCGCAAGCTCCTAGACGTATCGCGTCTGCACGCGCTCGGCTGGACGCACCGCATCGAGTTGCAACAGGGGATCGAAGATACTTATCGCTGGTTCCGGCGTCAGAATGCGATTCGCGAATCGCAGGCTCTCTAAAAGGGCGCCCGCGTATGGATCGGATGATGTGAGCTGCGTCGGACAGACCAGGCCAGATCCTGCTCCACGAGCAGGACATTCTCCACCGGGACGTGAAGGCCGTCGCGATCTGGCTCAGGCATTCCTCGCCGTGACCTCAGTCACTCCGCAAGGCGAGGAGCGGATCAATGCGGGTCGCGCGAGCAGCCGGAAGCGTGCAAGCCAGCGCACCCACCCCCGCCAGAGTCAGCGCGGTGCCCGGCCATGACTGGACTAACCGGTTAGTCTAGAGCCGCGAACGCGGCAGCGAAGCCTGCTGGACCTGACCGGCCTGGTCGGGACACAGTAGGTGCGCGAATCCCGCTCGTGGGTCAGGCCTTGGCGCGCAAACCATCGCGTCGAGGCGGCAGCCCCGTCCCGAAGCACGAGGACTACGACATGAAGGTGTCTGCCAGGATCGCATCGTCCGGATCTCGAAGCTGGATGCAACCTGCTCTGGGCGCGGTCCTGCTCCTCTTCGCGGTAGCGCCGGGGACCGACGCTCAGACCACCGCCGACCGCGACGCCGTGCTCGCAACTGTCCAGACCTTCTTCGACACCATGGCTGCGAGAG
>CAYUPN010000070.1:0-21270 GCA_964446605.1 uncultured Bifidobacteriaceae bacterium | reverse complement strand
CATGACCGCGTCACAGCCGACACGCGTGCTGATCGTCGACGACTCGGCCGTCGTGCGGACCATGCTGGCCGAGTCGCTCGCCGCGGAGGACGACTTCGAGGTCGTCGGCGCCGCGGCCGATCCGTTCATCGCCCGCGACCTGATCCTCCAGCACGAGCCGCACGTCGTCACGCTCGATCTCGAGATGCCGCGCATGGACGGCCTGACGTTCCTGCGGCGGCTGATGGCGCATCATCCGCTGCCGGTGATCGTCGTCAGTTCCCTCACGCGGTCCGGATCGGCCGCCAGCGTCGAGGCGCTGCGCGCTGGTGCGATCGAGGTCATCCCGAAGCCGGGTGGTCCCTACACCGTCTCGCAGGTCGCCGAGCGGCTGAAGACCGCCATCCGGGCCGCGCGCGCCGGCACGTTCCGCTTCGACCGGGCCGCGACGCCGGCCGACGCGGCGCCGGCCCGCCCGGCCCGCCGCCGGTTGCGGGGGGTGCTGGCGATCGGCGCCTCGACCGGTGGCACACGCGCGACGGAAGCCCTGCTGACACGCCTGCCTGCCGACTGCCCGCCAATCGTGATCGTCCAGCACATGCCGGCGAGCTTCACGCGCGCGTACGCCGAACGGCTCGACACCTCGTGCCCGATGCGGGTCGTCGAAGCGAAGGACGGCACGCCGCTGCGGCGCGGCCAGGCGCTCGTCGCGGCCGGCGACTTTCACATGGTGGTGGAAGCGACGGGTGTGCGGCTGCGGGTCTCGGTGCGGCAGGGGCCGCCGGTGCATCACCAGCGGCCGTCGGTGGACGTGCTGTTCCACTCCCTGGCGCGGCTGCGCGGCGTGCCGGTCGTCGCGTGCCTGCTGACGGGCATGGGTGGCGACGGCGCGGACGGCCTGCTCGCGCTCCGCACGCAGGGGGCGCAGACCATCGTCCAGGACGAGCACTCGTGCGTGGTCTTCGGCATGCCGCGCGAGGCGATTCGCAGGGGAGCAGCGGGCCGCGTCGTCTCGCTGCTCGGCATGCCGGCCGCCATCGTCGAGGCGTTCGAGGCGCTCGATGTGCGGGCGCCGTCGCCGGCGCCGGCACGCGCCTGACCGGGTCCGGTCGACGCTACCGAATGCCGCTCACGTCCGGCAGATCGGCCGCCGCGGCGTAGCGCCGGGCAATCTCGGCCAGCCACGACTTCGCATTCAACAGCGCGGGTGCCGACAGGTCGCCGGCCAGCAGCGGCTCGAGCGCAGCCTGCCCCTCCGCAAGCGCGGGCGGGAGCGCCTGTGCCCCCTCGTGGCCCGCCGCGCCGGCGGCTGCCGAGCGGGCGCGCTCGGCGAGCGACGAGAGGACGCTCGTGAACTCCTCCGTCGTCAGCTGGCCGTCGCGGTTGGCGTCGAAGCGGTCGACGAGAGAGCGGGCGATCTGCTCGATCGGGCTCGTCGTCTGGAGCGGGTTGATCGACATGCGTGCGGACTCCTTCCGGCGGCGCAGTCGCCGCCATGGGGCACATCCGCAAGCCCGATGCCTGTGTTGACGGGAGGCACGAGTGCCGCAATCTTCACGGCAGTTCCCGCCAGTGCCGCCGCGCGGATGACGCCCGGCCGTCATCCGCGGCGAGTTCCCGTGTACGGGTGTCTGACACCCGTACCGCGCGGTACCGGTGTCAGACACCCGTACGGAATTGCGACGCGGGGAATCAGGAGGCGCGGACGCGGGCGGCGACGCGGGCGCCCATCTCGCGGCAGCCGATCGGCGCACTCGTGCCGGGGAGGTCGGCCGTGCGCTCGCCGGCCTGCAGCGCGGCCTCCATCGCACGCTCCACGGCCGCCGCTTCGTCCTCGAGCCCGAAGCTGTATCGCAGCAGCATGGCGAGCGACGCGATGGTGCCCAGCGGGTTGGCGCGGTCCTGGCCGGCGATATCGGGCGCCGAGCCGTGCACGGGCTCGTACAGCCCGGGCCCGTCGCCGAGACTGGCCGACGGCAGCAGACCGATCGAGCCGGCAATCACCGCCGCCTCGTCGGAGAGGATGTCGCCGAACAGGTTCTCGGTGAGTATCACGTCGAACCGCGTGGGGTTGGTCACCAGCGCCATCGCACAGGCGTCGACGTACATGTGCTGGACGGTCACGTCGGGATAGCCGGCCGCGACCTCGTCGACCACCGCCCGCCACAGCTGCGAGGTCTCGAGCACGTTGGCCTTGTCCACGGACGTGAGGTGGCGGCGGCGCCGCCGGGCGGCGTCGAACGCGACGCGGGCGATGCGCTCGATCTCCGGCCGCGTGTAGCGCATCGTGTTGAACGCTTCGCCGGCCGCGCGGTCGATCTGGCGCGGCTCACCGAAGTACAGACCGCCCGTCAGCTCGCGGACGATCAGCAGGTCCGCGCCGGCCGCGATCTCGGGGCGAAGGGGAGCCGCCGATTCGAGGCCCGGCCAGATGCGCGTCGGCCGGAGATTCGCGTACACGCCGAGCCCCTTGCGCAGCGCGAGCAGCCCGCCTTCGGGGCGCTCCTTCGACGGCAGGTGATCGAAGGCCGGATCGCCGACCGCGCCCATCACGGTGGCGCCGGCACGCCGGCAACCTTCCAGCGTCTCCGGCGGCAGGGCCGAAAGGCCGGCGCGAAGCGCCGCACCTCCCATCAGCAGGGTGTCACGTGAGACGGTGTGGCCGAACCGGTCGGCGACGGCGTCGAGGACTTCGGAGGCGGCCGCAATGACTTCGGGGCCGACACCGTCCCCGGGGATGACGGCGAGTGCAATCTGCATCGGAATCCGGATGCGGCCGGCGCGGACGCCGGCCGCGGGTGTGTGTGCGGGCGGGGCAGGGCCGGCTCAGACGCCGTGACCGTAGCCGACCTCTTCGGTGCCGGTGCCGTGGCGCGGGCCGCCGGCGTGCGCGGCTGCCGGCTCGGCCTCCGTGCGCAGCTGCTCGACCATGCGGACGAGCTCCTCGTCGGTCACCGTCTTCTGCTGGTCGGCGAGCGCGACCATGCGGCGGTACAGCCGGTCGAGCTCGAGCCGCGAGATCTCGATGCCCAGCTCCTTCACGCGATGCTGGACGGCGTGCCGGCCGGAATGCTTGCCCAGCACCAGGGTCGTCGCCGGGACGCCGACGTCTTCGGGGCGCATGATCTCGTACGTCCGGCGGTCCTTCAGCATCCCGTCCTGGTGGATGCCGGCCTCGTGCGCGAAGGCGTTGCGGCCGACGATGGCCTTGTTGGCCTGCACGGCCTCGCCGGTGAGACGGGTCAGGAGCTGGCTCGCCGCGTAGATCTCCTGCGAGGCGATGCCCGTCTGGTAGGGCAACCGATCCTGGCGCACCTGCGTGGCCATCACGATCTCCTCGAGCGACGCGTTGCCCGCACGCTCGCCGATGCCGTTGATCGTGCACTCGACCTGCCGCGCGCCGGCGCGCAGCGCGGCCAGCGTGTTGGCGACCGCCAGCCCGAGATCGTCGTGGCAGTGCGCGCTGAACACGGCCTTGTCGGAGTTGGGGACGCGGGTGAGGATGGCGTGGAAGAACTCGTAGATCTCGTCGGGGGTCGAGTAGCCGACGGTGTCGGGCAGATTGACCGTCGTCGCCCCTGCCTCGATGACGCTCTCGACGACCCGGCAGAGGAAGTCGAGATCGCTGCGGGTCGCGTCTTCGGCCGAGAACTGGACGTCGTCCGTGTAGCCCCGTGCCTGCCGGACCGCGGCGACCGCCGCGTCGAGGCACGCCTCGCGCGAGATGTGGAGCTTCTTCTCGAGATGGAGGTCCGACGTCGCGATGAACGTGTGGATGCGGACCCGCTCGCCGCGCGAGAGCGCGCGGCCGGCGCTGTCGACGTCCTCGGGCCGGCAGCGGGCAAGCGCCGCCGTCACGGGACGGCGCACCTCGCTCGCGATCAGCGACACGGCTTCGGCATCCGCCTCCGACGCGATCGGGAAGCCCGCTTCGATCAGGTCGACGCCCAGCGCGTCCAGCTGGCGCGCCAGCTGCAGCTTCTCGGAAACGCGCAGCGAGAAACCCGGCGCCTGTTCGCCGTCGCGCAGGGTCGTGTCGAAGATCGTAACGCGGTCGACTCCCATGTGTCCTCCGGACCCTCTCGATTCTGGGGTTGCGGTCAGTATACAGTCAAGTCTATAGTTTTTACACTTTGATAACTGCGGATTATGTATAATCCGCAGCCGTCCACGCGTCCGCAGCCCGGGAACGCCGCATGGAACTGTCCGAGCTCCAGGTTTTTCTCACCGTCGCCGCCGAGCGGAGCTTCTCGCGCGCCGCCGCCAAGCTGCACCGCACCCAGCCCGCGGTGAGTCAGGCCATCCGGCGGCTGGAGGACGAGCTGGGGGAGCGGCTGTTCGATCGGTCCTCCAAGCAGGGGGCCCTGACCGAGGCCGGGCGGGTGCTGCGCGACTACGCGCAGCGGCTGATGCGGCTGTCGGAGGAGGCCGAGACCGCCGTCCGGGAGCTCCGCGACCTGCGGCGCGGACGGGTGCTCATCGGCGCGAACGAGGCGGCCGTGCACGCGCTGCTGCCGCTCATCGCACGCTTCCGCTACGCCCATCCCGAAATCCAGGTCGACGTGCGGCGCGTCCCCTCGCGGCAGGTGGGGGTCGAGGTGGCGCAGGGCAGCCTCGACTTCGGCGTGATCACGTTCCAGCCGGCCGAGCGCGGGCTGATGACCGTCGCGCTCGGCCCCGACGATCTCGTGATGCTCGTGCATCCGCAGCACCCGCTGGCCGGCCGCAAGGAGGTCTCGCTCGCCGAGTTCGGCCGCGAGACCGTCATCGCACACAACGACCCGTCGCCCGCCCGCGAGCGCGTGCTCCGCACGTTCGAGCAGAAGCACGCGCCGATCAACATCCAGCTCGCGCTGCCGAGCCTCGAGGCGATCAAGCGCGCGGTCGAAATGAAGCTCGGGGTCGCGATGCTGCCGCGGCGCTGCGCGCTGGCGGAGATCGCCCGCGGGAGCCTGGCGGCCGTCAAGGTCCACCAGGTCCGCCTCCAGCGCCAGCTCCGGCTGGTCTACCGCCGCAGCGGCGAGATGAGCCACGCCGCCTCGGCGTTCCTGCACATCGCGAAGCAGCACACGCCGGAGGGGATCGCGGAGCGGGCGTGAAGCCGCCGCGGCGCCGGCCGCGCGCATGTCCGGATGGTCTCCGCGGTCGCCCTGCTGCCGGCCGCCATCGGCCTCTACGGCGTGCTCGCCTACGAGGTCACGCAGCGGACGCGCGAGATCGGCATCAGGACGCGCTCGGCAGCGACGCCGGTGGCATCGGGACCCGTCGCGTTACCAGCGGCCGGTCACGTAGGGCAGCGTCTGGCTCAGCGCGTGGACCTGGTCGAAGTCGGCGAGCAGCAGGCCGGTGCCGTCCCAGAGTCCCGAGACG
The DNA here is from genome assembly GCA_964446605.1 of uncultured Bifidobacteriaceae bacterium. Taxonomy (GTDB): domain Bacteria; phylum Acidobacteriota; class Vicinamibacteria; order Vicinamibacterales; family JAENWD01; genus JAENWD01. The sequence goes on along the minus strand of CAYUPN010000070.1, from coordinate 15,921 downwards.
AGCGCATCCCGTGCCGCGTCCGGCATGGACGCCTTCACCGACAGTGACCCCGCCGTGACGGCCAGGGACGGAACGTCGACGACCACCTCGAGCGACGGGTCCGCTTCGACCGCGGCCTGGAGGCGCTCGGCGTCCTCGGGGGCCACCGTCAGACACGGCAGGCCCAGCGAGACACTGTTGCCGAAGAAGATCTCCGAGAAGCCCTCGCCGACGATCGCCTGGATGCCCCAGCGCTGCAGCGCCTGGGGCGCGTGCTCCCGCGAACTGCCGCACCCGAAGTTGCGGTTGACGAGCAGTACCCGCGCGCCCTGGTACTGCGGCTGATTGAAGGCGTGCGCCGGATCGCTCCGGTCGTCGGCGAAGACGTGCTGTTCGAGGCCTTCGAACGACACCGCCTTCAGGTAACGCGCCGGGATGATGCGATCGGTGTCGATGTCGTCGCCGCGCAACGGCAGCGCCCGCCCGGCAATCCGTTCGATGCGGCTCGCGCTCATGCCGTCACCTCCTCGCGCAGGATCGTGCGCACGTCGACGACTTCGCCCGCGATGGCGGCGGCCGCCACCATGGCCGGCGACATCAGCAGCGTGCGCCCGACCGGGCTGCCCTGGCGCCCCTTGAAGTTCCGGTTCGACGACGACGCGCACACCTCGCGCCCCTGCAGGCGATCGGGATTCATCGCCAGGCACATCGAGCATCCCGCGCCGCGCCACTCGAACCCGGCGCCGGTGAAGATCTCGTGCAGCCCCTCGGCTTCCGCCGCCTGCCGCACGGCCTCCGACCCGGGCACGACGAGCCCGCGCACGTGGGGCGCGAGCCGCTGGCCGGCGACGATGCGCGCCGCTTCCTGCAAATCCGAGAGCCGGCTGTTCGTGCACGAGCCGATGAAGGCGACGTCGATCTTCGTTCCGGCGATCCGCTGGCCCGCGCTGAACCCCATGAACGCGAGCGCCTCCTCGACGCCGGCCCGCTCCGAAGCGGGCAGGGAGGCCGGATCCGGCAGCGCGCCGGTGACGCCGACCGACTGGCCGGGATTGATGCCCCAGGTCACGGTCGGCTCCAGCGCCGACCCGTCGATCGTCACCTCGTCGTCATACCGTGCGCCGGGGTCGGAGCGCAGGCTGCGCCACCAGGCCACGGCACGCGCGAAGTCGTCGCCCCGGGGCGCGAAGGAACGCCCCTCGAGATAGCGGAACGTCGTCTCGTCAGGGTTGACGTACCCGACCCGCGCCGCGCCCTCGATGGACATGTTGCAGATCGTCATCCGCTCGTCCATCGTCATCGCGTCGACGACGGGCCCGGCGTATTCGTAGGCGTAGCCGGCGCCGCCGTTGACGCCCAGCTGCCGGATGATCGCCAGGATGACGTCCTTCGCATACACGCCCGGCCGCAGACGTCCGGTCACCTCGATGCGCCGCACTTTCAGCGGGTTCATGGCCAGACACTGCGAGGCCAGCACGTCGCGCACCTGCGATGTGCCGATGCCGAAGGCGACCGCGCCGAACGCGCCGTGGGTGGACGTGTGGCTGTCGCCGCAGGCGATCGTCATGCCGGGCTGGGTGAGCCCGAGCTGCGGGCCGATGACGTGGACGATGCCCTGGTTCGCGCTGCCGAGGTCGTAGAGCGGGATGCCGTGCTCGCGGCAGTTGCGCTCGAGCGCGCTCATCATCGCCTCGGCCATGACGTCGGCGAAGGGGCGCTCGCGCCGGATCGTCGGGACGATGTGATCCACCGTCGCGAACGTGCGTTGCGGGAAGGCCACCTGCCAGCCGCGGCTCCGCAGCATGTCGAACGCCTGCGGGCTCGTCACCTCGTGAATGAGGTGCAGCCCGATGAAGAGCTGCGTCTGGCCGGTAGGCAGACGCCGCACGGTGTGCGCATCCCATACCTTCTGCAGCAGGGTCTGAGCCATAACGCTACTTTATCACTGTGCGAAGACTATTCGTGTTGCTTTTGGCAGCCCGTCCGTGGCGCTTATGGGCGCCGCGCGCTGATCACGGCCAGCCCATCTCCGCGCGGACGGCGGTCGACAGGTCCGGGTTGAGCGGCGTGAAGCCCTCGGCCGTGAGGGGGCGCAGGCCGTCGATCTCCGGGCCCCGCAGGCGGAGCACCCGCAGCTCGGGGACCCACTGCGCGACCTCGGGGGGAACGGCCGCCGTCGCGCCGGGGCGCGGCAGCGCGACGGTGTAGAGCCCGCGGACCGCGTCGTTGCAGAGCGCGTAGTACACGGCGCCGATCAGGTCGTCGAGCGCGATGAGCGGGCCGTCGAGCGAGGGGCTGACGGTCTCGCGGGGCACGCTGCCTTTCACCGCCGGCCAGGCGACGAGCACACCCGGCGTGGCGAGGACCACGACCCGGCGCGGCGAGCGCGCGATGGCCTCCTCGAGATCGCTGGCCGGAATCGGCACGGCGCCCGGTCCCGCGAGCGTCGGGATGGCCACGACCGTCCGCGCGCGGCTGCCGCGATCTCCGAGCGCGGTGAGCAGGGTGTCCAGGCCCTCGAGCCCCATGTTGATGACGGCATCCGCCTGTTCGAGCGCGGCGAAGTCGGGCACGGCGCTCGGTCCCCAGGCGGCATGGCGGGGGAGATGCGGCACGCCGTCGGGCGTGGGGAAGAGATGGACGAGGTGGCCGCCCGTGCTCAGGAACGCCGCCAGCTGGGTGAGCACCCAGCCCGTGCGGCCCGTGAGGACCAGCCGCAGACGCCGGCCGCGCCCGATGGTCAGATGCCGATCGAGGTCGCAGGCGATGCGCCGATGCCGGAAGCCGAACAGCCGATCGAAGAAGCGGTCGCCGAACACCCCGGCGGCCAGCGCGCCGATCGGCCCGAACGGCAGCGCGTAGTCGACGACGTCGATCAGGGTGGACCGGCCGGTGCCGTCCGGCTCGACCCGGTGGACGTGCTCCCAGCGGCCGAACGGCCCCGAGACCTGCACGTCGGTGAACTGCACGCCGTCGACGAAATCGCGGTGCAGCGCCTCCCAGCGCGCCCGCAGCGGACCGCGGCGGACCTCGAACGTCACCCGGCTGCCGTCCGTGATGCCGCCGTAGCGCGACAGCACGCGCAGGTGCTCCCATGGGGGCGCGAGCCGCTCGAAGGCGCCCGGGCGGGCGTGCCAGGCGAACAGGACGGAGGCAGGCGCGTTGATGATCGATCGCTTCTCGTAAGTCGGCACGTCGGTCAGGGTCGAATGCGCCGGACGGGCCGGCACCGCCGCAGCGTTCCACGGATGCGGCGCACAATGCGAGGTCCGAAAGCCCGGTGCGGCCGTGAGGACCAGGTCAGCCGACAATCATATCGTCTCCACGGCGCGTCAGCATGACGCCGGCCGCCCCGATCAGGGCTTGTACGCTATCCTGAGAGTTGACGAATCCGGCCGCCTGTCGCGCGTGGCCGCGTGAGACGCGCCGGTCATTCCGGAAGGAGCAGGAGAGACGTGCCGTATCCAGAGTATTTCGTCGCACCGATGCGTGAGGAGTTGACGCGCCTGGGGGTCGAGGAACTCCGCTCGGCGGAGTCCGTGGACGAGGCGATGAAGCGCCAGGGCACGATGCTCGTGGTGGTGAACTCGGTCTGCGGCTGCGCGGCAGGGAAGGCCCGGCCCGGTGTGGCCATGGCGCTGGGGCACGACGTCCGGCCGGACCACCTGACGACGGTGTTCGCCGGAGCCGACATCGAGGCGACCGAGCGCGCACGATCCTACTTCACCGGCTATCCGCCCTCGTCGCCGTCCATTGCGCTCCTGCGGGACGGACAGCTCGTCTACATGATGGAGCGCCGTCAGATCGAAGGACAACCGGCCGACGCGATTGCCCGGCAGCTGATGGCGGCCTTCGATCAGCACTGCGCACCCGCCGGCGATCGCGCCTGAGACGGCGCGGCCGCCCGATCGGATCCGGCCCCGGCATGTCGCCCGGGAGTGACATCGCCCACCCCGGCGCGGCGTGCGCCGCCAAACGCGCGGGACAGAGAGCATGCCGCTGACCGACCGCTACGCGCGCCCGCTGGCCAGCCTGCGCGTGTCGGTAACCGACCGCTGCAACCTGCGCTGCCAGTACTGCATGCCGGAGCCGGAGTACGTCTGGCTCCCGCGCGAGGACGTCCTCCACTTCGAAGAGATCGCGCGCCTGGTGCGCCTGTTCGCGCAGCTCGGCGTGCGCCGCGTGCGGCTCACCGGCGGAGAGCCGCTGCTCCGGCGGCAGCTGCCCGTCCTCATCCGGCAGCTGCGCGCCATCCCCGGCATCGACGACCTCGCGCTGACCACCAACGGCGTGCTGCTGGCGCCGATGGCGGACGGGCTGCGCGAGGCGGGGCTCGGCCGCATCACGGTGAGCCTCGACACGCTCGACCCCGCGCGCTTCCGCGCGCTCACGCGCGTCGACGATCTGCCGCGAGTCCGCGACGGGCTGGCGGCCGCGGCCCGCGTCTTCCCCGGGTTCAAGATTGATACGGTCGCGCTCCGCGGCGTGAACGACGACGAGATCGAGGCGCTCGTGATCGAGGCGGACCGGCTCGGCGCGGAGCTGCGCTTCATCGAGTACATGGACGTCGGCGGCGCGACCCGCTGGTCGATGGACCAGGTGCTCACGCGCGCCGAGCTGCTCACGCGCCTGGAGCGCCGCTTCGGGGCGCTCACCTCCCTCGAGAGCGACGGCTGGGCGCCGGCCGACCGGTACCGCCTGGCGCACGGGCAGGTGATCGGCGTGATCTCGTCGACCACGCAGCCGTTCTGTGCGACGTGCGATCGCAGCCGGCTGACCGCGGATGGGCAGTGGTTCCTGTGCCTCTACGCGCAGCGTGGCCACGATCTGCGCGCGCTGCTGCGCGCCGGCGCCGGCGACGACGCCGTGATGGATGCCATCCGGGCCGCCTGGCGGGCGCGAGACGATCGGGGCGCGGAGGATCGGCTGGCGCTGGGCGATCGCCGCGCGTACGTGCCGATCACGACCCTGCGGCGCAACCCGCACCTCGAAATGCATACCAGGGGAGGGTAACGGGTCGGATCAGGTCTGATCAGGTCTGATCAGGTCGGATCGGGTCGGATCAGGTCGGATCGGGTCTGATCAGGTCGGATCGGGTCTGATCAGGTCCCGCCTCCGCCCGCGTGCGATCGTTCGCGGGCTCCGGCGGATCAGGTCTGATCAGGTCTGATCAGGTCCGGCGCCAGAGCGCGAACCTGACCTCCCGCGCGCCCACGCTGTCCGCTGGCGTGGACTCCCACAATCCCGGCACGCCAACACCGCACGACGGACACGTGCCCGCATCGGACAGCCGGTTGGCGTGAACCACGTAGCCGGTGCGTTCGACGAGTATCGTGCCGCAGGACGCACACCGGGTGTCTTCGAGATCGCCGACCGCGCCGGGCCGGTTGCCGGCATAGACATAGCGCAGCCCGCTCGCGCGGCCGATGGCGGCTGCACGCAGCAGCTGGGACACCGCCGTGTCGCCGCGATCGGTCATCCGGTAGTCCGGATGGAACGCCGTGACGTGCCACGGGATGTCCGGCGAGACGCTCGCCACGAAGGCGGTGAGCTGCCGCAGCTCCGCCTCGCTGTCGTTGAAACCGGGCACGAGCAGCGTGACGATCTCGATCCAGATGCCGCGCCGGTGCAGGTCCGCAATCGTCTCGAGGATCGGCGCGAGCCGCCCGCCGAGCTGCCGGTACTGCCGGTCGTCGAACGACTTCAGATCGACCTTGTAGCAGTCGATGTGCGGCTGCAGGTAGTCGAGCGCCCGCGGCGTGCCGTTGCCGTTGGAGACGAACGCCGTGCGCAGCCCGAGCTGCCGCGCGTGACGGAAGATCTCGACGGCCCACTCCAGCGTGATCAGCGGCTCGTTGTAGGTCGAGACCAGCAGCCGCGCGCCGAGGTCGGCGGCCTGCCGTGCCAGGCCCGCCGGATCGACGTCGCGCGGCGGCACGACGGCCCGGGGATCGCGCAGCGCCTGCGAGGCCACCCAGTTCTGGCAGTAGCCGCAGTGCAGGTCGCAGCCCAGCATGCCGAAGCTGAACGCGAGGCTGCCGGGGGAGACGTGGAAGAAAGGCTTCTTCTCGACGGGATCGCACTGGATGCCGCCGACGTAGCCCCAGGGCGCGTACAGCGTGCCGCCGCGGTTGAAGCGGACCTTGCACACGCCCGCCGCGCCGTCGGGAAGCGGGCAGCGATGGCCGCACGCCACACAGCGGATGCGGCGGCCGTCGATGGGCTCCACGAGCGCGGCCGGACGAACGGCCGACTCGAGCATATCCTTGAGCGCCACGTCCGATTGTACCCGGTGGACCGGTCAGCCTTCTCGCGCGCCGCTCCCCGTTGTCGGCACCCCCGACACCTGTGTCGCCGAGCCCGGCGGACCGTTCACCTGACGAGTGCCGTGAACGGCGCGACGTAGGCCTGCAGCATGACCAGCACGCCGACGAGACACGCGAGCACGAGGCTGTGCACGAACACGTAGCGGAGGATGTCCCCCTCGTGGCCGTACCACCGCGTGGCGGTGCTGGCGACGACGATGCTCTGCGCGTCGACCATCTTGCCCATCACGCCGCCGGAGGAGTTCGCCGCGGCCATCAGCACGGGGTTGAGGCCGAGCTGCTCGGCGGTGATCTTCTGCAGGCTGCCGAAGAGCACGTTCGACGAGGTGTCGCTCCCCGTGAGCGCGACGCCCAGCCAGCCCAGCATGGTGCCGAAGAAGGGATAGAAGAACCCGGCCTGCGCGAAGGCGAGGCCGAGCGTGGCGTCGAGGCCGGAGTAGCGCGTGGTGAAGCCGACCGCCATCATCGCGCTGATGGTGAGGAGCGACAGCCGCACGAGCTTCAGCGTCTGCCAGTAGGTGCGCGCCATCATCCGCACGGAGCAGCCCATGGCCAGGCCGGCCAGAAGCGCGGCGAGGAAGATGCCGCTGCCGGTGGCCGAGAGCCAGTTGATGACATAGATCGCGCTCTCGGCGTGCGCCTCGACGACCACCGGCGGCGTGCGCAGGACGGCCTGGTGGAGGAACGGGACCGGCACGCGGATGACCGACAGGCTGTCGAGCCACGCCTTCGTCGCCGGCAGCCCCCAGACGAAGACGACGACGCTGAGGATGATCCAGGGCATCCACGCGCGCCGGACGCGTCGGGAATCCGCGACCGCCGCGGCCGTCCGGACGGCCGCGCCCGCACCGGAAACGCCGGTGTCGGCCACCGGCGGCGGCTCGCTCCCCGTCTCGGCACGCCGGGGACGCCAGACGCGGAGGAAGAGCGCGACGAGCCCGAGCGAGACGACGGACGCCACGACGTCCACGAGCCACGGGCCGTGATAGTTCGCGACGAGCCATTGCGGCACGGCGAAGCCGGCGCCGGCCACGAGAATGGCCGGCCACACCTCCAGCATCCGCCGCCAGCCGGCATACGCGCACACCAGCCAGAACGGCACCACCAGCGAGAAGAACGGCAGCTGCCGCCCGACCATGCCCGAGAGCTCGTGCAGGTCGAGCCCGGTGACACTCTGCAGCGCGATGATCGGAGTACCCAGCGCGCCGAACGCGACCGGCGCGGTGTTGGCGATGAGCGAGAGCCCGGATGCCGCCAGCGGCGTGAACCCGAGCCCGATCAGGATCGCCCCGGTCACCGCGACCGGCGTGCCGAAGCCGGCGGCTCCCTCGAAGAATGCGCCGAAGCAGAACGCGACCACGAGCAGCTGCAGGCGGCGATCGTCGGTGACGGTGGTGATGCTGTGCCGGAGGACGTCGAACAGCCCGCGCTCTTCCGTCAGCCTGTAGAGGAAGATGACGTTGAGAACAATCCACCCGATCGGCAGCAGGCCGTAGATCGCGCCGTAGCCGGCCGAGGCGAGCGCCATCGGCGCCGGCATCCCGAACGGCACGATCGCGATGCCGAGTGCGGCGCCGAGCCCGGCCAGGGCGGCGAGATGCGCGGGCCATCGCAGCACGGCCAGCGTGCCGAGCAGGACGACGACGGGAAGGGCGGCGAGCAGCGTCGACAGCGGCAGGCTGCCCAGCGGATCGTAGGTCTGCGGCCAGGGGGGCACAATTCGGCTCGTGTGTGGTCAGGTTGGGCGTGGGCCCGTGGCGTTGGGGCGACCGCCGTGCACGGACCTGCCGGTCAGCGTCGAGACGCGAGCGGTGGCGCGCCCGGCGCGGCCGCGGCGGCGCCGCCGTTCTCCTGCGACTGGAACACGTTCATCGCGAGCGCGATCATGCTGCCGACGTCCGCGACGTTCGCCGGCAGGACGAGCGTGTTGCTGGAGCCGGCCAGCTTGCCCAGCTGCGTGACGTACTGCTCCGCGACGCGGAGCCGGACGGCGTCGGTGCCGCCCGTCACCGTGATCGCCTCGGCGACGCGGCGGATGCCCTCGGCCGTCGCGGTCGCGACCGCGAGAATCGCCTCGGCCTGTCCCTGCGCCTCGTTGATCTGCCGCAGCTTCGCGGCCTCCGAGGCCTTGATGGTCTCCTGCTTGGCCCCTTCGGCCGTGTTGATCGCCGCGTCCCGCTGCCCCTCGGACGTCAGGATCATCGCGCGCTTCTCGCGCTCGGCGCGCATCTGCTTCTCCATCGCCGCGAGCACGTCCGAGGGAGGCGTGATGCTCTTGACCTCGTAGCGCAGCACCTTCACGCCCCACGGCTCGGACGCCTTGTCCAGCTCCGTGACGACGGCGGTGTTGATGTTCGTGCGCTCCTCGAAGGTCTTGTCGAGATCGATCTTGCCGACCTCGCTCCGCAGCGTCGTCTGGGCCAGCTGCGAGATCGCGAACAGGTAGTCGGAGATGCCGTAGGAGGCGCGCTCCGGGTTCAGCACCTTCAGGTAGAGCACGCCGTCGACCTGCACCTGCACGTTGTCGCGGGTGATGCAGATCTGCGCCGGGATGTCGATCGACTGTTCCTTCAGCGTGTGCCGGTAGCGGACGACGTCGAAGAAGGGCACCAGGATGTGGAAGCCGGCCTGGAGCGTGCCGGCGTACCGGCCGAGCCGCTCGACGATGTACGCGTTCTGCTGCGGGACGACGACGGCCACACGCCCGATGACGATGAGCGCGAACACGGCCAGCAGACCCGCGACGACCAGAAACGGGAGTTCCATCGGCAGCTCCATGTCAACGCTCCGGTACGAGGTGCAGCAGCAGTCCCTCGACCCGCGCGACGCGGCAGCGCTGGCCGGTGGCGAGCGGCTCGGTGTGAAGATTGCGTGCGGACCACGTCGAGCCGCGCAGTTCGGCGCGCCCGATCGCCCCGGGGGCAATCGCGTCGGCGATGACGACCGCAATCTGCCCGACGATCGCGTCCACGTCCTCGTCCGCGGTGCCCGTCAGCCGGATCATCGGACGCCGGAACGCGAGCAGCAGCACGACGCTGAACACCGCGAAGGCGGTCCATTCCACCCACAGCGGTCCGCCGAAACCGAGCGCAGTGAGCACGGCGATCAGCACTGCCGAGACGCCGAAGAAGATCAGATAGAAACCGCCGGGCGTCGCGAGCTCGAGCGACGCGAGGATGAGGCCGACGATCAGCCAGAGCCACCAGGGCATGGGTCGCCGGGATTATAGCCGAGCCGGCATGCGTGCGGACCGGACCCGGAGCGGCCGCACGCGGCCCGATATACTGGTCCGTACATGCCTTTGATTCTTGTCACCAACGACGACGGCGTGCACTCCGAAGGGATCATCGCACTCGCCGACGCGCTGCGCGCGCTCGGAGACGTCGTCACGGTCGCGCCCACGACCGAGGCCAGCGCGAGCGGCCACGCCCTGACGCTGCGCCAGCCGCTGCGGCTCGAGTCCGTGGGCCCCGATCGCTTCGCCGTTGACGGCACACCGACCGACTGCGTGAACGTCGCGATCACGATCGTGCTCGAAGGGCGGCGCCCCGACCTGGTCGTCTCCGGCATCAACAAGGGCTACAACCTCGGCGACGACGTCACGTACTCGGGCACGGTGGCCGGCGCGCTCGAAGCAGCCCTGCTCGGGATCCCGGGTCTGGCGGTGTCGCGGGGCGAATGGCAGCCCGGCACCGATTTCGGCCCCGCCGCGGATGCCGCGCTCGTCGTTGCCGAGTCGATGCTGGCCCGTCCGCTGCCGTCACGCACGTTCCTCAACGTCAACGTGCCGCCGGGACGCCCGCAGGCGTTCCGGACCACCGTCCAGGGACGGCGCAATCACGAGACCTCGGTTGCCGCGCGCGTCGATCCGCGCGGACGCTATTACTACTGGATTGACGAAGCGCAGTACCACTGGCACGACGACGACCGCGCCGACTTCGTCGCCGTGCGGCACGGCTTCATCTCCGTGACGCCGCTGCAGCCCGACCTGACGGCGCATGCCGTGCTGCCGATGCTCGACGGCTACGCCTTCTCGACGGCATCGCGGCGGTCGTGATCGCTCCGGCGGCCCGGGCGGCGGATCGGGTCCGGCGTTTGCTGACGGATGCAGGCGGTCAACGAGCGGAGGAGCAGCCATGACGCCATGCATGTGGGGAATCCCGGGGCTGATCGTCGCCGCGGCTCTGTCGGGATTGCCGTCAGGGAACGCGCGCGCACAGCAGGCCGGAGCGCAAGTCGACTCCGGGGGGAACGTCCTGCCGGGCGAGGTGATGCTGGGTACGGTCCGGTTGCCGACGGCAGTGCTCGCCGACGGTGAGCGCCTGGAGCCGGGGACGTACCGGTTGCGTCTCACCCCGGACACGGCCGAGCCCGAGGTGGCGGGGCAGCGAGCGTCGCTGGAGCGCTGGGTGGAGATCATGCAGGGCTCGACCGTGCGCGCCCGCACGATGGCCACCATCATCCCGGGCAGCGAGATCGGCGAGGTCGCGCAGGGGTCGCCGCCCGCACCGGGCGAACGCCGCGTGGAGCGGCTCAAGGGAGACGAGTACGTCCGGATCTGGGTGAACGTGCGCGGCGATCACGTGCTGCTGCACCTGCCGATCACGCAGTAGGCGCCCCGCAGTAGGCGCCCAGGATTCGCCGAGCGGGGCGGCGGACTCCGCCGCCCCGGCCCGGCTGTCGCTTCCAGCCGGAACCGACGACGTCAGGGAGCCGCGCCTACCGGCCGCGCGGAACCGTCACGAAGAGCTCCTGCCCCTCGCGCGAGAGCAGCACCAGCGCGACGCCCCCTTCCGGTACCTGGCGGAACGCAGCAGCGGCTTCCTGAGCCGTCTGGACCTTCGAGCGGTTGATTTCGAGAACGACATCGCCCGGCTGCAGTCCGGCGCGGGCGGCCGGGCTTCGCGGTTCGACGCTCGCGATCACCGGCCCGGCCGGCGTCTGCGGTCCTCCGCGCCCCGCCGGCTGATCGCGCAGCTGCAGGCCGAACCCTCCCGTCTCGTCAGTGGACTCCGGCTGCTCCTGTTCCTCGACCAGGTTCAGTGCTTCGACCGCAACCTGGAGCGTCACCGGCTGGCCGTCTCGAATCACGCGAACCGGCACCGTCGTCCCCGGCTTCGTGGCCGTGACGAGATCGACGAGCTGCCGGGTGTCGGTGATCGGCTGGCCGTTGTATTCGACAACGACATCACCCGGCTTCATGCCGGCCCTGGCCGCGGGCCCGTCCGGCTCGACCGCGGCGGCGATGGCCCCGCGCGCCTGATCCAGACCCAGCGCGCTGGCGGCATTCGACGGCACGTCGCTGACCTGGATGCCGATGCGGCCGCGGGTCACCTTCCCCTCACGGAGCTGCGGCATCAGCGACTTGACCGTGTCGATCGGCACGGCGAAGCCGATGCCGAGATTCCCGCCGCGCATGCCGGAGCTGAAGATGGCCGTGCTGATGCCGATGACCTCGCCCCGGACGTTCAGCAGCGGACCGCCGGAGTTGCCCGGATTGATCGCCGCATCGGTCTGGAGCATCGACTGTGCGCGGCCGGGGACGTTCACGAAGGAGCGCTCGGCCGCGCTGATCACGCCCACCGTCACGGTGTGCGCGAGATTGAAGGGGTTCCCGATGGCGACGACGAAGTCGCCGGGCGCCATCTGCGCGGAGGAGCCGAGCCGGGCCGCCGTGAGCGGGTGGTCGGGCTTCTCCTTGAGCCGGATCAGGGCCGTGTCGGTGAGCGGGTCGCGCCCCACGATTTCCGCCTCATAGGTCCGGGCGTCAATCGCACGTTCATCGTCATCGAAGAGCCCGACTTCGATGCGCCGGGCCCCCTGCACGACGTGGTTGTTCGTGAGGATGAGCCCGTTCGCATCGATGATGAACCCGGAGCCGGCCCCCTCCTGCACGAACTCGTCGGGTTCCCCCTCCGGCCGGTCCGGCGCCGGCATGCCGAAGAAGCGCTCGAAGAACTCGCGCGTCAGCTCGTCGCTGCCGGGGCGTGGCGCGACCGACTCGGTCCGGATGCTGACGACAGCGGGCGTCTCTTCTTCCGCGATACGGCGAAAGGTGGTCGCGTCGAGTGGAATCGTCGAGGCGGGCGCCCCACCCGCGCTCGACGCCCTGACGGGCCCGCCCGCCGTCTGGGCCGTCCTCGACTGCCCCGAGCGGGCGATGCCGAACGCCTGGACGCCGATGGCGACGAGCACCACGAGCACGACGAGCAGGGCGGCGAGCAATGCGGGACGATGCCGGGCCGGACTGAACAACGTGGCCATCGCGAGTTCCTCCTGCGGCGGCCAGCGCCCACGCCGGCGCGTGGCCTGGCCCGGTTTGATGCAAGAGGGGAACCGGCGGGGACGCGGCGCCTGCTTCGCGGATCGGTGGCGACCGGGCCTGCATCGCAGTGGCACGGCCGGGGAGCCGGAATGGCGAAGGACCCGCCTCAGGCGTACGAGCGGAGCCCTTGCAGCCCGCCTCACGCGCGCTTGACGCGACGTGTGTGTCCGCCATATATGTATCAGTCACACATATGGCACCGGCACCGAACCCCGCGATGAAGAAGGGCTCCGCCGAACTGCTCGTGCTCGCGGTCATCGAGCAGCGCGCGCGGCACGGCTACGAGATTGGCCGGCTCATCGCGGAGCGCTCGGACGGCGCGCTGACCTTCCACGTCGCCTCGCTCTATCCGCTGCTGTACCGGCTCGAAGCGCGCGGGCTGATCGAGGGACGCTGGGTGGAGAAGCCCGGACAGCGGCGCCGCCGGTTCTATCGCCTCACGGCCGAAGGGCGCCGCGTCCTCGCCCGGCAGCGCACGTCCTGGCAGCAGTTCCTTCGCGCGCTCGACCGCGTCGCGGGCATCCTCCCGGGTTGATTCCATGAACTGGCACCAGGCGATTCGAGCCCGACTCGGGTCGATCACGGGCGACCCCTCGCTGGATCTCGACGTCGTCGATGAGCTCGCGGGGCATCTGGCCGACAGCTACGCCGTGGCCCGTGCGTCCGGGCTGGACCACGACCGCGCCGAGGAGCTCGCGCTCGACGAGCTGAAGGATTCCGACAGGCTCGATCATGCGCTGCGCATCGCGCGCAACCGCCGCACGGCCGTGAACGCCTCACGGGGCGCGGCGGTGGACGAGCTCACTGGCGCGCTGCGGCATGCGGTCCGCCTGCTGGCTGCATCGCCGGCCTTTACCCTGGCCGCTCTCTTCATGCTGGCCGCCGGCATCGGGGGCGCCACCGCCATCTTCAGCGTCGTCGACGCGGTGTTGCTGCGGCCACTGCCGTATCCCCAGGCCGAGCGGCTCGTCGCCGTCTGGGAAACCGATCGGCACAGCAGCACGGTGCGCGAGCCGGCTGCGCTGCCCGACTTCCTGGATCTCGAACGCGAGGCCCGCGCGCTCGACGCGCTCGGCGCCCTCGCCGCGGGGGAGTTCACGCTGGCCGCGCCGGGCGGTGAGCCACGGCGGCTGGCAGGCCTGTCCGTTACGCAGCAGCTGCTCCCGATGCTCGGTGTGACGCCGGTCGTTGGACGGCTCCTGGATACGGCGGAGCACAGGCATCCCCAGGCCGACACGGCGCTCATCAGCGAGCGCCTGTGGCGGAGCGCGTTCGAGGCAGGCCCGAACATCATCGGCCGCGTGATCCATGTCGACGATCGCCCCCGCACCATCGTCGGCGTGCTGCCGGACCAGGCCGACCTCGGGATGCTGCAGTGGCTGTCGGCGGCGGACTACTCGCGCGGCTTCGCGGATCGCGATGCGCGGACGCGGGTCGATCTGTGGCTCCCGCTGCCGCTCGACGTCCGGTCACTGCCGCGCTCCACGCATCCGCTGCTCGTGCTCGGGCGGCTGCGCGACGGGGTCGCGCCGGAAGCGGCGGAGCGGGAGCTGTCGGGGATCATGGCGGCGCTCGAGCGCGCGTACCCGGAGAACGAGGGGCGCGGCGCGCGGCTGGAGCCGTTCGCGGACGTCGTGCTGGGCCCCGCACGTCCGGGACTGACGGCGCTGCTCCTCGCCGTCGGTCTGCTGCTGATTGCCGCCTGCGTCAACGTCGCACATCTGCTGCTCGTGCGCGGGCTGGCGCGGCGGCGCGAGATTGCCGTCCGCGTGGCGCTGGGTGGATCGCCATGGCGGCTCGGCCGTCAGTTCCTCATCGAGAACGGCGTGCTCGTCGCGGCGGGCGGTCTGCTCGGCCTCGGCGCGGCCTTCGCAGGCGTGCGGGGCCTCGTCGCGCTCGCGCCGGCGGACGTGCCGCGACTGGCCGACGTCGGCGTCGACGCACGGGCGCTCGGCATCGCGCTGACGCTCATGCTCGCCGTCGCGGCCGTCTTCGGGCTCCTCCCGCTCCTGCAGGCGCGGCGATTGGACGTGCAGCGCGCCCTGGCCGGCGACGGCGCGCGATCCGGCGGCGCGGACACAGGCCACACGCGCATCCGGTCGGCGCTCGTCGTCACCGAGGTCGCGTTGGCGGTCGTGCTTGCCGTGGGCGCCGGCCTGATGGTGCGCACCCTGTTCCAACTGCAGCAGGTGGACCCGGGCTTCGATGCCTCGCATGTGCTCAAGGCGGAGTTCCAGCTCCCGGAGAGCCGGTACCCGCGCAGCTTCTGGAACTGGCCGCACTGGACGGAGATTCACCGCTTCACCAGCGAACTGCTGGCGCGGCTGGAGGCGCTGCCAGGCGTGACCGAAGCGGCGGTCGCCGCCCATCATCCGCTCGACGCCGGGTTCACGAACTCGTTCGCCGTCGTCGGACGCGAGACGGAGGCCAGGGACTGGCCGGAGATCGCGACGCGCATCGTCAGCGCCGGCTACTTCAGGACCGTCGGCCTCGGGCTGGTGCGCGGACGGGCGCTCGGACCCGGCGATCACGCCGACGCGCCACCCGTGCTGCTCATCAACGAGGCCGCCGCGCGACAGTTCTTCGACGGCCGCGATCCGATCGGCGCCGGCCTCACCATCTGGGGCAGGCCGCGCATCATCGTCGGCATCGTCGCCAACGAGCGCTTTCACGGTCTGGAACAGGCGCCGCCGCCGGCGGTCTATCTGCCATTCGCCCAGAACCCCCTCGCGGGAGGCGTCGTGCTGGTTCGCGGCCCCGATCCGGCGGGGCTCGCCGGCCCGGTGCGCGCGGTTGTCCGCGAGCAGGATCCGCAGCTCGCCGTCTTCGGCGTGGAGCCGCTGACGCTCACGCTGCGCGCGTCGCTCGGCCGTCAGCGGTTCGTCATGCGCGTCCTGGTGGCCTTCGCGGTGCTGGCGCTGCTGCTGGCCGCGGCCGGCATCTACGCGGTCCTGAGCTGCGAAGTCCGTCAGCGCACGCGCGAGATCGGCATCCGCCTCGCCCTGGGCGCCGCGCCGGCGCGCATCGTCCGCGAGATCACGTCGCGCGCAGCGATGCTGGCGGCGCTGGGTCTGGCGGCGGGCATCGGCGCCTCGGCCGCCCTGACGGGCCTGCTCCGGAGCCTCCTCTACGAGGTCGCCCCGACAGACCTCCCGACGCTCGCGGGCGTCGGGCTGCTCCTGCTCGCGGCTGCGATCGCTGCCGCCGCCGTGCCGGCCCGGCAGGCGAGCCGGACCGATCCGGCGGTCTCACTCAGGACGGAGTAGCAGGAACGGATCAGATCAGGCGTGC
>CAYUPN010000069.1:18955-21282 GCA_964446605.1 uncultured Bifidobacteriaceae bacterium | reverse complement strand
TGCGACGCCGCAGGACGTCGCGGACATCCTCGACAACGCCAGCAGCGTCGTCGTGGTGCCCGGCTACGGCATGGCCGTCGCGCAGGCGCAGCACCGGATTCGCGAGCTGTACGAGCAGCTGGCGAAGCGCGGCATCCAGTGCCGCTTCGCCGTCCACCCGGTCGCCGGCCGCATGCCGGGCCACATGAACGTGCTGCTCGCCGAGGCGGAAGTGCCGTACACGGCGCTCGCGGAGATGGACGACATCAATCCCGACATGCCGCAGACCGACGTCGTCATCGTCGTCGGCGCCAACGACGTCGTGAACCCGGCGGCGCGACACGACAAGAACAGCCCGATCTACGGGATGCCGATCATCAACGCCGACCGGGCGAAGACCGTCATCGCGATCAAGCGCTCGATGAACCCCGGCTTCGCCGGCATCGAGAACGAGCTGTACTACGCCGACAACTGCCTCATGGCCTTCGGCGACGCGAAGGCCGTGCTCGGCGACATCGTCAAGGCGCTGTCAGGCGAAGCGGTGGCGATGCACTGAAACGGGAACGGACAACGGGAAACCCTCCTTCGCCCTGCGGGCTGCGGAGGGTTTCCCGTTTCTGTCTATCTCCTCGTCAGATACGCAATGAGGTCCGCCATCTCCTGCTCGGAGATCACCTGATCGAGATCCGCCGGCATCGATGACTGCGGCGTCATCGTGATCGACTTGATCTCCGTGCGCGGGATGACGATCGGCTGTCCGGCCTGGCGCAGCGTGATGGTCGTCGGCGTCTGCTCGGCGAGCGTGCCGGCGTCGGTGCGGCCGTTCGTGCGCTCGACGATGTAGGTTTCGTAGCCCTGGGCAATCGACTGGTTCGGCGACAGGATGTCGACGAGCAGCGAGAGCGGCGGGCGATGCCGGATGCTCACGAGATCGGGGCCGAGATCGGCGGCCGTGCCGTCCCCCAGCTTGTGGCAGACCGCGCAGGTTCGCGCGAACACCGCTTCCCCGCGTGCCGCATCGCCTCCCTGCTCGACGACGGAGGCATAGCGGTTCACCACCTCGGCGCGGCGCTCCGGATGTTCCTCCAGCAGGGCCCGCGCCGCGGCGCGCAGCTCGTCGTCGCGATGCATGATGAGGGCGCGCTTCTGCCAGAAGGTCATCCCCCAGCTCTGGATCGTGCCCGCCTCGAGCGCGCGCACGAGCTGCCATTGGCGCTCGCGGTCCGCCAGCAGCAGGTCGACGGCCGCGGATCGCGCGCCGGGCGTCAGCTGCGGCCACCGCGTGATGGCGAACGTGCCGGGACCTTCGCCGGGCAGCCGTGACAGGGCCTTCAGCGCGGCGACCTGCACGGGTTCGGGCTGTCGCGGCTCGACGAGCGCTTCAAGCTGCGGACGCAGCGACGTGACATCGCCCAGCGCGAGCAGCGTGACCGCGTCGGCGCGCCGGTCGGCTGGAGCGGACGCGTCGTCGAGGAGCGCACGCGCGCGATCGAGCGCGAGGCGGCCGCTCCCGCCGTCGCCGAGGCCGACTCGCGCGAGCAGCCCGAGCGCCGCACGCCGCACGTCCGTCTGCGAGTGCTCCGCCAGCGCGATCAGCGCCGGCCGCGCCGGTGCGAGCCCGCTGATCTCGCCGCTCCGCGAGCTCCGGCCGATCCCTTCCAGCACCGCCGCCTGCCACCAACCGGCCCCATCGGGACCGGCCGCCGCGACGTCCTGGATGATGCGCCGGGTCGCGTCCGCGTCCTGCTGCGCCGCCACCGCCGAGGCCGCGAGCGTGAAGAACGCGCGATGCGCGGCGGTGTCCCGCGCGCGGGCGCGGCTGCCGGTTGCCAGCGCCTGGCCCAGATAGCGCCCCGCGCGGTCGGGACCGGCCGACAGCGCGGCGACGTGCATCCACGGGTCGTCGAGGCCGTCGAACAGCAGCCGTTCCTGTGCCGCGCGCGACTCGGTCGAATCGAGATCCCCCAGCGTGAGCAGCAGCTGGAAACGCACGCGGGGGTCGCGCTCGACGGTCGCGCGGGCCAGGACCGCCGCCGACACGAGCCCGCTCCCGAGTCGCGGCTCGGCGAGCTGCAGCGCCGCTTCACGCACGCCCGGCTCGGCATCGCCGAGCGCGCGGACGACGTGCGCCTCGTCGAGCTGCCCCAGGCCGTCGAGCGTCCAGAGCGCGTGCAGGCGCCCGGGCGCCGACTCCCCGCGCGCGAGCCGCTCGAGCAGCGGCACCGCCGCCGGCAGCCGCCGATCGACGAGCAGCCGCTGCGCGGTCCGGCGCCACCACAGATTCGGGTGCGCCAGCGCATCGACGAGCGCCGCCGCCGAGGCCGATCCGAGCGCCGGCCTGGCGGCCG
>CAYUPN010000069.1:0-18855 GCA_964446605.1 uncultured Bifidobacteriaceae bacterium | reverse complement strand
CGCATCACGCCGGTCGGCAGCACGAGCCCGTCGGCGAACACGGTGCTGCGATCGTACCGCCCGTCCCCGTCGGTGTCCTCGAGCAGCTTCACGCGCCCGCTGGGCGAGACGTCGATCGGATAGCCCGGCATCTCGACGACGAACAGCCGGCCGTCCTCGTCGATCTCCATTGCCACCGGGTCGGTGACGTCCGGCTCGCTCGCGACGAGCTCGATCCGGAATCCCGGCTCGAGACGGAAGGTCGTCAGCGCCTCCTCCGGGTCGTACGGCGGACCACTTCCGGGTCCGATGAGCGCCAGGAACACCAGCAGCACGCCGACTCGCGTCACGCCCCTCCCTCCACACCTGCAATCGTCCGCATCCGGATGTTCCGTACCCCCGCACGAGTCCGGAACGAGGCGATGCCGAGCGGAATCGACGGCTCCACCTCGGGCCGGATGTCGATCTGCCGGCCGGCGGTCGCGACGTTCACGACCTCCTCGTCATCCAGCCACGCACGGATGTCGTGCGGCCGCACCGCGACACGGACGCCGTACCAGCGGTCATCCTCGAAGCGGATCTCGCGCGTCGTCTCGTTCTCCGACGCGTCCATGCCGTCGAGACTCGACAGGCCCACGGTCGTTCCGCCCCATCCGCCGACGATGAAGGAGCAATACGAGTCGGCGACCGGGAATGTGAGGCCGCAGAAGAAGTCGTTGCCGGAGAGCCGCACCGCCTCGAGCGCGATCTCGAAGTTCGTCCGCGGGACGTCGCGCGTCCACGTGATGCCCGTGAGGGAATCGCCGAACCCGAGGACAATCATGCCGTCGCGGACGTGCACGGGTCCTTCGCCGCCGAAGGACGTCTGCTCCCAGCCGTCCAGCGAGACGCCGTCGAACAGCAGGGTCCACGCCGCGTCCTGCCGCGCCCGCGTCCGGATCCCGGCGGCGAAGCTGCCGGCCAGCGCCGCGGCATGCCGCAGCCACTCTCTCCTGTTCACGGCGGCATCGTACAACAGGTCCGGGAACGCCGGGCCTGCGCGGGGCGGGTTCGCTACACGTCGGCGGTCTCGAGGACCTGCCGGACCTTCTTCGCGAGGGCGTCTGGCGTGAACGGCTTGGACAGGAAGGCGTAGCCCGGATCGAGCACGCCACGCTCGGCGATGACGTTGTCCGTGTAGCCCGACATGAACAGCACGCGCGTTCCGGTCCGGAGCAGCGCGAGCTGCTCGGCAACCTGCCGGCCCGACATGCCCGGCATGACGACGTCGCTCAGCAGCAGATCGATGGCGCCCGCATGCGCGCGTGCCAGCGAGAGCGCCTCGTCCCCCGACGCGGCCGCGAGCACGGTGTAGCCTTCGCGCTCGAGCACCCGCCGCGCGAGGCGGCGGACGTCGTCCTGATCCTCGACCAGCAGAATCGTCCCGGTGGCGGGCTGCCGCCCGGGCTCCGGCACGGAATCGGCGGCGGCCGCGGGCGCGGTCTCCACCGCGGGCGGCTCGCTCAACGGGAGATCGATCGTGAACGTCGTGCCGCGTCCGGGCTCGCTCGACACCCAGATCCAGCCGCCGCTCTGCTTGACGATGCCGTAGACCATGGAGAGGCCGAGCCCGGTGCCCCGCCCCTTCTCCTTCGTGGTGAAGAAGGGCTCGAAGATGCGCGCCCGCGTGCCTTCGTCCATGCCATGCCCGGTGTCCGAGACGATCAGCTGCGCGTATTCCCCCTCGCGCATCCCGGCCCGCGCCTCCTGATCGTCGATCGCGCGCACCCCGCGCCGGGTCTCGACGCGCACCGTGCCGCCGTCGGGCATGGCGTCACGGCCGTTGACGACCAGGTTCAGGATGACCTGTTCGAGCTGGCTGCGGTCGACGAGCACCGGAATCGGCTCCTCGGCCAGATGCAGCTCCAGGCGAACGTCCTCCGTGATCAGGCGGCGCAGCATGGAGTCCATGTCCGCGACGACGGCCGAGAGATCGAGCACGCTCGGGCTGAGGACCTGCCGGCGGCTGAAGGCCAGCAGCTGCTGCGTCAGCGCCGCCGCCTTGTCGCTCGCCTTCCGGATCTGCAGCGCGCTCGGGCGCGCCGGGTCGCCGGGGACCAGCGACTCGAGCAGCATGTCCGTGTAGCTGCTGATCACCGTCAGCAGGTTGTTGAAGTCGTGCGCGATGCCGCCGGCCAGCCGGCCCACGGCTTCGATCCGCTGCGCCTGCCGCAGCTGATCCTCGGCATGCTGCCGCTCTTCGATCTCCGTCCGCAGCGACGCGTTGAGCCGTTCGAGGCTCTCGTTCGACGCGGCCAGCTGCGCCGCCTTCGCGCTCAGCTCGCGCTCGGCCCGGCGCCGCCGCGAGATGTTGACGATGAGCGCGCCGATCACGGCGGCCTGCACGAGCATGAACGCCAGTCCGCCGAGAATCGGGCCGCGATTGTCCTGGAAGAACGAGACAGGGCGATTCCCGACGACAGCGCTCGGCGGCAGCAGGCGGGCGTCGACGCCCCAGCGCACCATCTGCTCGTGATCCACCACGAAGCGCTGCATGTGGTCGATCTCGACCGGAATGCGATCGGGCGGGATCCCCTCGAGCACCCTGAGCAGGAGTGCCGCCGCGCGCTCGGCATGCCGCGGCCCGCCGTTCTCGCTGCTGGCCAGCAACCCGAGTCCCAGCGCGTTGGTCGACGGCGTGACCGCGGGCGCGCGCGAGGCCTCGAGAAACAGCTCCACCGCTTCGCCGCGCGGAAAGTAGCGGCCCGTGCGGTCCCGGTAGAACGACGTCACCACGACGACGTCGTCCGGGCGGCTCTCGGTGCGCAGCCGGCCCGCAATGGTCTCGAAGTCCAGCTCGGAGCCGTCGAGAAACAGGAACTCGACATCCCGGCGCCGGGTTGCGACCTCCCGGTACTCGTGCAGCCGGGCCCGCGCGGTCTCCGTCGCGTCGCTGATGATGATGAACCGGCGCGTGCCGGGGCGGAGCGCGAGGGCGAGATCCAGGAACTCGTCGTTGCGGAACGCCTCGCGCACGCCCGTGAAGACGCGCCGGTCGAGCGCGTCCACGAGCGCCGCGTCGTTGATCCCCAGGAACACGACCGGCACGCCGGGAAACAGCCGCGCATGGCGCGCCCGGACGAACGTGAGCGCGGCATCGTCGGCCGCGACAATGGCGTCCAGCTTCAGCGCGTCGTACTTCAGCGCCAGCAGGCTGGTGAACGCCTCCTCGTACTCCGGGCCGGTGAACCGGCGGGAGTCCATGTGCTCCACCCAGAGCTCGACCGGGTACGGCTGCGCCTCGAGCACCGTCGCGGTTGTGCGAACGAGGTCGTCGCTCCAGGCGAGACCGGGCTGATAGGAGCTCAGGAAGAGGACGTGGCGCAGCCGGCTGTCAGAGGCGTCGGCGGCCGGGTTGGCGGGTGCCGCCACGACGACAGGAGCCACGAGGGCCAGGATCGCCAGCACCCACGCCGCGATCCGGGCCTCTCTCCGAACGCCGGCCGGACGCCGTTCGAATCGCATGAAGCTCGGCCATAATACGCCAATGGCCGCCGCCGGGCACACGCTTCTCCTCACGACCGACGACTCGCCGGGCGTTCTGTCGCGCATCACACAGGTCATCGCCGACCATCCGGCCAACATCCGGTTTATCGAGAGCCTGGGTCCCCGCGAACAGGGGGTGGCCGTCTACCTGGAGCTCGACCCGCTGGCCGATTTCGTGTCCCTCCGCGACAAGCTGGCGGGTCTGACGGTCGTGCGGCGCGTCGAGGAGCCGCCGCCGCTGATGGCCATCTACGGCAAGCGGGTCATCATCATGGGCGGCGGCGCGCAGGTCGGCCAGGTCGCGGTGGGCGCGATCAGCGAAGCGGATCGGCACAACATCCGCGGGGAGCGCATCTCGGTCGACACCATTCCGCTCGTCGGCGAGGAGACGCTCGCAGCGGCCGTGCGCGGGGTCGCCCGCCTGCCCCGCGCCCGGGTGCTGGTCCTCGCCGGTGCGTTGATGGGCGGCACCATCACCGACGCCGTCCGCGAGGTCCAGCGCGCGGGCGTCCTGGTGATCAGCCTGAACATGGCGGGCAGCGTGCCGGAGGTCGCCGATCTGGTCGTGACGGATCCGCTGCAGGCCGGCGTGATGGCGGTGATGGCGATTGCCGACACGGCCCGGTTCGACATCACGCGCCAGCGGCACCGCCGCTATTGACGCCGTTTCCGCCATGACGATCCCCGCGCCGACTCTTCCGCCCGACCCCCCGGCCATCCGGCGTTACCGCTCGCTGCTCGAGCTCCGGGGCGCGCGACGAGACCCGATCGGGTTCCTGCAGGCGATTGCCGCGCAAGGCGACGTCGCGACCTGCTGGTTCGGCGAGCAGCTCGTCGTCCTGCTCAGCCATCCGGCCGACATCGAAGGCGTGCTCATCACGCACAACGCGCGCTTCGCGAAGCCTCCCGCGCTCGACCGGGCGTCCCGTCTGCTCGGCAACGGGCTGCTGACGGCCGGCGCGGCGCTCCATGCGGTACGGCGCCGCACGATCGCGCCCGCGTTCCACCGCGCGCGGCTGGAACGCTACGCCGGGCGGATCGTGTCGCATGCGCAGCGCCGGACGGCGCGCTGGCGCGACGGGGACACGATCGACGCGGTGGACGAGATGACGACGCTGACGCTGCAGGTCGTCGGCGATTGTCTCTTCAGCGCCGACCTCGAGCCGGTGGCCGCCGAACTGCGCGCGCTGCTCGCATCGGCCGTCGAGGCCGTCGATCCGCTCGTCGCCCTGGTCGCACCGATGCGGCGGCTCCGCCCCACGCGTGCGCGCCTGCAGGAGATCGTGGACGGCCTGATCGCGCGCCAGCTCGCCGACCCGCAGGACAATCTGCTGTCGCTCCTGCTGGAGGCGGCCGGTCCCGACGCAACCGCCGGGCAGCTGCATGACGATGCGCTGACGCTCCTGCTGGCCGGGCACGACACCATCGCCAATGCGCTCACCTGGACGTGGTCGTGGCTCGCCCAGCACCCCGAGGCCGAGCGGCGGATGCACGAAGAGCTCGATCGCGTGCTGGACGGGGCCGCTCCGGGGACCGAGGACGTCCGGCGCCTGCCGTACACCCGTGCGGTGCTCGCCGAGTCGCTGCGGCTCACCCCGCCCGCATGGATCCTCGCGCGGCGCGCGCTCGAGGACCACCCCTGCGGCGATCGCGTCATCCCGCGTGGCGCGCTCGTGGTGATGAGCCCGTATCTGGTGCATCGCGATCCCCGGTTCCATCCCGCCCCGGCCCGGTACAGACCGGAGCGCTGGCTCGACACGGAACCGGAGCGGCGGCCGAAGCTGGCCTACTTTCCGTTCGGCGCCGGACGCCGGTCCTGCATCGGCGAGTCGTTCGCCTGGATGGAAGGGATTCTCGTGCTCGCCACGCTCGGGCAGCGCTGGCGGCTCGAGCCGGATGGACCGGCCCTCCAGTTCGATCCGCGCATCACGCTGCGCCCGCGGGGCCCGCAGTTCATGCGCGTGCGGGCCCGACGGCCCGCGACCGCTCATGCATCACACGCCAACTGACGAGGACATCCGGCACGTCGTCTGCCGGCACCTGGGACCCGGAGTGGCGCCGGCGACCGTGCCGGACGACTGGCCGCTCGGCGAAGCCGGTGCGGGCCTCGACTCCATCGCGCTCGTGGAGCTGGTGGTCGCCTGCGAGATGGAGTTCGGCGTCCCGTTGCTGGAAGAGCTGCTTCAGGGTCCGGTCACGATTGCGGCCATCGCGAGCGCGGTTCGCAGCATCGGCGCGCGCGGGCGGCCGTGAGGGAGCAGAACGCACGGAGCTTCTGGCTCGGGGACGAGGCTCCGCGGTGGTGGCATCGCGCCCGCGGCGTCTACGACGCGGGCGCCGGCCTCGCCGGCGGCGTCAACTTTCGACTGGCGCTCGCACTGGCCGCCGCGCTGGGCCGCGCCGCGCACCGCGCCACCCGCCGCAGTCCCTCTCTCGCGGACGTCAGACGGATCTTCCCGGACCGATCGACTCGCGATCTGCGCCGCATCGCGCGCGAGATCAGTGCGCTGCGCTACCAGAATCGCGTGCTGGTCGCCCGGGCCGCGAAAGGAGGCATTCCGGAGCTGAGCGGGCTGTTCGTGGCATCCGATCTTGCCGCGCTCGAGACCCTCCGCGCGCAGGGCCCGGCGATCCTCCTGACCTGGCACGTCGGTCCGGCATTCGCGCTCAGCCACGCGTTGAGCGGACTGCGGTTCCCGCTTCTGGCGCTCCGCCGGACGGAGAACGCCCCTGCGCTGCCCGGCCTGGAGCTCATGTCCACCGACGGCGACTCCGATGCGCGGGCCGCGGCCCTGGCCGGCGCGGTCGCCCGCGTGCGGAACGGCGGCTTCGTCATGATGGCCCCCGACACGCTCGGGGATGCCCGGACCATGGGTGTCCCGTGCCTCGGACGGGCGGTGCCGCTCGCCTGCGGGCCATTCGTCCTCGCACGGATCACGGGCGCGCCGGTCGTGCCGATTGCCGCCCGTTGGGACGACCAGGGTGCGATTCGTCTGGAGCAGGGCGCGCCGTTCCCGGCACAGGGGCACGACCACGATGTCGAAGGCTCGCTCGCGACTGCCGCCGGGGCCTGGCTGGAGAAATACCTGCAGAAAGCACCGGGACAGCTCTGGCTGCGTTCGGTGCGCTGGCTGCTCGACGCGCCGTTGCTGACGCCCTGACAGGCCGCGGTCGCTTCGCGGCGTCTAGCGCTCCTGCAACGACGCCCTGAGCTCCTCGTAGCGGATCTTGCCGGAGGCGGTCAGCGGGAGGGTTCCCGGCTGGACGAGCCGGACGTCCCCTGGTGCGAACCCCATCGCCTGCCGCACGTGCTCGACGATCGCGGACGAGAGCGTCCGCCGCACGTCGTCGCCGAGGCGCCGCTCGACCTCGGCCACCACGATCACGCGTTCCGTGGAGGCGTGCTCGCCGCCCGGCACGCCGACTGCCGCCGACCGGCGCACACCGGACAGCGCATCGACGACCTCCTCGATCTCCCGGGGCGCGATCGAGGCGCCCCCCCGCTTGATCATCGCGCGCCGGCGCCCGTGCACGAACAGATGGCCGTCTGCATCGACGCACCCGATGTCGCCCGTGCGCAGCCAGCCATCCCGCAGTACCTGCGCCGTACCGGCCGGATCGTCCAGGTACCCGGCGAAGACGCCAGGTCCCTTCACCAGGATCTCCCCGCGCTCGCCGGACGGCAGCGCGCGGCCGCCGTCATCCCCGATCCGCAGCTCGACCCCGTGCATCGGCCGCCCGCACGAAGGCGTGCCGGACGCGTCGACACGCAGCCGTTCCCCCTCGACGACGCCCGCGACGCCGAGCGTCGCCTCCGCAAGGCCGTACGCGGGCCGCACCCGGTCCGGGATGCCGAAGTGCGTTTCGAAGGCGGTGATCGAGCTCAGGCGGACGGGCTCGCCCCCGCTCGTCGCGACGCGCAGCGACCGGAGATCCACCCGGTCCGCCGCGACGAGGCGCGCCGCGACGCGGAAGGCGAAGTCGGGTGCGCCGGTGATCGTCGCGCGCACGCGCGAGATGGTACGCAGCCACGCGGGGATGGCGGCAATCGACGACTCGACCAGGTGACAGCCGCACCCGAACACGGGCGGCGCGGCGACGAACCGGATCAGCCCGAAGTCGTGATGGAGCGGGAGCCAGCCCACCATGACGTCGTCCGGGCGGGCTCCGACGAGCGCCTTCGATGCGGCAGCCGCGGCCATCACGTTGCGGTTCAGGATGACGGCGGCACGCGGCGCGCCGGTCGTCCCCGACGTGACCTGCAGGTGTGAGACGGCCTCGGGATCCGGCGGCTGTGCGAGCCGCCACGGCAGCGGCGATGCGCCGTGGAACGTCCCGGGCGCAATGACGCGAACGCCGGCCCCTGCGCACGCGTCGTCCAGATCGCGCCGGCCGCCGGCCTCCGCGACGATGCTGTCGCAGCCGAGCTCCTGCAGACGTTTCCGGATCAGCGCCGCCGGGAGACGGGGGTTGAGAGCAACGGGGGACGCGCCGAGGAGCTGGAGGCCGTAGAACGCCCGCACGAACGCAAGGCCGGTTCCCAGCACGATGGCGCAGCGGCTGCCCGCGGTCACTCCCCGTGCGGCGAGCGACGAACCCGCCCGGCGCACGTCCTCGAGCAGCGTCGCCCACGTCAGGCGCTCGCCGGCCGCCTCGAACGCCAGCCCGTCCGGCATGTCCGCGGCGCGGAGGCGCAGCGCCTCGATCAGCGAGGGAAGCGATTCGGGAACGCTCATTGGCCCACCAATCATAGGGCGCCGCGGCAGCGTCGCCGCGCCCGCCCCGCGCACGACCGACTTGCCGCTCTTGCGCCACCGGATTTGTCAACCGGGGCCTCCCTTGGCACAATGCGCGCAGCATCATGCGCCTCATCGTCCAGGTTGCCGCTGCCGTGGCCGTCATGGCCGGGCTCGGCGCCGCTGGCGCACGCGGCCAGCAGCCCGCGCCCGGTTCAGAACCGGTCAGTTACGCCCGTCAGATCCGCCCGATTCTCGAGCTGAAGTGTTACGAGTGTCATGACGAGCAGGAACGGGAGAGCGGTCTCGTCGTCACCTCGCTCGCCGGCCTGCTTGCCGGCGGCGACGCGGCCGGCCCCGCCATCGTCCCCGGGCGCCCCGACGACAGTCCCATCATCGGGTATCTGACCGGCGCCCTCCGCCCGCGGATGCCGCGGAACTACCGGCCGCTCCCGGATGAACAGATCGATCTGTTCCGCCGGTGGATTGCCGAAGGGGCCGCCGACGATGGCGGCGTGGCGGGCGTGGACGGACCGAGCGAGCTCGAGACCGCGGGCGTGCCGGAGCTGCTGCCGACGAAGGGCGACAGCGATCGCGCCGCCCGCATCGAGACGGCGCTGTTCGGCGAGGACGCCGAAGGCTTGTTCGTCCTGCGCCGCGAGCTGCGGCTGGCGCGACTGCCCAAAGCCGCGCCGCCGCCCGATGCGCATCCGGAGAGCGACAACCCGATCGACGGGTTCATCGCCGCGCGCTGGCGCGAGGCCGGGCTGCCCGAAGCCTCCGCGCCGCCGCCGCTCGTGGACGATGCGACGTTTCTGCGGCGGGCGTCGCTGGATGTGATCGGCGTGATTCCGGAGCCCGGCGAGGTCGCCGCGTTCGTGGCCGACACGAGCCCCGGCAAGCGTGCGGCAGCCGTCGACCGGCTGCTGGCCCGCAGCGAGGATTACGCGGCGCACTGGACGCCGTTCTGGGAAGAGGCGCTCGGCAGCCAGACCACGAGGCTGCAGGGGGGCATCGCCACCCGCGGCAACTACCGCGAGTGGATCTTCCGGCAGATGGCCGACAACGTGCCGTTCGACGTGTTCGCGGCGTCGCTCATCGACCCGCAGATGCCGCGGCACAAGCCGTCCACCGAGGTCGCGCCGAACGGCAAGCGGCTGCGGATTGGCTACGTGCTCAACAACACGCCGACCGACGCCATCCAGACCGCTGCCAACGTCGCGCAGGTGTTCCTCGGCACGAGCATGAAGTGTGCGTCGTGCCACAACCATTTCTCCAACGACGAGTGGCCGCAGTCGCGGTTCATCGCGTTCGCGGGGCTGTTCACCGAAGGGGACCTCGAGCTCGTGCGCTGCGAGAAGCGGACCGGCCAGTACGTGGAGGCGCGCTTCCCGTTCGCGCTGCCCGGGATGCCGGAGGCGCCGGCCACCACGGAGAAGGCGCGGCTGCACCGGGTCGGGCTGCTGCTGACGGACCCGGCGAACCCCCGGTTCGCGCGCGCCATCGTGAACCGTCTGTGGCGGCGGTACATCGGCCTCGGCCTCGTCGAGCCGATCGACGACTTCCGCCTCGATCGCCCGGCCAGCCATCCGGCGCTGCTCGACTGGCTCGCCGACGACTTCATGCGGCACGGCTACGATCTGAAGCACACGATCCGCCTGATCCTGACCAGCCGCACGTATCAGCATCGGTACGACGCGGCGCGCGCGGACGTCTTCGACGTGCAGAAGCCGGACGAGCCGCGCTACTTCCGGTCGCCCCGCCTGCGGCGGCTCACCGCGGAGCAGTTCATCGACAGCGTGCGGCTCGTCGCCAACGGCAGCCTGGATCGCAAGCAGCGCATCTATCTCGATCGCATCTCGACGGCGCTGACGCGCGCGCTCGGCCGCCCCGCGTCGCGCAACGAGATCAGCACGGCGCGCTCGGAGGAAGTGCCGGTCCTCACGGCCCTCGAGCTGATGAACGGCCCCGAGTTGAACTATCTCGTCTACGAGAGCCCCGTGCTCGCGCGTGCGGCGGCGCAGACCCGCTCGCCGGCGGATGCCGAGCGCGCGATCGAGGACCTGTATCGCCGCGCGCTCGGACGCGCGCCCAGGCCGGAGGAGAGGCGGCTTGCACTCGCGTACGTCCGGGCCGGGACGCCGGCGGGTCCGGTCCGTGTATCCACGTCGGTTGCGGCCAGGCTTGAGCGCGCGCCGGCCGACGTACAGCCGGACGAGCCCGTCTTCGACGACGGGCTGCCGGAAGGCGCGGTCGTCCAGGGCTCGTCGGGAGACGCCTCGTTCGTGTGGGTCTCCGAACCGGGCCCGCTGCCGTCCGGCGAGAAGGCGCACACGCAGGCCGGCGACGGCGAAGTGACGTTCCACCGCGTGTCGGGCCTGCCGCCAATCAATCCCGGGCCGCACGATCGGCTGGTGACCTGGGTCTACCTGGATCCGGCGCAGCCTCCCTACGAAGTCATGGTCGAGTGGCTGGCGGGCACCGAGTGGGAGCATCGCGCCTGGTGGGGTGACCAGGACCGCGCCGACAACCTGCCCGACCCGCCGCAGCGGCGCTGGCTGGGCCCGCTGCCGAAAACCGGCGGCTGGGTGCGCCTGGAAGTGCCGGCGGGCGAGGTCGGACTCGGCGAAGGCGTGCCGATCACCGGCTGGTCGTTCGTGCAGGCGGGCGGCCGCGCCACCTGGGATGCCGCCAGCCTCCGCCGCGTCGCACCGGACCCGCGTGCCCAGGCATTCGGCGATCTCCTGTGGGCGCTCCTTGCAAGCCCCGAGTTCCAGTTCGTGCACTGAGCGAGGCTGTCATGTCGACCATGGATCGTCGCACGTTCCTCCAGACCACGGCGGCCGCCGGGGCCGCGGCGCTGCTGCCGGGGCCGGCTCGCGCCTCGACGCCCGGGATCACCGAGGGCACGGCGGACTCGGTGATCTACATCTGGCTGCCGGGAGGCATCGCCCAGACCGACACCTGGGATCCGAAGAAGTACACGCCGTATCAGGCCGGCATGAAGGGGTCGGACCTGCTCGGCACCTGCAAGCCGATTCCGACGGCCGCCGACGGCATCCACTTCGGCGAAGGGCTCGAGGAGATGGCCTCGGTGATGGACCGCGGCCTCGTCGTCCGCACGCTGACGAGCGACACGAAGTTCGGCGCGATCCACCTGAAGGCGCAGTACTACGCGAACACCGGATACCTCTTCCCCGCCGGCGTGAAGGCGCCGAGCATCGGCGCCATCGTCGCCCGATCGAAGGGGCGGCGGCACCGTGACGTCCCGGCCTACATCTACATCGGCCGCGACATCGACACGAGCGACGAAGAGAAGCTGTTCATCAGCGAGTACATCGGCCCGGGCTTCTACGGCGTGCGCCACGCACCGTTCATGATTCCCGACCCGGCGAAGGGAATGGCGACGCTGAGCGCCGTCAGCGGCATGCAGCCGGATCGCCTCGACCGGCGCCAGGCGTACCTGCGCGCGATCAGCGGGCTCACCGAGACCCAGCTGCGCGAGGCGAACGCCGTCCAGGACTACCTCCAGGTGATGGAGAACGCGCGCGCGATGATGGACTCGCCCGTGAAGCACGCGTTCAATCTCGAGGAGGAACGCAAGGAGGTGCTGGCGGCGTACCAGCCGCTGGTGGACCGCTACGCGATCCAGGATCAGTCGTACTATTACGGCAACCGCTTCGGCAACGGCCTGCTGCTCGCGCGGCGGCTTGTCGAGGCGGGCGCGCGCTTCATCCAGGTCGAGTATCAGTACGGACCCTTCAAGGGCTTCGACATGCACGAGAACGGGTGGTCGCGCATGGTCGAGATGAAGCGCCAGATCGACCGCCCGATCGCGCAGCTGATCCGCGATCTCGACGAGCGCGGGCTGCTCGACCGCACGCTGGTCGTCATCGCCACCGAGTTCGGCCGCACCATCGCGTCGCAGCCGGCCGCGGGAGTCGAACCGGACGGCTTCGCCGAGCGCCACACCGGCGAGTCGCTCGTCGTCGACAACGAGCGGATGTTCGGCTTCCACGGACACTTCAGCAGCACGAACTGCATGCTGATGTTCGGCGGCGGCGTGAAGCGCGGCCTCGCCTACGGCCGGACGGCGGACCGCCATCCGATGCTGCCCGTCGAGAACGAGGTGCGGCTGATCGATCTCTACGCGACCATCTTCAGGACGCTCGGAATTCCGCCCGACTGGTCGTACGAGACGGAAGGACGCCCCTTCTACGTGACGAACAACGGAAAGGGACACCCCGTCGATGCGCTGCTGGCCTGACGTGCCCCGGATCCTCTGCCTGTTGCTCCTCTGCTCCGCGCTCGGCGCCGCCGGCTGCGGGCAGGCCGCCTCCGACCCGGGCACGCTGCGCATCGCCGTCGTCCCCAAGGGCTCCACGCACGAGCACTGGAAGCGCGTGC
This sequence comes from uncultured Bifidobacteriaceae bacterium, assembly GCA_964446605.1. GTDB lineage: Bacteria > Acidobacteriota > Vicinamibacteria > Vicinamibacterales > JAENWD01 > JAENWD01. The sequence goes on along the minus strand of CAYUPN010000069.1, from coordinate 6,208 downwards.
ACGCCGGTGCGGAGAAGGCCGCCGCCGAGCTGAGCGCCGCCGGCGTGTCGGTCGAAGTCATCTGGAAGGCGCCGCTGCGCGAGGACGACCGCGAACAGCAGGTGCAGGTCGTCGAGGGCTTCATCAGCCAGGGGATCGACGGCCTGGTGCTCGCGCCGCTCGACAGCCGGGCGCTCCAGCGGCCGGTCGAAGAAGCCGCCCGGGCGGGTATCCCGACGGTGATCTTCGACTCGGCGCTCGCCGGCGAGGCGCAGACGGTGAGCTACGTCTCGACCGACAACGGCCGCGGCGGGCGTCTCGCCGCGCAGCGCATGGGAGAGCTGCTCGACGGCAAGGGGCGCGTGCTGATGCTGCGGTACCAGGAAGGCTCGGCGGCCACGGAGGAACGCGAGGCCGGCTTCCTCGACGAGATCCGGACGAAGTACCCGGGGATCACGGTGATCTCGTCGGATCAGTACGCCGGCGCGACGCGCGACACGGCGAAGCGCGCGTCGGAGAACCTGCTGAACCGCTACGCCGACGAGGTCGAGGGCATCTTCACGCCGAACGAGTCGTCTACGGCCGGCATGCTGCTGGCGCTGCAGGACATCAACAAGGCCGGCGCGATCACGTTCGTCGGCTTCGACTACAGCGCCGGGTTCATCGAGCCGCTCCGCCGCGGCGAGATCAAGGGCTTCGTCGTCCAGAACCCGATCAACATGGGCTATCTGAGCGTGAAGACCATGGTCGACCACCTGCAGGGGAAGACCGTCCCCGCCACGGTCGATACCGGCGTGTACCTCGTCACGCTCGACAACCTCGAAGACCCGGAGATCCAGTCGGTGATCAGCGGCACGTAGTGTGACGACACCTCCCCCGCATCAGGATGTGCCCTTGCCGCGTGCGCTGATCCTGTTCGCGCTGCTCCTCTGTCCTGCTCCACTCTGCGCGCAGACCGCAGCCGATCTGCAGGCGACGGCGCCGGAGCTCGAGGCGAACCTGACCGAAAACATCATTCCGTTCTGGTACCCGCGCACGATCGATACGGAATACGGCGGGTTCCTGCTCGACCACGACGCATCGGGCCGCTTCCGCGGCGACGCGCCGAAGGCCATCGTGACGCAGGCGCGGATGGTGTGGCTGTCGGCACGGCTCTACCGGGACGGCCGCGGCGGCGAGCCGATGCGCGAGGCGGCGCGCCAGGGCTACCGGTTCCTGATGGACCGGATGTGGGACGCGGAGCACGGCGGGTTCTACTGGGAGGTCGACCGGACCGGACGCCAGGTCGTGCAACCGCACAAGCATCTCTACGGACAGGCATTCGGACTCTACGCGCTCGCCGAGTACTACCTCGCGACGAAGGACGAGACGGCGCTGGCCGGCGCGCGGCGCCTGTTCGACCTGCTGGAGCGCCGCGCCTGGGACCGCGAGCACGGCGGGTACCGCGAATTCTTCGCGCGCGACTGGGGTCCGGCTCCGCCCGACGCGCGCCCGTACGTCGGCGGCGAGCCCGGCGAGAAGCTGATGAACACGCACCTCCATCTGATGGAGGCGCTCACGACGCTCTACCGGGCGGATCCGCAGCCAACGGTGGCGGCGCGGCTCGCCGAGCTCGTCACGATCCAGAGCAACGCGGTGATCAGGAAGCAGGCAGGCGCGGGGACGGATCGCCACGTCCGCGACTGGACGCCCGTGCTCGAGGGGGACGCGGCGCGCGCGTCCTACGGCCACGACCTCGAGAACATCTGGCTGCTCGTGGACGCGTCCGACGCGCTGGGGCTCTCGCCCTCACCGCTCGTCGATCTGTTCCGCCTGCTCTTCGCGTATGCGCTCGAGCACGGATACGACGGGAAGGCCGGCGGGTTCTACGACAGCGGCCCGCTCGGCGGACCGGCGGATCGCCGCGCGAAGATCTGGTGGGTGCAGGCCGAAGCGCTCGTCAGCGCACTGACGATGTACCGGCTGACCGGCGATCCGCAGTACGCGCAGGTCTACCTGAAGACCTGGGCGTTCACCAAGACGCGCCAGACGGACCACGCGGCGGGCGAATGGCATCCGACGATCGCCGAGGATGGCACGCCGCAAGGGGACAAGGCCAACCGGTGGAAGGCCGGGTATCACAACGGCCGCGCGATGATCGAATGCCTGCGCCTGCTGCGGGAAATCCGGTAGCCGGCGGTCGTGTTCGTTCAGGAGCGCCGCCTGACCACCCATCCCGCGATGTCCAGCAGCCGCCCGTCGGTCAGCCCGGCCGCGGTCACCGCGGCCTCGGCCCGATCGATTGCCTCGTCGGCGAGGCGCCGCGATGCCTCCACGCCGAACAGGGCGGGGTACGTCGGCTTGTCGGCCGCCGCGTCCTTGCCGGCGGTCTTGCCGAGCGTGTCCGACGCCTCTTCGACGTCGAGGATGTCGTCGACGATCTGGAACGCGAGCCCGAGCTCGGCGGCGAACCGGTCGATGGCGTCCACCTGCGCCGGCGTCCCGCCCGCCATGATCGCCCCTGACACCGCCGCCGCGCGGATGAGCGCACCCGTCTTCATCGCATGCATCGCGCGCAGGCCCGCCGCGTCGAGCACCGGCCGCACACGGCCCGGCAGGTTCGTCGTCCCCGCCGCTTCCAGATCGACCGCCTGGCCTCCCACCATGCCGCCCGCGCCGGCGGCCGCGGCGATGCGCGATGCGGTCTCGAGCTTTCGCGCCTGCAGCTCCCGGCGCCCCTCCTCGCGTCCCCCGAGCGCTCCGCCGGGAAACAGCGTGGCGGGCTCACGGGCGAGCAGCCCGAAGGCTTCGGCCTGCAGCGCGTCCCCGGCCAGGATGGCGACGCCTTCCCCGTAGACGACGTGCAGCGTCGGCCGTCCCCGGCGCATCGTGTCGTCGTCCATGGCCGGCAGGTCGTCGTGGATCAGCGAGTACGTGTGGATGAGCTCGATCGCGCACGCCGCCGGCATCGCCAGGTGATGCGCCTCGTCCACGGTGCGGGCGCACCCGGGTGCGCGGTCCGGGGCCGAGGTCAGCGCCTCGGCAGCGGCGAGCGTCAGGATGGGGCGCAGCCGCTTGCCGCCTGCGTCCAGGCTGTAGCGCATCGCCTCGGCCACGATGGCCGGACAGGCGGGCGGGGCCGGAAGGAAGCGCCGCAGTGCGTCCTCGACGGCGGCCCGGCGCGATTCGACGTAGGCGGAGAACGATTCGGCTGAGGAGGCGGTTCCGGTCATCGGCAGCGTCTGAGTGAGGCGCGAGTCGGATCGCGCCGGGGCGGCTGCCGATCGGACGGGCGGCCGGCGGCCTTCTCTACTATCATGACGCGACCCGGAGGATTCGTCATGTCCGAGGCCACCACGTTCGTTCCCGGAATCTCGCAGATCGGCCAGATCGCGATCGCCGTCAAGGACCTGCCACGGGCCGTCGCGTTCTACCGCGACATCCTGGGCCTGCCCTTCCTGTTCGAGGCCTCGGGCATGGCCTTTTTCGACTGCGGCGGGGTCCGCCTGATGTTGAGCGTGCCGGAGTCGCCGGAATTCGACCACGCCGCATCGCTGATTTACTACAAAGTGCCGGACATCGGGCAGGCGGCCGCCGCGCTGCGCGCCCGCGGCGCGGTGTTCGAACGCGACCCGCACGTGGTCGCCCGCATGCCGGGCTACGACCTCTGGATGGCGTTCCTGCGCGACCCGGAGCGGAACCTCCTGGCGATCATGTCCGAGCAGCCGACCGACTGAGCCGCCGTCAGGCGATCGCGGCGCGGACCTGCTCCGCCTGCCAGAGGTGTCGCCGCTGGTGCACCGGCAGCACGGCGAAGAACACGTAGAGGTTGTACTTGACGTGCTCCGAGAACGGCGACGTCACGCGCAGCCGGTTCAGATCGAGGCCGGCGGCGCGGTCGACGCGTCCCTGCAGCTCCAGCTGCAGATAGTCGAACCGTTCCAGCGTCTCCGCCATCGGCTCGACGTGCACGGGCACGAACGGCTCGGAGGTCCTGACCTTCATCCGGTAGGGCGGCTCGAGGAACCGGAGGAGCGCCCACCCGATGAGCCCGCGCCGGAACGGGCCGGTGCCCTCGACGTTCCGCTCGCGTCCGGTGGCGAGCGCCTCGTCGATGATCGGGATCGCGCGCTCCGACGTCAGGTTGAGGTGCACGAGGCACTCGGCAATCGACCACGAGCCTTCCGACGGGCGCCTGCCCCACTGCTCCTCGGTCAATCCCTTGGCCACGCGCCGGGCCCGCTCGCGGGCGTCGAGCAGGTCCTGCTTGATGCGGGCCAGCTGCGGGGCAAGTGCGGTCGGGGCGGCTACGGTCACGTCGATACCTCGCTACATCTTCCTTGATATCAGGCGTGGGGGCCGGCGGCAAGCCGGCAGCAAGGCTCATGAGTTCCGGTGTAGTGGCGCCGTTCGGGCCGCACACGTCATGCTCGAGCCGGACCGCACGACCTGCGTCACGGAGGCAGCCCGATCGCCAGCTTCACCGCACGGTATTCAGGGTGCACCTGCCCGTCGCGGGAGCGGATGATCAGCGGCGGCTCGACCCAGGGCTCGCGCATGTCGGGCGGCAGGTCGGCGGAGCGGGTCATCGCGAAGAGGCCAATGAGGGGGTCCGCGCCCTCGCGGAACACGACGGGCCGCTCGCGCACGATCGTCAGCGCGGCGCCCGCCGCGGCAGCCAGCATCCGCTCGCGCTGCCCATCGGGCTGCGGGAAGACACAGGCGAACACGCCGCCCGGCGCGAGGTGCATCGCCGCCACCCGTGCGTAGTCGCCGATGTCGCCGCGCAGCTCGAACCGGCACGCGACCTTCTGCGGGTGATCGCCTTCCACTCCCGCGCCTATCGGGAAATACGGCGGGCTGCCCAGCACCAGGTCGAACGGCAGCTCGCCGGCCAGCACCGCCGGATCGCGGAAGTCGCCGCAGCGGACGTCGCAGCGGTTCTCGAGGCCGTTGAACCGCATGGACCGCCGGGCGAGCGCGACGCTCACCTCCTGCGCCTCGACCGTCACCAGCCGTGCACCGGGCAGACGCCACGCCGCGATCGTCGCCACGCTGCCGATGCCGCTGCCGAGATCCAGCACACGCGCGGCAGTCGGACACCACGTCGTTCCGTACCACGCCGTCAGCACGTCGTCGGTCGAGAAGCGGTGCCCGCGCCGGAGCTGCAAGATCCGGAAGTGCCCGCAGATGTAATCGAGCGTCACGTCCGGCTCGACCTCGACGTGATCCCGGGCGCCGGGCGGGACGGGACCCGGACGGGTCCACTCCTTGAAGGTCGGCTCGATCATCGGGTGTTCCAGAGTACCATTTCCGCCGATGGTGCTCGTGATCATGGGCGTGACCGGCGCGGGCAAGACGACGGTCGGCGAGAAGCTGGCGGCGGAGCTCGGGTGGCGGTTCCACGACGCGGACGACTTCCACCCTCCCGCGAACAAGGCGAAGATGCACGCCGGGATTCCGCTGACCGACGAGGACCGGTGGCCGTGGCTGCGTGCGCTGCGGGCCGTCATCGAACAGGCGCTGGCCGACGGCGCGCATGCGGTCGTGACCTGCTCGGCGCTCAAGCGGGCCTATCGCGACGTCCTCGCCGGCGGGCTCGATGGCGTGACGTTCGTGCACCTCACCGGCGATCCTGAAGTCCTGGCCCGTCGGCTCGCGTCACGGAGCGGACACTTCATGAACCCGGCGCTGCTCGACAGCCAGATCGCGACCCTGGAGCCTCCGGATGGCGCGCTGGAGATCGACGTCGCGCTCACGCCCGGGGAACAGGTCCGTGCAATCCGGACGGCGCTCGGAATCTGAGCGGATCAGGTCTGATCAGCTGGGTATAGGATCGCAGCCGATGATCGTGCAGGCCGGACACGAGTGGGTGGTGGACGCGTTTGGGTGCGACCCCGACGCGCTGCGCTCGATCCCCCGCCTGCAGGCGCTCGCCGACGCCATCGTCGCGGAGCTGCAGCTGCGGCCGGTGGCCGCGCCGCTCTGGCACCAGTTCTCCGGTCCGGCCGGCGTCACCGGGGTCGTCGTGCTCAGCGAGTCCCACCTGACCTGCCACACCTTCCCGGAGCAGGGCTACGCCGCGCTGAATCTGTACTGCTGTCGCCCCCGTGCGCCATGGCCGTGGGAGGCACGGCTGCGCGACGCGCTCGGCGCCCGAGAGGTCCGGGTCACCGAGCTGCAGCGGGGCGAGCCGACCTGATCAGACCTGATCAGACCTGATCAGACCTGATCAGACCTGATCAGACCT
>CAYUPN010000068.1:18677-21652 GCA_964446605.1 uncultured Bifidobacteriaceae bacterium | reverse complement strand
GATGATGACGGTCTTGCCGACCCCGGCACCCCCGAACAGGCCGATCTTGCCTCCCTTGAGGTACGGCTCGAGCAGGTCGATGACCTTGATGCCGGTCTCGAACATCTCGAGCTCGGTCGACTGGCTCTCGAGGTTCGGCGCCTGGCGGTGGATCGGCCAGTTCTCCTGGCTCTGCACCGGCTGGTCGGGGAAATCCACGGGCTCGCCGAGCACGTTGAGCACGCGTCCGAGCGTCGCCGGTCCCACGGGCACGGTGATCGGCCCGCCGGTGTCGACGGCCTGCATGCCGCGCTGCATGCCGTCGGTCGGCTTCATCGCGATCGTGCGCACGCGCCCCTCGCCCAGGTGCTGCTCCACCTCGACGACGACGTCGATCGGCGCGCCGTCGTCGCTCGAGACGACCCGCACGGCGTTGTAGATGTCGGGCAGGTGCCCGTCGGCGAACTCGATGTCGACCACCGGTCCGATGACCTGGACCACGCGGCCGGTCTTCTGTGCCTGCTGTGTTGCCATGCTGCTCCCCTACAGCGCCTCCGCGCCGGAGACCACTTCGATGATCTCGCGCGTGATGGCCGCCTGGCGGACCTTGTTCATGTAGAGCGTGAGCGACTCGATCATCTCGGCCGAGTTCTTCGTCGCCGCTTCCATCGCCGTCATCTGCGCGGCGTAGAAGGCCGCGTTGGACTCCAGCAGGGCATGGAAGACCTGCGTGTGGACGTACTGCGGCAGCAGCTCGGAGAAGATGGTCGCCGGATCCGGCTCGTACAGGTAGTCGACGAGCGAGCCCTCGTCGATGCGCCCGTCGCGGTCGCGATCGAGATTCCAGCCGGCGCCGGTCGCCGGCCCGCCGGCCGCGGCGAGGTCGGCCTCGAGCCCCGCCCGCGGGATCGGCAGCACCTGCTCGACGACGGTCCGCTGCTGGATGATCGACCGGAACTCGTTGTAGACGATGAACACCGCGTCGGTGCGATCGCCCGTGAAGTCGGCGATCGCGGCGTCGGCGATCCGCTTCGCGTCCGACGACGACAGCCGCGAGAAGATGTTGACGTGCTCCCCGCGAACCGGGAACCCGCGCCGCCGGAAGAAGTCGCGCGACTTCCGCCCGACGAGCACCAGCTCGATCTGCTGCCCCGGCCGCTCGACGATGAAGGAGCCGGCCGCCTTGATCACGTTCGAGTTGAAGCTGCCCGCCAGCCCCTTGTCGCCGGCGACGACGACGAGCTGGATCCGCGCGCCCGGCGCGTCGATCGGGCGGACCGCCAGCAGCGGGTGCGCCGACGGATCGACCCGGCCGGCGACGCTGTGCAGCACGCGCAGCATCTGCGTCGAGTACGGCCGCGCCGCCACGATGCGCTCGTGCGCCCGCCGCATGCGCGACGCCGCGACCATCTTCATGGCCTTGGTGATCTGCTGCGTCGACTTGACGGCGCGAATCCGCCGGCGGATGTCGATGAGTGAAGGCATGCTGTGACTCTGTAGCGGCCAGGGACCAGGGGCCGGGGGTCAGCCGATCCGGGTCTGCCGGACGCTGCGTGCCCTGGCACCAGGACGGCCGACCTTCAGGTCGGCTCTACCGTGGCCCCGACGGCCGGACTGAAGTCCGGCCTTGTGTCTCTGGCTCCGTGCCCCTCTGCATGGCCGAACTGAAGTTCGGCCCTACGTCCCCTGGCCCCTGGCCCCCTGACCCCTGGCCCCTGGCCCCTGGCCCCTGGCCCCTGGCCCCTGACCCCTGACCCCTGACCCCTGGCCCCTGGCCCCTCTCCTCCTCAGAGCCACCAGACGCCGAACGCCAGCGTCAACAGCGTGACCGGCACGCCGACGCGCAGGTACTGTCCGAACGTGATCGTCACGCCGCGGCGGCGGGCGCCTTCGAGCACGATCAGGTTCGCGATCGAACCGAGCAGCGTCAGGTTGCCGGCCAGCGTGCTCGACATCGCCAGCGTCAGCCACGCCGTCTCCGGCGACGGCAGCTCCGGCACGAACCGCGAGAGCAGCATGACGGCCGGGACGTTGCTGATCAGATTCGACAGCAGCGTCGCGATCGCCGTCAGGCCGTGGATCGTCTCCAGGCCCAGCGGCCGGAGCCAGTCGAACAGCTGCCGGTCGAGTCCCGCATGCTCGATCCCGCCGATCACGACGAACAGGCCGACGAAGAGCATCAGCAGGTCCCAGTCGACCCGCTTCCAGACCTTCTCCGGCTTGATGCGCCGCGTCACGAGCAGCGCCGCGGCCCCGCCCGCGGCGACGAGCGCGGGCTCGACGCCGGCCAGGAAGCCGACGAGCATCGCCGCCGCGACCAGCAGCGGCTTGACCATGAGCCGCCGGTGCAGCGGCCGGATGCGCGCGGGACGCGGCGGCGCGACGGCGCGCGAGAGGTCCTTCCGGAACAGCAGGCAGATCAGCGCGGCATTCAGGGCCAGGCCGACGAGGGCGACCGGAGCCAGCGCGCCGGCGAACCGCGCGTAGCCGATCCCCGACAGGCTGCCGATCAGCATGTTCTGCGGGTTGCCGGTGATCGTCGCGACGCTGCCGATGTTGGCGCCCGTCGCGACGCCGAGCAGCAGCGGCAGCGGGCGCAGCCCGCGCAGCGCGGCGACCTCGATCACGATCGGCGTGAACATCAGGCACACCGTGTCGTTGACGAAGAGCGCCGAGAGCACGCCGGCCGCCGCGGTGATGGCGGCCACGAGCGCCGCCGGATGCCGCACGTGCGCGGCGACGAGGCGCGCCGCGGATCGGAAGAACGTCGCCATCTGCAGGTGGGCGACGAGCACCATCATCCCGAAGAGCAGGACCAGCGTGCGGTAGTCGACCGCGCGGGCGGCTTCGTCGAACGGCAGTCCCCCGAACGCGACCATCAGAATGGCGCCAATCACGGCGGCGCCGGCGCGATCGATCCGGAACAGCGGTGGCTGCCCGAGGGCGAGCACGAGGTACGTGCCCAGCAGGATCAGGAGGGGGAGCACGGATCAGGT
>CAYUPN010000068.1:0-18577 GCA_964446605.1 uncultured Bifidobacteriaceae bacterium | reverse complement strand
GCGACGCCGGTCGGCGTCAGGTCGACGCTGGAGATCGCGCCCGGCCGGCGGCGGATGAGCTCGAGGAACTCGGAGCGCGTCCGTGAGTTGTCGCGGAAGGCGCCCAGCATCGCACTCGTCACCGCGACCGAGTTCTGCTTCTCGACGCCGCGCATCGCCATGCACAGGTGCGTGCCTTCCATGACCACCGCGACGCCCAGCGGCGCGATCTTCTGCTGGATCACCTCGGCGACCTGATGCGTGAGCCGCTCCTGCACCTGCAGCCGGCGCGCGAAGACGTCGACGAGGCGTGGAATCTTGCTGAGCCCGATGACCCGCCGCGAGGGAATGTAGGCGACGTGGCACTTGCCGAAGAACGGCAGGAGGTGGTGTTCGCAGAGGCTGTAGAAATCGATGTCCTTGACGATCACCATCTCGCTGTAATCGACTGAGAACAGCGCGCCGTTGATGACCTCATCGATGTCCGCCTGGTACCCGCTCGTCAGGAAGCGCAGCGACTTCTCGACCCGCTTCGGCGTGTCCCGCAGCCCCTCGCGCGCGGGGTCCTCGCCCAGCTCGCGGAGCATGCGGGCAATCAGCTCCTGCATCGGCCCATTGTACTGCATGGGTTTATTGATGCTCGCCCCGGTGCTGACGTTCCCGGCGGCGGCTCAGGCCCCCAATCCGCGAGACGCCGACGCGCTCTATGCCGCCCGCGAGCGCCTGCCCGACGCCCAGGCGGCCGCCGCCATCTGGCAGCAACGGCTGGACGCCAATCCGCGCGACTTCGAGGCCGCATGGAAGCTGGCGCGCGCCGGCTACTTCCTCGGCGGCCGTCTGCCGGACAAGGACACGCGCGGCGAGGCGTTCGAGACCGGCATGGCGGCCGCCCGCCAGGCCATCGCCGCGCGTCCGGATCGCCCTGAAGGCTACTTCTGGCTCGGCGCGACGATGGGCGGCCTCGCCGAGCTGCGCGGGCTGCGCGCCGGCCTGCGCTACCGGGGCGCGATCCGCGACAACCTCGAACGGGTGCTCGAGATGGACCCGGGGTTCCAGAAAGGATCGGCCGACCGGGCGCTCGGCCGCTGGTACTTCAAGGTTCCCGGCCTGTTCGGCGGAAGCCGCCGGAAGGCCGAAGCGCACCTCCGCAGGTCGCTCACCTACGATCCGGACAACATCGCCTCGCGGTTCTTCCTCGCCGAGGTCCTCGAGGCCGACGATCGCGACGAGGAGGCCGCCGTGCTCCTGCGCGAGATCGAGGCGCTGCCCGTCGACCCCGCCTGGGCTCCGGAAGATCGCGACTTCAAGGCGAAGGCGCGCGCGATGCTCGCGGAGCGCCGGACGGGGCGCCACTGACCCCACCCGCGCCATTCGTCCCACCCCCTCGGAAGCCGTCCCCGGTCCGAACGGACGGCCACCAGTGACGTTCCGTGTGCGGCCGGGGACCAGCCCGATCCAAAAGTCCGAATCGGCATCCGTCAGATCCAAAGAACGGTTCGCCACCGGAATCTGCATTCCGTCCCTAAGTAGCTGGTAGCTGAGCAGTTATCGACTTATGCAGACGAGGCATGCGTTTTCCATATGGCAGGGCTCGGACTTCGAGCACCGTCCCGTGTGCCGGGCGGCAGGTTCGACTCCCACAAGGAAGGATGAAAGGTATGTTCAGACGTGCTGTTTACACCCTGGCCATCGTGCTGGCGATAGTGGCGCCGGCCGCGGCCCAGGTCACCAGCACCGGGAGCGTGCAGATCACCGTTGTCGACTCCGGTGATGCCCGCCTCCCCGGCGTCACGGTGACCGCCAGCGCGCCCGACGTCGTCACGACGCGTACAGCGGTGACCGACGAGACGGGCGTGGCCCTGCTGACGGGTCTGGCCCCCTCGGCCAGCTACACCGTCGTCGCGTCGCTGTCCGGGTTCCAGGACTTCCGGCAGGAGAACGTGCTGGTCCGGTCGGGCCAGACGGTGACCCTGCAGGTGGCCCTCCCGCTGGCAGGAGTCGCGGAAGCCATCACGGTGTCGGCCGAGTCGCCGCTCATCGACGTGACGAGCGCGACCACCGGGGCGGACATCACGCTGCAGCTGACCGAGTCGCTGCCGACCGGCCGCTCCTATCAGAGCTATCTGCAGATGGTGCCGGGCGTCATGCCCGACAGCTTCTCGAGCCCGGGCAACCCCGCGGCCAAGAGCGGCATCAACTACAGCGACATCCTCGGTGACCTCGGCGTCTCGACCGACAACTTCTATTACTTCGACGGGATCAACGTCACCGACCCGCTGACCGGCACCTTCGGCGCCAACCTGAACACCGAGATCATCCAGGAGCAGAAGGTCATCACCGGCGGCATCCCGGCGGAGTTCGTCGGCACGCCGGGGCTCATCTCGAACGTCGTCACCAAGTCGGGCAGCAACACCGTCCACGGCTCGGTGAACTACTTCTTCCAGAACAGCAATCTCGTGGCGGAGAACAAGAACGCCGCCGACGAGGAGTTCTCGACGAAGGACACGGCCTTCACCCTCGGCGCCCCGATCGTCCGGGATCGTCTCTGGGCGTTCGGCAGCTATCGCTACACGAACCGCCAGGACGACGTGGTCAGCCTCGACACGGACCAGTTCCTGCGGTCGGTCGACAACACGCAGCACCAGGGCTTCTTCAAGGCCACCTGGACGCCGACGACCGGCGACCTGCTCTCGCTGACCTACCTGAGCGACCCGACGACGATCACGGGCTCGCGTTCGCGCGACGTCAACAACGAGCGCGACCGTGAACAGGAGCAGGGCGGTCCGCGCTACCAGGCCCTGTACACCAAGGTCTGGGGCCCGGCGCTCCTCGAGGTCGGCTACAACAAGCACAACGGCGAGGTGTCGCTGTTCTCGGGCATCCGCGAAGCGCGCAACACGGCGATCTTCAAGGCGGGCGACGCCCGCACGAACTTCGACGAGCAGCTCGGCGGCTACGGCCTCGACCAGATCAATCAGCGCGACACGCAGGCGGTCCGCGCCTCGCTGCAGTACAGCTGGCGGAACCACATCTTCAAGGGCGGCCTCGAGTTCTCGAAGAACGAGAACTTCCGTGACACGCTCTACATCGACGGCGCGCTCTATGAGTCGATCGCGCCGCGGTACGGCAGCGTGACGGCCGGCGACGTCGCAGGCGTGACCGGCAACACCTGGTCGGTCCTGGACTTCGATCCGACCAACCCGAGCGACTTCGGCGGCTTCATCCGCACGATCGACGGGCGCGCGGACCGGCAGCAGTTCTACGACGCGTTCGACCTGAACAACGACGGCACGATCACCACCGGTGAGCTCGCCAGCTCGCTCGTCTACAACAGCACCTCGGGGAATCCGAACGGCCAGATCAACTACGGCCGGACGTTCCAGGCGTCGACCGGCGAGCAGCTGACCTCCTCGGAGGGGCTGTCGTTCTACCTCCAGGACACCTGGCGGCTGAACCGCTTCACGTTCAACGTCGGCGTACGCGCGGAGCAGTGGCAGCACTTCGCGACCACGGGCGAGAACATCTACACGTTCGACTGGGCGTTCGCGCCGCGGCTGAGCGCGGTGGTCGACGTGCTCGGCGACGGCCGGCACAAGGCGTCGGCGTACTACGGCCGGTACTACGACCCGATCCGCAACAACATGACGAACTTCGCGGGCACGCTCACCGGCTCGATCCTCGAGGAGCAGGTGTTCGCGCTCGGCCAGTGGGTCACCTACCGCGTGCGCGGCGGCCCGGTGCAGCAGGACGCGTTCTTCGCGCCGACGACCAAGACGCCGTACACGGACGACATGCAGCTCGGATACGCCGTCGACCTCGGCCGCAACATGAGCTTCGAGGCGACGTACTCCCAGCGCTGGACCCGCGACATCCTGGAGGACTACGACCTCCACCTGTACGCGGAGCCGGACGGCTACGCGGGCCTCGAGGGCATCCCCGGCCCGGTCGATCATCCGGATTCGATGTTCCTCGGCTACAACTACTTCGGCTACACGTCGAACCCCGGCTCGAACTTCGTCATCGCGACGCTGGCCGGCGGCAAGCGTGACTGGAAGGGCGTGGAGCTCGTCTTCCGGAAGCGGTTCGACCGCGGCTGGCAGATGCTGACGTCGTACAACTGGCAGGACGCGAAGGGCAACACGAACTCGGATTCGAACGCCGACTTCCAGGGAGACCTTCTTTTCCTGGATCCGCGCGCGCCGAACCAGTACGGCCCGCAGCCCGGCCTGATCAAGCACCTGTTCAAGGGGGGCGTGTCCTACGCGTTCGACATGGGGCTGCAGCTCGGCGCCGCCTACCGGTGGAACTCCGGCGCGCTCCTGAGCCGGACGTTCTTCGCGTCCTCGCGGCACCTGCCGAACCGCGTGGGGACGGCCCAGGCGTTCGAGTACGCCGGGATCACCACCCGCTGGATCGAGCCGGGCGCGGTCGGCGGCTTCGAGCAGCCGAGCTGGGGCACGGTCGACCTGCGCGCCCAGTACATCTTCAACACCGCGGGCCGCTCGCAGGTCGAGTTCTTCGTCGACATGTTCAACATCTTCAACAACCAGAGCGAGGTCCGTCTGATGGATCTGGTTGCCGGACAGGGTGGCACGTCGTTCGGCGAAGCGACCGAGTGGATCACCCCGCGCCGGGCGTTCATCGGCGCGCGCTTCAAGTTCTAGTCAGCGACACGACGGGCCGGCCTTGTGGCGCCGGCTCCTCGTGCCCACGAGAGGGCGCTCCGGCGAAAGCCGGGGCGCCCTTTCTTTTTGAGCGGGAAACCTTTGAGCCTTGGGCTTCAGGCCTTGGGCTTCTGGCTTCGGGCCTTGGGCTTGTCCGGAGGTTTGACGGGCGTACGGCCTCGCCCACACGGCGTTCGCAGTCACGCTGCAGTCACGCCGCCTGCGTACTCCGCGCTGCGTTGAATGCAGGATGACTGCGCTACCTGGACCTTGGGCCTCGGGCTTTGGGCCTTGGGCGTTCCCGGAATCGATGCCACCTGCTGCTTCGAGTTGCGGCGTTCGCTCTCAGCAGTGTGACAGCGCACACTCTCCTGGCGAGCACCACCCGGTATACCCGTTGAAGCCCCAAGCCCAGGGCCGAAAGCCCAGAGCCCTCAGAGATCCACCCGATCGATCTGAGCCCGCTGCAGCCGGCCGCTGAAGTCCACGTACACCGACTTCCACTCCGAGAAGACATCCAGCGCGGCGATGCCCGCTTCGCGATGGCCGTTGCCGGTCGCCTTGGTGCCGCCGAACGGCAGGTGCACTTCCGCGCCGATGGTCGGGGCGTTGACGTAGAAGATCCCGGTGTAGACGTCGCGCATCGCCGCGAAGGCGCGGTTGATGTCCTGCGAGTAGATCGACGCGCTGAGCCCGTACGGCACGTCGTTGGCGATGTCGATGGCTTCCTCGAGCGACCCGCACGGCAGCACGGAGACCACCGGCCCGAAGATCTCTTCCCGCGCGATGCGCATGGTCCGCGTGACGTCCGCGAAGATCGTCGGCTCGTGGAAATGCCCCGCCGCGTACGCGCCGCCGGCCAGGCGCTTCCCGCCCGTCACGAGCCGGGCACCCTCCTGCTGGCCGACGCGGACGTACTCCTCGACGCGCTGCAGCTGCGCCTCGGTGACGATCGGCCCCATCTGCGTCGCGGGGTCCAGGCCGTCGCCGACGCGCAGCGCACGCGCCCGCGCGGCGAACGCCTCCAGGAAGGAGGCGTAGACGCGCTCGTGCACGATGACGCGGCTCGCCGCGGTGCAGCGCTGCCCCGTCGTTCCGAAGCCGCCCCAGACGGCGCCGTCGACCGCCAGCTCCAGGTTCGCGTCGTCCATGACGATGATGGCGTTCTTGCCGCCCATCTCGAGATGGACCTTCTTGAACGCCGGCGCGCAGATCTCGTTGACGAGACGCCCGGTTTCCGTGGAACCGGTGAAGGAGATCACGCGGACGTCGGGATGGCGCAGCAGTGGCTCGCCCGTCCCGGGACCGTCGCCGAGCACCAGATTCACGACGCCGGGCGGCACGCCGGCGTCGGCCAGCGCCTGCACGAAATTGACGCCCGACTCCGGCGCCTCCTCGGCCGGCTTGAACACGACGGTGTTGCCGCACACGAGCGCCGGCAGGATCTTCCAGGACGGCACGGCAACCGGGAAGTTCCAGGCGGTGATCATCCCGCAGACGCCGATCGGCTGACGGAGCGACATCGCGAACTTGTCGCGCAGTTCCGAGGGAACGGTCTGGCCGAACAGGCGCCGCCCCTCTCCCGCCATCAGGTAGCTCATGTCGATGGCTTCCTGGACGTCGCCGCGCGTCTCGTCGAGGATCTTCCCCATCTCGCGCGTCATCGTGCGCGCGAGCGGCTCCTTGCGCTCGGCGAGCAGCTGCGCCGCACGGTACAGGATCTCCGCCCGCTTCGGCGCGGGCACGAGGCGCCAGCGCACGAACGCCTCCCGGGCGGCCGCCACCGCGGCGTCGACATCCTCCGCGCCGGAGCGCGGGACGACTCCGAGCAGGTCGTCGCGGTTCGCCGGGCTGCGGTTCTCGAAGGTCTCGCCGCTGCGCGCCGGCACCCACTCGCCCCCGATGAAGTTCCTGTAGGTCGTCACGCCCGTTCCGGTCGGCATGGGCAAGAGAGTGCCGTACCGGCCTCCGGCGGTGCAAGGCACGGATCCGGTTTGAAACCGGACGGCTCGAAACGGAGTCTCACAGTACACACCGCTGTCAACGGGCGATGACACCCGTTGGAAGCACCCGATGGGCTGGACCATCCCATCCGCTGCAAATCCGGGAGTTTACGAGGCATTCCGGACGTGGCGTGATTCTTGTAGGTCCGGAGAACAGAGGGTACGCCGATGAACACCAGCACGACGCTGCACCCGACGGCCACGCGGCCAGTCCAGAAGGTGGTCATCGTCAACGGCACGCCGGACGTGCTCGAGCTGCTCGAGTCCGTGCTCGACGGAGGCCGCTATGACCTGCTCTTCGCGGACGCCGGACGCCAGGCGTACCCGCTGATCACGCGGGAACAGCCGCACCTGGTGGTCCTGTGCACGGCCATCGACGACATGGAGGGCTTCCAGCTCCTGTCGATGCTGAAGCTGGATCCGCATACGCGACAGATTCCGATCGTCACGTATACGACCAGCTTCGAGGAAGATGACCGCGAGGCCGACGAGCTGCTCGAGGAGCCGGAGGACGACTCGACGCCGCAGAGGCCGCTGACGCTGCACTGATATCCGTCACGTCTGCTTCATCCCGTTTCTCATCCCGCGCCAGTCCGGCACCGCCGGCTGGCGCGGTCGCGTCTTCGGCGTATCAAGACAGGCAAGACGCTCCAGCAACTCCGGGACGGACGTGCCGTGCCTGAGCTATACTCCGGCCGCATGCCCGAGAATCGGCGCGAGGGGGAGCGGCTGCAGATTCTGGGGGCGCTCGAAGGGGACGCCCGCGTGCACCAGCAGATCAGCGTGCGCGAGCTGAGCCAGCACGGTGCCCAGATCGAGACGGCCTTTCCCATGCAGCTCAACGCGCTGCACGAGTTCCGCATTGCGCTCGGCAGCCAGTCCGTGGTCGTGAAGGGCCGGGTCGCGCACTGTCACATCCACGAGATCGACGCGGATGCCGTGCTCTACAGGGCGGGAATCGAGTTCGTCGATCTGCCCGAGTTGGTGAGGTCGGCGATCGCCCGGTTCCTCGACGCCGTGAAGGCCGGGCGCGAAGGCTGACCCGGGTCAGCCCACGCCGAGGTACTCCAGGTAGTCTCCGGACGCAATCTTCGGCGCGGCGCCGAGCGGCGCGTTGTAGAAGTAGGCCCACGCCTCCACGGTCGTGCCGTCATCGAGTCGCACGGGCACGAGGCGGCGGACGTAGAGGCTGGTGTCGGGCTCGTCGGGGCGGTAGCCTTCGATTTCGTCCAGCGCCGCGAGCACGGATGCCGGATCGGCGAGCTCGAAGACCTCGCCGTGGATGCGGCCGGCCTCTGACGGCACGGCCGCGGGATAGAGCCCGAGATCGAACAGCGCGCCCTGAATCCACCCCCGCCCCCTGAACGCCATCCGGCTGTCCATGCCAAGGCGGCGCCGGCGGTCGAAGCCGGTCATCAGCGTGCCGTAGAAGAAGCCGAACTCGCCCATCGGAGTCCGGCGCCCAGTGTACGCGATTCCGCGCGCGGCCGCGAGTGCCGCGGTCACACCGGGCGCCGCAGCCGCTACTCCCGCGGCTCGTGCACGACCGCCTCCGAGTGGGACTCGGCGAGGGCCTCGATCACCTGCTGCGGAAGATCGAACGAGAGGACGACGGTACGGCCGGTACCGGAGAGCTGGAGGGAGCTGACGACCTGCTGGAATCCGGGATTCGAACCGGTCTGAAGCCGCGCGAGCGCCAGGAACCCCTGCACGACTTCCCGGAGGTTCCGGGCCGCTTCGTCGTCGCGGGTCTCGGCGCGGATGCGGCCCGAAATGCCGCCGTTGATGTTGCCGTTGGCGGAGAAGAGCCTGACCGCCGGAATCTGTCCGGCGATCTCGTTCGGCAGCTTCGCATTGGCCATCAGCGCGTCGAAACGGCCGACCGCCCAGGCGCTGCTCGGATCGACGTCGCGCACCAGATCCATCAGCTCGCTGTTGGTCAGCACGCTGGCACTGCCCGAGCGCTCGATGGCAGCCCGGACATCCGCGGACTCGCCCACCCCTACGAGCCCGGGCTCGAGGAACGCGACCGCCATCGGCTTCTTCGGGCGCGGTCCGCTGACATCCTGGTCGTCCTGGTCGATGTCGACATCGTCGTCATCGAGCTCCGGCGTCAGGATGATGCGCTTGCCGCCGTATTCCTCGACGCTGCCCCCGTGCTGCAGGGCGAAGGCTTCGAGCCGGCCCTGGTCGAAGCGGCCGGAGGCCAGGACGAGCCCGCGGCTCTCGCCCCCGTCAGGCGACCCGATGAGATAGGCCACGACGCGGTCGATGTCGTGCTCGATGTCGATGCCGGTCTCCTGCTCGAACTTCTCGTGCCCATCCCGTCCTTCGTCGTCCATGGACTCGTGCAGCTTCTGGCGGAGCTCGGACTGCATCAGGTTGCGCACGTCGGCGAACGCGACGATCGAGGCGTCGGCAGGCACGTATCGCAGCTCGGGCGGCCCCTCGGGCGCGCCGAACGCCCCCATCGGCATGCCCGTGTAGTAGGCGACAAGCCCCGTGCACAGCCCGACCAGCAGCACGGCAATCGAGCCGAACAGGAAATAGCGGGTCCGCCTCGTCATCTCGTGGTCAATCCTCTTACGCCGTTATACGCGCCAGAGCCGGCGCCGGTTCCGAAAGAATAGGGGAAATGCCCCGATAGCGGAAACATGGTCACTGCCCCTACTGTTCCAGCACGTATTCCCGCCGCTCCACCGCCCGGGCGGCCAGCGCCAGCCCGGCCGCCGCAATGATCGCGAGCGCCGCCACGCTGTGCAGCGCCGGGACGGCTTCACGGAAGAACGCCTGCATCAGCGAGACCAGCCCGTCCTGCGGCATGGCGTGCGGCACGAGGGCCTGGACGTAGAACGCCACGGTGAACCGCTTCAGATAGCCCGGAACGGCCATCGCGAAGCTCTCCCATCCGAAGGCGAAGAAGAGCCCCGTCAGCACCGGGCGCTTCAGCCAGGCTCCCACGGCGGCGAACAATGCCCCGTACACCGCCAGACCGGCCGCGAGCAGCAGCAGGTCGCGCACGAGCGTCGGGAAGGTCGACGCGATCGAGCCGCCCCCGATCGGCACGACCAGGAAATAGACCACCATCACCGAGGGCAGGACGACCAGCACCGTCACCGCGAGATACGCGAGGTACTTGCCGAGCAGCACGGCCGCGCGGGGTATCGGCCGGGTGAACAGGTACGTGATGGTCTTGTCCTCGACCTCGTCCGCGATGAGCGACGTGCCGTAGAACACGCCGAGCACCGGGACGATGAAACGGAGGAACAGGAACCAGATCATCAGCCCGAAGATGTCGGGCCCGGCCAGGCGGACCCCGTCGACGCGGACGGCGGGCACGCTCATCGCGTCGACGATGCGCAGCACGATCGCAATCACGATCGGGCCGCCGACCAGCAGCCCGAGAAAGACGGTCCGGCGCGACCAGAGCATCTCCCCGAGCGAGAGGTCGAAAATCCGGGCGGAGGCGGTGGCGAGCGAGGGCATCTGCCGTGCCGGAGGTGTCACGTCACTTCACCAGGTACTGGAATACCGCCGCGAGGTTGTCGTCCGGCGACGTGACCTCGTCGACCCGCCCCGCCTCGCCGCTGGCGGCCAGCTCCGTGAGGCGGGCGTAAAAGGCGTCGGGCCGTCCGGTCTGCACCACCAGCGCGTCCGGCTGGAACGACAGGCTCAGCACGTCGTCATCGGCCAGGAACCGGCGCGCCAGCGCGCGCGGGTTCTCGCCGCGGATGTAGATCGTGTGCGGGTGTTCGTCGATCAGCTCGCGGATCTGGTGGACGTTCCCCTCCGCGACGATCCGCCCGTGATTGATCAGCAGGATGTTCGAGGTCATCGCCTCGATCTCGTGCAGGATGTGGCTCGAGACGAGGATGCTGCGCCCGCTGCGCCCCCATTCGCGAATCAGCCGGATGGTGCGGCGTCGCATGAGCGGGTCCATGCCGGTGAGCGGCTCGTCGAGGATCAGCAGATCGGGGTCGTGCACCAGCGCCTGCGCGAGCTTCACGCGCTGCCGCATGCCCTTGCTGTACGCCCCGATCTTCTTGTCGGCCGCATCAAGCAGGTCCACCTGCGCCAGCGCGGCGCGGGCCGCTTCGGCGGCCTGCGTCTCGCCGAGGCCGTTCAGCCGCACGAGCGCGGTCACCCACTCCAGGCCGGTCATCCGGTCGTAGAACGCGTCCTGCTCCGGGCAGAATCCGATCCGGAAGAACAGCTGCGGGTTGCTCCAGATCGGCTCGCCGAGCACCGTCAGCCGCCCCTGACTGGGCTTCAGCTGCCCGGTGATCAGCTTCATGAACGTCGACTTGCCGGCGCCGTTCGGCCCGAGCAGCCCGGTGATGCCGGACGGCACGCGAACTGTGACGTCGTTCAGGCCGATCACCTGTCCGTACCACTTCGAGAGGTGCTCCGCCTCGATCAGCGGGCGTTCCGCCGGCGCCGTCACGCGACGACCTCCACCCCGCGCACGCGGCGCGCGAGGACGAAGCCCGAGACGACCAGGACCGCGACGACGACGAGCAGCGACACCACGATGGGGGTGTCGTGACGGGGCGGCACGCGGAAGATCGCATCCCCCAGTTGCGCGAGGCTCTGGCTCGGCGACACGACCGAGGCGCTTCCGGCACGGACGACGAACTTCAGCATGCCGAAGACGGCGTCGGTGAAGAAGATGACGCCCGCGTACATGATGCCGACGAACCGCGCGCTCTTCGACAGCGAGGACAGGGCCAGCATGGCGAACGTCGCCAGCGCGACCTGCAGGAACGAGTAGACCGTGATGGCCGGGAACAGGAACGCGTTTGCCCGCACGAACGCGAAGCTGCCGGCGAGCATCGTCTGCACGCCCAGCAGCAGCAGGGCCGGCAGCCAGGTGATGCCGAGCAGGAAGACCGCCAGGATGGCGGCCTTCCCGGCGATGTATTCGAGCCTGGTGAGCGGCTTCGACAGATAGATCTGGAGCGCGTTGGCGCGACGGTCCCCCGCGATGAGCCCCGCGCCGGCGTAGATGGTGACGAAGAAGACCCAGATGCCCTGGAACTCGAGGAACTCGCGGAACGTCTGCGGCGTGGTCGCGATGATCGCGAGCTGGGAGACGTTGGTCGAGAGATAGACGCGGACGACTTCGTAGAGGAACCGCACCCACGCGAACAGAAGCAGGGCGAGGAAGAGCCGGCGCTCCAGCAGCATGCGGACGCCGGCGCGGGCGATGACGAGCCACGCGCGCCCGCGTCCCTCGCGCGCGCCGCCGAACCTCCGGTAGCCCTGGTCGTGGATGGGCACGTCAGGCCTCGCCAATCAGCCGGGCGAACACGTCCTCGAGCGTCGGCACGCTCGGCCTCAAGTGGCGGATCTGCAGCCCCTCCTGGGCCGCGAGCGCGAACAGGTCGCGCGCGCCGGCGCCGGCCGGCACGAAGACGCGCATGATGTCCTCGTCGGTCTCGTGGCACTCGAAGCCGGCGGCGCGGCAGGCCGCCGCGAGCCGATCGTGCCCGTCCTTCGTCCGGATCTCGAAGACCTGGGCGCGGGCGCCCTTCAACTCCGCGATGGCGCCGCCCCCGACAATGCGCCCGCGATCCATGACCACGACGTCCTCGCACGTGGCCTCGACGTCGGGCAGGAGATGCGACGACAGAATCAGGTTGACGTGCTTGCGGTAGGCGAGGTCCCGGATGAGGGCGAGCATCTCGTCGCGCCCCTTCGGGTCCATGCCGTTGGTCGGCTCGTCGAGGAACAGGAGGTCCGGGTCGTGCACGAGCGCCTGGGCCAGCTTGATCCGCTGCTTCATCCCGGTCGAGTAGGTACCGAGCGCACGATAGCGCGCTTCACCGAGCCCGACGTAGTACAGGACCTCGTGCGCCCGCTGCATCGCGTCGACCGGACCGAGCCCGGACAACTCGCCGCAGTACGCCACGAACGCAACGGCGTTCATGCCCGGAATGTGGCCGTCGGTCTCCGGCATGTAGCCGATCCGCGCCCGGATGGACAGCGGCGCCTCCGCGACGTCGAGCCCGAGCACGTGCATGCGCCCCCGGGTCGGCTGGAGAAACCCGAGCAGCGCCTTGATCAGCGTGCTCTTGCCCGCGCCGTTCGGGCCGAGGAGCCCCACGGCGCCCGCCGGAAACTGCGCCGACACCTCCTGCAGCGCCAGCTGCCGGCCGTAGGCGACGCTGACCTGGTCGAGCGTGACCACCGGCCCGGCGCTGTCGCGCGCCGGCGCGGCGCCGGCGCCGGCCGGCAGGTCGGCGATCTCAGACATGCACTCCCTTCATACGGGAATCGTCATGACGAGGTTCTTTCCGGGCCGCCGAAGGCCCAAGGCCGAAGGCCCAATCCACGGCTTAGCGCAGCCCGAGCACGTCGGCGCGTTCGCGCATGAAGCGGATGACGTTGCCGATGTGCTCCGGCAGCGGCAATCCGATCTCCTCGGCGCCGCGCCGCAGGTCGTCGCGGCTCACGGCGCGCGCGAACGCCTTGTCCTTCATCCGCTTCATGACCGACGACGGCTCGAGATCCATGACGCTCTTCGAGGGGCGGACGAGCGCGGCGGCGGTGATGAAGCCGGTCATCTCGTCGCAGGCGTAGAGCGTCTTCTCCAGCCGGCTCTCCCGTGGCACGCCGCTGTAGTCGGCATGCGAGAGGATGGCGCGGGTCACCCACTCCGGGTAGCCGAGCGATGTCAACACCTCCACGCCCCGGAACGGATGGTCGGCCGGGTCCGGATGCCGCTCGTAGTCGAAGTCGTGCAGCAGCGCGACGATGCCCCACGCCTCCTCGTCCTCGCCGAACAGACGGGCGTACCCGCACACCGCCGCCTCGACCGCCAGCATGTGGCGGCGCAGGCTCTCGCTCTGTGTCCACTCGGTCATCAGCGCCCACGCGGCGTCTCTGGTGAGCTGCATGTCAAGTCGATCCTTGTAACTGGCGGCTGGCGGCTGGCGGCTGGCAGCTGGCAGCCCCTCAGCTGAGCCAGCTGACGAACAGCGTGATGATGATCGCGTTCGTGAAGTCGATGAAGAACGCGCCCACCATCGGCACGACGAGGAACGCGCGCGGGGCCGGGCCGAACTTCTCGACCAGCGCCTCCATGTTCGCCATCGCGTTGGCCGTGGTGCCGAGCATGAAGCCGGTGAAGCCGCCCGCCGTCACGGCCCCTTCGTAGTCGCGCCCCATCAGGCGGAACACCGGCCACAGCGAGAGCACCGCGACGAACGCGACCTGCACGGCGACGAGAACCGCGAGCGGCAGCGCGAGGTTCACGATCTCCCAGATCTGCAGCGTCATCAGCGCCAGCACGAGGAAGAGGGACAGCGCGACGTTGCCGAGATCGTCGAGCGACGCCTGCGACAGTCCGATCAGCCCGGTCGCGTCGTCCAGGTTGCGGATGAACGCGGCGACCAGCATCGCGCCGATGTAGGACGGCAGCGCGAGACCGACGGCGCGCAGGTACGGCGCCGCCCAGTCGCTGAGCACCCCGCCGATCCAGACGGCCGTCAACAGCACGACGAGCGTCTTCAGCAGCAGGTACGCCTCGCGGTCCTCCCCGGCCGGGGGCGAACCCGGATTCTCCGTGACGTGCGCCTCGACGATGTCCGTCGGGGGGGTGCCGGTGGGCGTGCCGCGCCCGTCCGGCACCGGCAGCCCGTGCCGGCGAATCAGCCACGTGCTGATCGGCGCGCCGATGAGCCCACCCGCCACGATGCCGGTCATCGCGGCCGCGACGGCCAGCGTGGCCGCGGACGGCACGCCCGCTTCCTCGAACAGCGGCGCGAACGCGAGCCCGGTGGCCGGGCCGCCGGTGAGCGTCACCGAGCCGGCCAGCACACCGAGCAGCAACGGCTGTCCGATCGCCCATGCCACCGCCATGCCCAGGAGGTTCTGGCCTACGGCCGCGACGCTCGAGGCGAGGAAGAACAGCACGACGAGCGGACCGCCCACGCGCAGCAGCGCGAGGCTCGCGCCGAAGCCGACCGAGGCGAAGAACGCGTTCTGCAGCGGGGTCTGGAGCGTCGTGTCGAACGTCGCGAGCGTGACGTCGTATCGCCGCGCGATCGTGATCGCCACCGCGACCACGAGCCCGCCGACCACGGGCGCCGGGATGTTGTACCGATCGAGCAGGCCGATGCGCCGGCGGATGGCATAGCCCGCGAACAGGACGATGCCGGCGAAGGCGACGGTCTGGACCAGGTCGAGTGCGATCAATCAACCTCCGGAAGGTGCACGGCCGCCGTCCCCGAACCGGGACACCGCGGCCGCAGACACCGGCACGCCGGCTCCTGCTCACGAGCCTGAAGTGCGTGTATAGTGCCGGGATCCTATAACGAAAGGGACGCTGCATGGCCACCGAGGCGGCTCCGGCGCGCGCCGAGGCCACCGGTCTCGACACCGAGTTCCGGCGCGGGCTGGGCCCCTTCGACGCGACGATGGTCGTCGTCGGGTCGATGATCGGCTCCGGCATCTTCATCGTCTCGGCGGACATCGCCCGGCTGGTCGGCAGCCCCATGTGGCTGCT
This sequence comes from uncultured Bifidobacteriaceae bacterium, assembly GCA_964446605.1. Classification (GTDB taxonomy): domain Bacteria; phylum Acidobacteriota; class Vicinamibacteria; order Vicinamibacterales; family JAENWD01; genus JAENWD01. Next base: position 3,422 of record CAYUPN010000068.1, on the reverse strand, counting down.
GGCCACGTGGGCGATCACCGGCCTGCTCACGATCGCCGCCGCGCTGTCCTACGGCGAGCTGGCGGCGATGATGCCGCGCGCCGGCGGCCAGTACGTCTACCTCCGCGAGGCGTTCTCGCCGCTCTGCGGCTTCCTCTACGGCTGGACGCTGTTCCTCGTCATCCAGACCGGCACGATCGCGGCGGTCGCCGTCGCGTTCGCGCGGTTTCTGGGCGTTCTGTGGCCCGCCATCGGCGAGGACCAGTACCTCCTCGCACCGGTGCACCTCTCGAGCGGCTACGCCATCTCCCTCTCGACGGCGCAGCTCGTCGCGGTGCTGATGATCGCGCTGCTCACGTGGACGAACACGCGCGGGCTCGAGTACGGCAAGGCGGTCCAGAACGTCTTCACGATCGCGAAGACCGGCGCGCTGCTGGCCCTGATTGCCGCGGGACTGCTGATCGGCTGGCAGACGGGTGCGGGCGCCGCGAACTTCGCGGAGCCGTGGACGCCGCAGAACCCGGTGCCGGTCGCGCCGGGGTTGACCGCCGCGACGGCGTTCGGCCTGTTCGTCGCACTCTGCGTCGCGCAGACCGGGTCGCTCTTCTCGTCGGACGCGTGGAACAACGTGACCTTCACCGCGGGCGAAGTGCGAGACCCGCGGCGCACGCTGCCCCTGGCCCTCGGACTCGGCACCGGGATCGTCACGGTGCTCTATCTGTCCGCCAACCTGTCGTACCTGGTCACGCTGCCGATCGACGCCATCCAGCAGGCGCCATCCGATCGCGTCGGGACGGCGGCCCTCGAACGGATCGTGCCCGGGTTCGGTGCGGGCCTGATGGCGATCGCGATTCTCGTCTCGACGTTCGGCTGCAACAACGGGCTGATCCTGGCCGGCGCGCGCGCGTACTATGCGATGGCGCGCGACCGCCTGTTCTTCAGGAAGGTCGGCACGCTGAACGCCGCCCGTGTCCCCGCGGCGGGACTCATCCTGCAGGGCGTCTGGTCGGCGCTGCTCGTCCTGCCACGCACGTACGACCCGGCGCGCGGATACGGCAATCTGTACGGCAACCTGCTCGACTACGTAGTCTCCGCGGCGGTGCTCTTCTACGTCCTGACCATCCTGGGCATCTTCCGGCTCCGGCGCACGCGCCCCGACGCCGAGCGCCCGTATCGCGCGCTCGGCTACCCGTGGGTGCCACTGCTCTACGTCGGTGGGGCGTCGACGATCCTCGCGGTGCTCTTCGTGTACCGCCCGGCGACGACATGGCCCGGGCTGGCGATCGTCCTGCTGGGACTGCCGGTGTACTACGCCTGGCGAGCCGGAAGGACCGGCTACGAGGCCGGCTGAGGAGCGACGGTGGTCACCGCTCCCACGCGGATTCGCTCATCGCGAACGCCCGCCGGATGACCGGGATGGCGTGCCCGGGGACCTCGTACGCGTCGAGGTCGCCGGCCTCGACCCACTCGACGGCTGCCGCGTCCGAACCGGCGCGCACCGCGCCGCCCCGGGGCCGGCACAGGTAGTCGATCAGCACGTAATGGAACTGCACGCGGCCGTCCGCGTCGTGGTAGATCCGGTCGAGCACTTCCACGATGGGGCCCACCTCCACGTCGAGACCGGTCTCTTCACGCACCTCGCGCTCCACCGCCTGGGCTGCCCCCTCGCCGAGCTCGATCGCACCGCCGGGCAGGGTCCAATGGCCGGCGAGCGGCTCGAACTTCCGCTGCACGAGCAGCACGCGCCCCCCGTCGACGATGACGCCGCCGACGCTGGCGATGGGACGCACCGGGTAGCGCCGCGAGTGCACGCCGCCGGCCGTCATGCGGCGCCCATCACCTTCACGACCACGCGCTTGCGCCGCTGGCCGTCGAACTCCGCGTAGAAGACCTGCTCCCACGGACCGAGGTCCAGCTTCCCGTTCGTGATCGGCAGCATCACCTGATGACCGACGATGGTCCGTTTGAGATGGGCGTCGGCGTTGTCCTCGCCGGTCTGGTGGTGCCGGTAGTCGGGCCGCGCAGGCGCGAGCGTCTCGAGCCAGTCCTGGATGTCGGCGATGAGCCCGCTCTCCCAGTCGTTGACGTACACGCCCGCGGTGATGTGCATCGCCGAGACCAGCACCATGCCCTCGCGCACGCCGCTGCGCTCGACGATGGACGCGACCTCGTCGGTGATGCGGACGATTTCCCGGCGCTGGCGGGTGGTGAACCAGAGATAGTCGGTGTGGACCTTCATCGATGGACCCGCACGCCGCTCCCTTGCGGGACGAAGCTTCAGCTCCCGGTCACGGAGCGGCAGGAACAGTTGCCTCTCTATGCCGCGTCGAGCGCAAGGCTCGCGTCGGCGTTCAGATCGTCGCCGGCGCGGACGCCGGCCGCAAGACGCCGCAGTCCGGCGGCCGCGATCATCGCGGCGTTGTCGGTGGACAGCGCCAGGCTCGGGATGAAGACCGGCAGTCCTTCCCGCTCGCCACGCCGGAGGGCCTCCTCACGGAGCCGGCTGTTGGCGGAGACGCCGCCGGCAATCCCGGCGCTGGCGGCCCCGTGCGCGCGGGCGGCCGCGAAGAGCCGGTCGAGCAGCGACTCGACCACGACGCGCTGGAAGCTGGCCGCCAGGTCGCGCACCTCCTGGGCCGGAAGCGGCCAGCCGCGTTCGGCCCGGCGCCGTTCGACGTGCCGCAGCACGGCCGTCTTCAGTCCGCTGTAGCTGAAGTCGAGCCGGCCGGGCCGATCGGGCGCGTTGCGGTCGGCGTGGGTAATCCGCGTCTGCGGCAGCGCCACGGCGTGATCGTCCCCCTCGCGTGCGAGGCGATCGATCACGGGACCACCCGGATACCCCAGCTCCAGCAGCTTGGCGACCTTGTCGTACGCCTCCCCGGCTGCATCGTCTCGCGTACGGCCGAGCAGGTTGTACACGCCGGGCTCGGGAACGAGATAGAGGCTCGTGTGTCCCCCCGACACGACGAGCACCGCCGACGGCAGCGGCAGCGGCCCGTTGTGGAGGAAGAGCGACTCGATGTGTCCGGCCAGATGGTGCACCGGCACGAGCGGCAGGCCGCAGGCCGCGGCGAGCGATTTCGCGAACGACAGGCCGACGAGCAGCGACCCGACGAGCCCCGGCCCCTGGGTCACGGCGATCGCGTCGAGCCGATCCAGCCCGATGCCGGCATCGTCCAGGGCCCGCTCGACCACGCCGCTGATGTCGCGGACGTGCTGGCGCGACGCGAGCTCCGGGACGACCCCGCCCCACTCGCGATGGATGTCCGCCTGCGACGCGACGACGTTCGAGCGCACGGCCCACGGCCGGGCGGCGTCGCCCGTCGCCTCGACAACGGCGGCGGCCGTTTCGTCGCAGGAGGTCTCGATGCCGAGGATGAGGGACATCAGTTCAGGTCGGATCAGGTCGGATCAGGTCGGATCAGGTCGGATCAGGTCGGATC
>CAYUPN010000067.1:16909-22282 GCA_964446605.1 uncultured Bifidobacteriaceae bacterium | reverse complement strand
CTGACGCGGCGACGAGGCTCAGCGTCGCCGGAGTGTCGGCCGCGCCGGTTGCTGCGGCGGCCGTGCGTGTCGCAACCCGTACGATCAACGCGTCCGAGCCGCCGTTCTGGAAGAAGTGGCTCACCGCATACGTCATCGGACTCTGTCGCCACAGGCCGCCGAACGCTCGCTCGAATTCGGCGAAGCTCTGCACCCGGACCGGTTTTTCGACCGGACCGCGACGCGCAGCGCCCACGAACGCGGTGATGGATGTCGCCACTCCGGTGATCGTCCGCATATCGCTCGGGATTTCCTCGACGTAGCCACCAGGGGCACTACGTGCATCAGGCATGGCCTCCTCCAATGCGAACGCGGTCGCGCTGGACCGGCACCGCGACAGACGTCTTCAACGATGCTGTGGAGAACCCACTCGGCGATGCTGGAGCCGTGCGCGCCGAACGGACGAGGAGACCTGGATTAAAGGCGAACTTGCGACAGATGTCCACAGTGACGGCGCGCCGGCGTATGCGTCGGCCGGATCGCTCCGTATCCGACGCGATTTCCAGCGCTCTCTGCGATCGACCGGTGCGCCAGCCCCGACCGGTGCACACGATTGCGAATCCGCGCTTCGGCTGATCGCGGATTGCACGCCTCGTGCGTCCATTTGCGGCTTGCTGGCGTCTAACTGGCGTGCGGACTGCGTCGTAGAATCTGCAGCCCTGTATGTCAGACCTCCGCCATGCGCTGCGGGCGCTCGGTGCGGCGCGCGGGACCGCCATTGCCTCGGTCCTCGTGCTCGCGCTCGGCACCGGGCTAAACACGACCATTCTCGCGCTTGCGTACGGCGTGCTGGTGCGGCCGCTGCCGTACGCCGAGCCCTCCCGTCTCGCGCTGATTCCCGTCGGCAACCCGGGTGATGACGCGGGCATCCCGCTGTCGACGTTCGAGGACTGGGACGCGCGGATGCGGACGGTCGAGTCGCTGGCCGCCTACGCGACGACGGAGTACACGCTGCGCGGCGCGGGCGAGCCGCGGATCGTGCACGTCGGGCTCGGCACCGACCGGCTCTTCGAGGTGCTGCGCGCGCCGCTGCACGGCCGCGCGTTCGGACCCGGCCAGCCGGGCGCCGTGCTCAGCGAGCGGCTGGTCCGGACGCTCCCGATCGATCGCGACGCGTTGATCGGACGCGTCATCACGCTGTCGGACAGCGCGCTGCCGGTGCTCGGCATCGCGCCCGACAGTGTCGCGTTCCCGTCGGACCGCGTCGACCTGTGGATTCCCGCACGCGAGGCCCCCGGCATCGCACTCTGGCGCGGCGAGAGCGACGCGCGGCGCTTCCGCCTGATCGCACGGCTGCCGGAGGCGTCCGGCGTCGAGCAGGCCGGCGCCGATGCCCGGCGTGTGCTGTCGGAGGTGCGCGCCGATCGGCCCGATGTCTTCAGCGACGCGCATGCCGCCAGCGCGATCGGGTTGCAGGAACAGCTGACGGCTCCGGTCCGCCCGGTCCTGATCCTCTTCGGCCTCGGCGCGGCGCTGGTCCTGCTCGTCGCGTGCGCGAACGCGGGCAGCCTGCTGCTGGCGCGTGCGATGGCGCGCGAGCGGGAGGTGGCGGTGCGCGTCGCGCTCGGCGCCAGCCGGGCACGCATGGCCCGAGCGGTCCTGGCGGAAGCGCTGCTGATCGCGCTCGGCGCAACGGCGCTCGGGGCCGCGCTCGCGTTTGCCGCCGTACGAGCGGTGGGCCAGCTTGCAGCCGGAACGTTGCCACGCCTGCACGAGGTCGCGGTCGATGGGCCTGTGCTCGCCGCCAGCCTCGCAATCGCGGGACTCGTCGCACTCGTCTGCGGTGCGGCACCGGCGCTCCACGCCCTGCGCACGGACGTCGCGCCCGCCTTCCGGCAGACGGGCGCCTCGCGGTCGCGCCGCGGCGGGCGCGTCGCGGGCGTGCTCGTGGCCGCGCAGATTGCAGCCTCGGTCGTCCTGCTCACCGGTGCCGGCCTGCTCTCCCGCACCGTCCTCGGCCTGTTGCACGTCGACGCCGGCATCGAGTCTCGCAACGCGCTGGCGACGACGCTGCTGCTGAAGGACACGGTGGACTTCGACGCGGGCGCGCGGAAGCCGTTCGTCGAGGACCTCCTGCGCGAACTGCGCGCGCTGCCCGGCGTGAGTCATGCCGGAATCGCCAGCAGCTTCCCACCGGACACGTCGATCGTGCAGGTCGAGTTCCGCATGACGTCCGACGAAGGCGAGCGCCATACGGGCCTTCTCGTGCTCTCTGCCGCAACGCCCGGCTACTTTGGCGCGCTCGGGATCCCGCTGGTGCGCGGACGGCTGTTTGACGAGAGCGATGGCGGGTCGGCAGAACCGGTTGCGGTGCTCAGCGAAACTGCGGCACGGCGATTCTTCGACGGCGAGGATTCCGTCGGGCGCCTGCTCCCCTCCTCCCTGCCCGGCAATCGCACCGCACCGCCGCGGGTCGTCGGCATCGTAGGAGACGTGCGCTATCTCGGGCTCGAGGCGCCGGCCGGCGGCACGATCTACGTGCCCTGGGACGATCTGCCGATCGCCATTGCCAACCTCGCGGTCCGCGTCTCGGGAGATGCCCCGTCGCTCGTGCCGGCGATTCGCACCGTGATTCATCGCGTCGATCCGCGGCAGCCGGTCGGCGAGATCCGGCTGGTGGAGGACATCCTCGCCGGAACGATTGCTGACCGGAGACTGCGCGCGCTGTTGATCTCCGGCTTCGGAGCCGTCGCACTCCTGCTCGCCGTGAGCGGGCTGGCGGCCGGGCTCGTGCGTGCCGTCGGCGAGCGGCGGCGCGAGATCGCGATTCGCACCGCGCTCGGGTCGAGCCCGCGGCAGACGACCGGGCTGGTGGTCTCGAACGCGCTCCTCCTCCTCCTGCCCGGCATCGCAGCCGGGTTGGTGCTGACCTTCGCCGCCGCTGGCGGCATCGCCAGCCTCATCTACGGCCTCAGTCCTCGCGACCCGCTGACCTACACGGCCGCCACGCTCCTCGTCCTGGCAGCCGGGCTGGCGGCCTCCTGGCTGCCGGCGCGCCGGGCCGCGGCCATCAGCCCCGCCGAGCTGCTGCGCGCCGAGTGAACGCTCGGCACGCCTGCTGCATCAAACCTTCAGCACGCCGGCACATCCGCACGGAGGATCGGGCACCCGACCTCGTGCGGCGGCCCTTCCCCCGGACGGCGAACACTCAATCGGAATCACATGGCGGTCATCATGACGATGCCAGCAGTCGACCTGCGTACGGACGCGGAGCGGATCGAGCAACCGGACGAAGACATCATCGGCGAGGTGCTGCAGGGGAACACCGCGCTGTTCGAGCTGCTCATGCGCCGGCACAACGAACGCGTCTATCGCACCGCACGCGCGATCGTGCGCGACGAGGAGGAAGCCGAGGACGTGATGCAGCAGGCGTACGTGAACGCGTTCACGCACCTGCGGCAGTTCAACGGGCAGGCGCAGTTCTCGACCTGGCTCACGCGGATCACGGTGAACGAGTCGCTCGCGCGCCTGCGGCGGCGGGGCCGGACACGGACATTCGACGATTCCGGCGCGATCGAAGGCAGCGAAGGACCGCAGGCCAGGGACAACCCGGAGCGCGACGCGTTCACCGGCGAGCTCCGGGTCCTGCTCGAGCGGGCGATCGACATGCTGCCGCGCCGGCTGCGCGAGGTGTTCGTGCTGCGCGACGTCCAGGGACTGAGCACGGCAGAGACGGCCGCGTCACTCGGACTGACCGCAGACGCGGTCAAGACGCGTCTCCTGCGGGGCCGGCGCGCGCTGCGCCGCATGCTGCGCGAGCGCATCGGTACGACAGCCGCGGAAGCGTTCCGGTTCGAGCGGCCGCGTTGCGACCGGATCGTAGCGGAAGTGTTCGGAAGGGTCGGCGAAACAGGTCGGATCAGGTCGGATCAGGTCGGATCGGGTCGGATCAGGTCTGATCAGGTCTGATCAGGTCCCGCCTTCGCCCGCACGTGACGCTCGCGGGCTCGGCGGATCAGGTCCGCGCCTCCGCGCTGCGCGCTTCGGCGCGTGAGCGCTGTCACCAATTCCCCCGGCAGCACTCCAATCGGCGAATCCTCGGAGGGAATGTCCCCATGCGGCTCATCAGTGTCGCCTCAGCTGTCGTCGTCGTGCTGCTCCCCGTCGTGGCGGGCGAGCTTGCGTCAGTCACCCAGGCGGGACAGGGACCGCCCATCAACGGCCCGCAGAACGCCGCGAACGTGCGCGAGGGGCAGCAAATCTTCCGCTTCGACACGTTTGGCAGCGAACAGCTGTGGACCGACACGCTGCGGCTGAACGAGGCCATCGAAGGCGTCACCCCACGCACGGCGCTGTTGGTCGGGTTGAAGGTGGACGTCGAGGCGCTGCCGCCGGAGATCATCGCGGCGCTCCAGGCCGGACAGGTCAACCTGGACGATGCGGCCGTCACGCGGGCCCTCCTCCAGCTGAACGCCGTGGTGGGCGTGCGCGGGACGGTGGAGGGCGATCATGTGACCAGTCTCGGCATCACCTGCGCGCTCTGCCACTCGACGGTCGACGACTCCTTCACCGCCGGGATCGGCCGGCGCCTGGACGGCTGGGCGAACACCGACCTCGACGTCGGCACCATCGTCTCGCTGTCGGAGTTCGTCAGTGCCGACCTGAAGGAGCAGTTCACCGCGTGGGGTCCGGGCAAGTACGACCCGCGGCACCACTATTTCGACGGCGAGAACATCCAGATCCTGAACGAGCCGTCGCTGCCGGTCGTGATTCCGCCAATCTACGGGCTGAAGGGCGTCGGCTTCGAGACCTACACGGGTGACGGGCCGATCTCGTACTGGAACGCCTACGTCGGCATCGGCCAGATGGGCGGCAAGGGGAACTTCGACGACCCGCGGCTGCCGCTGACGATCACGCAGGAAGAGGATCTGATCACGTCGAAGCTGCCCGCGCTGCTCGAGTACCAGCTGCGGCTGCGCACGCCGAAGCCGCCCGCCGGCAGCTTCGATCCGGCCGCCGCGGGGCGCGGTCGCCAGGTATTCCGCGAGGCCGGCTGCGCGACGTGCCACCGGCAGCCGAACTACACGGACGTCCTGACGAACCCGAACGCGACGGAGCCGCTGCTGCACGATCCGCTGGACGTCGGCCAGGATCCGACGTATGCGGATCGCTCCGCGACGGGCAAGTACCGGACCACGCCGCTGCGCGCGCTGTTCCAGCATGCGCCGTACTTCCACGACGGCAGCGCGCCGACGCTGGCGGATGTCGTCGACCATTACGAGGAGACGTTCGGACTCGGGCTGAGCCCGCAGGAACGGAATGATCTGATCGAGTTCCTGAAGTCGCTCTAGGCCTTGGGCGTTGGACCTTGGGCCTTGGGTGGGCCCTGGGCCT
>CAYUPN010000067.1:7845-16809 GCA_964446605.1 uncultured Bifidobacteriaceae bacterium | reverse complement strand
AAGTCGCTCTAGGCCTTGGGCGTTGGACCTTGGGCCTTGGGTGGGCCCTGGGCCTTGGGCTGGGCCCTGGGCCTTCGGCCTTCGGCCTTCGGGCTTGTCTGGGGGATGACGGGCGTATGGGCTTGCCCTCGCGGCGTTCACTGTCACGCTGCGATCGTGAAGGCGGGGCTGAATGAAGCCCCGCCGCTACAGACACTCCGCAAGAAGGGCCGCGACGGGTGGTCGTAGGGCCGAACTTCAGTTCGGCCTTTCGTCTGCCGCTACTCCTCGAATAGCGACAACTGTGATGCTCCGCGCTGGCGCTTCGGCTTGCGCGGCAGATCGTCGAAGACACTGCGGCCGTCGAGCGATGGGGAGATCGCGCGCTCGTGGGCGAGCGCGCGATCGAAGTCGGCCTCGGGCGCGAGGCGCGCCTCGACGGCGCGCACGAAGCGATCGAGGCGCTTGATCCCGTCGATCCGGTCGGTGTCGCCGACGCGCGCGGCGTCGAGCGCGCGGCGCAGTACCGTGATCGTCTCGTCGTACGTCTTCAGCGGCACCGGGAACGGATGCCGGTCCTTGCCGCCCAGCGCGAACGAGAACCGTGCCGGGTCCGAGAAGCGCGTGGGCGTGCCGTGCACGACCTCCGCGACGAGCGCGAGCGCCTGGAGCGTGCGCGGCCCCAGCCCCTCGACAAGCAGCAACGAGGCGAAGTCGCGGAGCGGCTTCTCGTGCGCGACAGCGAGCACCGCGCCGAGGCGCTTCAGGTCCACATCCTCTGCGCGGACCTCGTGATGCCGCGGCGCAACCAGCGACCTGGCCTCCGTCAGCGTGCGCGACGGGTCCTCGCGCGCGATCGTCAGCAGCGCGTCCTGCGCCGGCAGGGCGCGGCGGTCGACGAGATTCCGGACCACGCCGGCGCTCTGGCCGACGATGGCCGTGTGCGGCTCACAGGTGAACTCGCGGACAGCCGCCGAGTGCCAGTGATAGCGGCGCGCCGTTCTCGTCTCCTCGTTCATCCCCTGCTGGACGACGGCCCACTCGCCCGTCGAGGCGACCACGAACCCGTGCAGGTAGATCTGGAACCCGTCGTCGATGGCGTTGTTGTCGACACGGGCGATCAGGCGGCTCGATCGCACGAGCGCGTCGCCGTCGAGCCCCGTGCGATCCGCGACGCCACGCAGTTCGGCCGGCGTACTGCGCGAGTGGCGGCCGCGGCCGCCGCACACGTGGATGCCGAGCTCGTGCGCCCTCGGATTGAGGCCGCGCTTGAGCGCGCCGATGACCGACGTCGTGATGCCCGACGAGTGCCAGTCCATGCCCATCACGGTGCCGAGGGCCTGGAACCAGAACGGGTCGCTCAGCCGGGCGAGCAGCGCGGACGGGCCGTACTCGACGAGCACGCTCTCGCAGATCGCCGTGCCGAGCGTGGTCATGCGCTCGGCGAGCCAGCGTGGCACGCGTCCGCCATGGAGCGGGAGATCGGCGGTGCCTGAGCGCTTCATCGGACCAGGTCCGTCCGTGCGGCTGCGGGCTACGGCGCGACCGCGGGTCTCACGAAGAGCTCCGCCAGCAGCTCGTACGAACGCAGGCGGGCGCGGTGGTCGTAGGCGGACGTCACGACGATCACCTCGTCGACGCCGGTCTGCTCGATGAAGCCGGTGAGGCCGCGTCGCACGGTGTCGGGATTGCCGACGTACGCATATTGCAGCATCGCGGACGCCTGCATCTTCTCCACAGGCGTCCAGACCTGATCGATGTCGTCGACCGGCGGGGGCAGCAGGCCCGGCGTGCCGCGGACCACGCTGGCGAACTGCTGCTGGACAGAGGTGAACAGCCGGCGCGCCTCGGCGTCGGTGTCGGCAATGAGCACGTTGACCCCGGCCATGGCATGCGGCCGATCCAGCTGCTTCGACGGCTTGAACCTGCGACGGTACACCTCGAGCGCCGCCATCAAGGCGCCCGGGGCGAAGTGCGACGCGAACGCGTAGGGCAGGCCGAGCTCGGCGGCCAGCTGCGCGCCGAAGAGACTGGAGCCGAGGATCCAGAGCGGCACCTCGAGCCCTTCGCCAGGCACCGCGCGCACCGCCTGCCCCGGCTGCGCGGGCGCGAAGTACGCCTGCAGCTCCAGGACGTCGGCCGGGAAGGTGTCGGCGGACATGGGACTGCGGCGCAGCGCGCGCACGGTGCGCTGGTCGGTACCGGGCGCGCGCCCGAGCCCGAGGTCGATGCGCCCCGGATAGAGCGAGGCCAGCGTGCCGAACTGCTCCGCGATGACGAGCGGCGCATGGTTCGGCAGCATGATGCCGCCCGCGCCGACGCGGATGGTCCGCGTGCCGCCGGCGACATGGCCGATGACGATGGAGGTGGCGGCGCTGGCGATGCCGGGCATGTTGTGGTGCTCGGCGAGCCAGAACCGGTGATAGCCCCACCGCTCGGCGTGCTGCGCGAGGTCGAGCGTATTGCGGAGTGCCTCGGCAGGCGTCGAGCCCTGGGGCACAGGCGCCAGGTCGAGAATCGAGAACCGCATCGATCTATTATCTGCCGCTCGCTGGGCGTTGGGCTCTGGACCTTGGGCGTTGGGCTCCGTGATGCCGGCGGCAACGTGCTGCTTTCAGTAGCCTGGTTCGCTGTCACGCTGATCCATGTCAGGCGCGACTGAAGTCGCGCCCTACGGCACCGCCGCTGCCGGCTGCATGCTGCCTACTGCCAGCTGCCAGCTACAAGCTTCACCAATCCACCTCGACCACTATCGGATAGTGATCCGATGCCAGACGCGTCTCTGCATTCACCCGCACGCGCGTGGAGCGAACGCTGAGCTGCTCCGACACGAAGACGTAGTCGATGCGGCGGCGCGGGGGGTCGGACGGATGCACGGGGATGGTGGCGCCTTCCGGGTTCTCCGGCGCCGGCACGGCAGCCTCGCGCCAGGCGTCACGGAACCGCGCGAACAGCGGGGCGAGTTCTTCGGCGTCCGGCCGCGCGTTGAAGTCGCCGACGAGGATCGCCGGCGTGGCCGTCGCGTCGATGGCCGCGACGACATCGGGCGCCTGCAGGCGGCGGTCTGCCGCGGTGGTGTGCAGGTGTGTGTTGAAGAACTGCAGCCGCGCGCCGTCGACGTCGACGAGCGCGCGCGTCAGTCCGCGCGTCTCGGCGTCTCCCGTGCGCGGCAGCCGGCGCGTCGTGCACTCGACGATGGGCAGCCGGCTGAGGACGAGCGTGCCGTACTGGTGCGGCCGGTTGGAATGTGCGTCCGGCGGGTGGTCGAGATTCGCGCCGTAGCACGCGTGCGGCATGTCCAGCGCCTCCGCGATCAGCGCGGGCTGGTCCTGCATCGCGCTGCGCGCCCAGAACCGGTCGACCTCCTGCAGCCCGACGATGTCGGGGGCGTGGGTGCGGACGACTTCGACGGCCTGCGAGAGATCGAGACCGCAATCGGGAGCCGGACGCGTGCCCGGCGCCGGCGCAGCCTCGTCGCACTCGGCGTTGGTCTGCCCGTGTTTGATGTTGTAAGTCATCACACGCAGGCTCCGGCGGTCCGATTCGGCGCCGGGACTCTGCGGATCCGGGTTGCGGGCGCACGATACAGTCGACCAGACGAGCAGAACCAGCGTGACAAACGGCAGCAGGCAGCGGATCATGCCATGCATACTGCCATGCGTCCGCTGCTGTACTCCACTCTCACGCCGTGGTACCGCCTGCTCGACCCGCCGGAGGATCACGAAGAGGAGGCCGACACCTACACCGCGGCGCTCGTCGACGCGATCCGCGGGAGCGCCACGACGCTGCTCGAGCTCGGCGCGGGAGCGGGGCACAACGCGCTCTACATGAAGCGGCGGTTCACGTGCACGCTGACGGACCTCTCGCCGGACATGCTCGCGCTCAGCCGCGAGCTGAATCCGGAGTGCGAGCACGTCGTCGGCGACATGCGGGCGCTGCGGCTGGATCGCACGTTCGATGCGGTGCTGGCCCACGACGCCATCTGCTACATGCTCACGGAGGACGACCTCCGCGCGGTCGCCGAGACGGCCTTCGTGCACACGCGTCCGGGTGGCGCCGCCATCTTCGCGCCCGATCTCATGGCCGAGACGTTCCACGAGACGTCGATGCTGCTGGAGGGAGACGAGGGCTCACGCTCGCTGCGCTGCCTCGAGTGGACCTGGGACCCCGATCCGGCCGACACGACCTTCATGGTGCACTTCGCGTTCCTCCTCCGCGACGGCAAGACGGTGACGCCGTACTACGACACGCACGTCGAGGGGCTCTTCCCGGAAGCGGTGTGGCGGCGCGTGCTCGCGCAGGCTGGATGGGATGTCGGCACCATCGCGCGGCCGATCGGCGATGGGGATTACGATCGGGTGTTTCTCTGCCGCCGCTTGGAATGATGGTGTTTCCCGTTCCCGTTCTCGCTTTACGTTTCCCGTTTTCGAGGTCCTACAATGCCTTTCCTTCGACCCGATCGCGCCGAAGCCGGCGACTACTTCTTCCGCTACATCGACCAGGTGCCGGACGGCGACATTCAGGCGCTGCTCGTCAGGCAACGCGATGAGGCGCTCGCGTTTTTCGGCGCCATCCCCGACGAGCGCACGCGCGCGCCGTACGCGCCGGGCAAGTGGACGCTGCGCCAGGTCCTGGCGCATGTGAACGACGCCGAGCGGCTGTTCGCGTTCCGGGCGTTCTGGTTCGCGCGCGGGCTGGATGCTCCCCTGCCCAGCTTCGATCAGGACGCCGCGGCCGCGAACAATCCCGCAGACGATCGCACCTGGCAGAGCCATCTCGACGAGTTCCGGGCCATCCGCGACTCGTCGATCGATCTGTTCCGCCATCTGCCGCAGGAGGCCTGGTCGCGCACCGGCATCGCGTCCGACAACCCCTTCTCCGTCCGCGCGCTCGCCTATGTCGTCGTCGGACACATGCAGCATCACATCGCGGGGACGAAGCAGCATTACCTGTGATCGCGGTCGGAGTGGCCACACTCGTGATTCCGGACTCGCAGTCGCGCATGAGGCGGGGCTGAATGAAGCCCCGCCGCGACAGACCCCACGAAAAGTGCGCGCCGCAGCGTCCCTTCAGGGAACGCGAGCACCCTGCGACGGGGGCAGACCTTCGTGGACGTTCGGTCCTACGATGTGACGTCGTACTCGAGGAAGACCGTGCCGGTCTTCGGGTACACGCGGTGGTTGCGCAGCTGGAGACTCAGCCGCGGGCCCGGCTGCGGGAGCAGCGGGAACCCGCCGCCGAGCAGGATCGGGAGCACGGCGACGTCGACGCCGTCGACGAGCCCGGACTCGGCAAGATGGCGGAACAGGTTGCCGCCGCCCCAGAGCCAGAGCGGCTTGCCGTCGGCCTGCTTCAGCGCGCGCACGTGCGACACCGCGTCGCGCGCGACGGTGATCCCGTCGCGTTCCCCTTCGGGCAGCGTGCGCGAGTAGACGTAGACGGGCAGCTGGATGCCGCCGGGCACGCCGCCTGTCGCGACGTACACCTCGTACGACACGCGGCCCATCACCAGGCCGCTGAAGCCGCGGTACATCTCGTCGAAATCGATATCCGGGTCGAGCGGGATCCAGTCGAACTCGCCGTTCGGTCCCGCGATGAAGCTGTCCAGGCTGGCGGCGACGGAATAGCGGAGTTGACGCACGGTGGACCCCCAACGGGAAATGGGAAACGGGAAACGGGAACGGCACGCCAGCTCGCCTGTCCTCCGCTCGCCGGCGCGCGGGGCCGAACTAAAGTTCGGCCCTACGTTCGGCCCTATTTCAGCGTCCGGTACTTCTCGAACAGCTCCCACTGCCTCGTCGTCTTCGGCATCTCCCGCCCCGCGATGATCACGACGTCGGCGGTGGTCAGCAGCTCGAACGGGTCGCCGGACCAGATGACGAGGTCGGCCTCGCGACCCGGCTCGATCGAGCCGAGCCGGTCGGCGACGCCCCACACCCGCGCGGGCGCGAGCGTTACCGCCTCGAGCGCGCGGGCCGGATCGAGCCCGTAGGCGATCGCGTTGCCGACCTCCTGGCGCAGGTTGCGCGCGTTGTGCGTGTCGAAGGTCGAGATCACGATCTCGACGCCGGCCTTCGCCAGCCGCGCGGCGTTCTCCAGCGTCGCGCCGAGCCGGTCGAAGTCGGGCAGGTTCGTCAGCGGCTTGATGACGACCGGCACCTTGCGCTGCGCCAGCTCGCCGGCGACCATCCAGCCCTCGGAGGCGCCGAGGAGGACGAGCCGCACGTCGAACTCCTCGGCAATCCGCATTGCCGCGAGCAGGTCGCTCGCGCGATGCGCCTCGATGGCGAGCGGGATTTCGCCGCGCAGGACCGGCTGCAGCGCCTCGAGGTCGAGCCGCCCGAGCGCGTACGGACGCCGCCGCGCGTCCTGCCAGGCGTTGCGATGCTCCGCGTAGTCGCGCGCGTCCTGCAGCGCCTCGCGCAGCCGCAGCATCGCCGCCGCGCGCGATCCGCCCGCCAGCGACGCGCCGCGCTCGCCGAGCGCGGCCACCACGACCGCGGGGGCCTTCGTGATGCTCGCGGGCACGTGCTCCCCGGTCAGCGCAACGAGCGCGCCCTGCCCGTCGAAGATCTCGCCGCTTCCGGCGGGAACGACCATCGCGCGGGTCACCCCTTCCACGCGCGTGACGGGAATCACCGTGGAGTTCGGGTTGAACGCGTCGACGACGCGGAACGCCGCGCTCAGGCCGGTGCGCGAGATCGAGTCGTCATCGGTCCCCCGCGCCGACAGTCCGATTTCGACGACGCCGATCTGGGTGGCAGACTCGATGAAGCCGGGCGTGACGGTTCGCCCCTTCGCGTCGATCACGTTCGCCGCCCCTGACGGCGACACGTTGGCGCCGACGGCGGTGATGCGGCCGTTGTCGACCAGGATGGTCCCGCGTTCGATGACGGGGCCGGAGACCGGGAGAATGCGCGCGTTGGTGACCGCGAGCGTGCCGGTCTGCGCGTAGGGCGTCTCCGCGGCGAGGAGCGCGATCGCGGCAAGCAGGATCGCCGCCGCGGGGCTGAAGCCCCGCCGCCACACGCTCATTCCGACGGCGCTCATCGGGCCACCTCCGGCAGGATGCCCAGCGTGAAGTCGCGCTGCGGCTGCGTCGCGGCGTCGTTCCGGTCGTACAGCAGCGCGCCGTCGATGAACACCTGCTCGGCGCGGCTGTAGGTGCTGAACGGGTCGCCCGACCAGATCACGACGTCGGCGCCCTTGCCGGGCTCGAGCGAACCGGTCAGCTTGTCGATCCCGAGCGCCTTCGCGGGGTTGATCGTGAGCCAGCGAATGGCGGCCGCCCGGTCGATCACGATGCCCCCTTCGTTCGCCGCCCGGATGGCCTTCGTCGCTTCCTGGTTCAGCCGCTGGATGCCCGACGCATCGTCGGAATGGACGATCGCGCAGGCGCCGGCCTGGTGGACGAGCCCGATGTTCTGCGTGATGCCGTCGAAGGCCTCCAGCTTGAAGCCCCACCAGTCGGCCCACATGCTGGCGCAGATGTTCCCGGCCGCCAGCAGGTCGCGGACCTTGTACGCCTCCACCGCGTGATGGAACGACGAGATCCGGTAGCCGAACTCCTTCGCGATGTCGATCATCGTCGCCATCTCGTCGGCGCGGTAGCAGTGGTTGTGCACGAGGATCTCGCCGTCGAGCACGCCGGTGAGCGTCTCGAGCTGGAGGTTGCGCTCGGGCCGCTCCTTGTCGTCGCCGCCGTCCTCGCGCCAGCGGCGCCATTTCTCGCGGTACTCGACCGCCTGCTGCCATGCGCGGCGGTACCCGGCGACGTTGCCCATGCGGGTGGCCGGCGAGCTGTTGCGCGAGCCGTAAACGCGCTTCGGGTTCTCACCGCACGCCATCTTGAGACCGTACGGCGCGCCGGGGAACTTCATGTCCTGCACGGTGCGCCCGGGGACGTTCTTCACCGTCACGCCGCGCCCGCCGAACAGGTTCGCCGATCCCGGCAGGATCTGCAGCGTCGTGACGCCGCCGGCGAGCGCGAGCCCGAACTGCGGGTCCTGCGGCCAGACGGAGTCCTCGGCACGGACCTCGGCGGTGTTCGGGTTCGTCATCTCGTTGCCGTCCGACAGCGACTCGATGCCCGGCGACGCATACACCCCGAGATGCGAGTGCGTGTCGATGATGCCCGGCGTCACCCACTTTCCCGCCGCGTCGATCACGATCGCGTCGGCTGGCGGATTGCCGATCGTGCCGACCGCGGCGACCTTGCCGTCGCGCAGCAGCACGTCCCCTTTCTCGATGACCGGACCGGCCGCGGTGAGAATCGTGGCGTTCCGGATGAGCGTCGGGCGGGACGCGCGCGGCGTGTAGGTGGAGGCCCAGGGATCCTCCGGCGCGCCGGTGCGCCCACGCGGCCGCTGTGCGGCCATCGGGTCGCCCGACAACAGGATGGCGACGCCCACCAGCGCCATCCGCCCCAGCCAAGACCGTAGCTGCATCACTCCTCCCTCATGCATCCAGCTTCCGCCAGCCCCACAGCCGCGTCACGTCCACCGGCGCGAGCTCGTACCCGAGCCGACGGAGCGTCCAGGTGATCTGGCCCCGGTGATGCGCATCATGCTGCACGAGATAGAACAGCATGTTCATCGTGCGGCGCGGCATGCGCCCGACACGCCCGTCGCCCTGCTCGATCGCGGCGGCAAACAGCTCCACGAGCGCCTCGCGGCTCGCGCGCAGGGCGCGCACGGCCTGCGCCTGGGTGGACTTCAGGCGGTCGATCGACGGAAGCTCCGCGGCGCCGCCCATCTTCGCGAACGTGCGGCGCACGCTCTGCATGTGCGCGACGTTCGCGGCGATCGTCCGCCCGCCTGCGGACGGCACCGCGCGCCATGCGTCCGCCGGCACGACCGAGACCAGGTGCTCCGAGACGCGTGCGCTGTGGTCGAACGCGTCCAGGAGTTCGGCCGGCAGGTCGAGCGGTTTGCGTCGCGCCATGGTTGATGGGTGGCGTTGGCACGGCCGAACTGAAGTTCGGCC
>CAYUPN010000067.1:3263-7745 GCA_964446605.1 uncultured Bifidobacteriaceae bacterium | reverse complement strand
GCCGCGTAGCGGACCGTCTCGCCGTCAAAGAGCGCCGTCTGCTCCAGTTTGACCTGCACCAGCTGCCCGTTCCACTCGGGGACGGGCGTCTTCACGTCACCCTCGATCGCGTACGCCGTCTCCGGATGCAGCGGCCACTCGCCGGTCACCGGCACGGGACCCTGGTTATCCCACATGCCCACAGACGTCCCCGCGGCGTGCCCGTGGAAGCCGACCGGGTGCGAGTAGGTCTTGTGCTGGAGGCCTTCGGCCTTCGCCGCGGCGTCGGTCCTCGCGAAGATCTCGTCGCCCGTCCGGCCCGTGACGAACTCGCCGGTCAGCAGGTCCTGCCAGCGGTTGCCGTTCGCCAGCGCGCGCTGCAGCCCCTGAGGCACGTCCGTCTCACCGGCGCGCAGCACGTATCCCATCTCCTGCGTGTCGGTGTTCAGGCGGAGGTATGAGATGCCGACGTCGGTGTGGAGAACGTCGCCGCGCTGAATCACTCCGCTCTCGCCGCAGAAGGGCGTGTCCGGATCGCAGTCACCGCCGGCGAACTGCCGGTTGACGTAGGGGGAGAACCACGTGTCGAGCCCGAGATCCGTGAAGCGCTGCCGGATGTACCAGGCGACGTCGTCTGTGGTCGTAACGCCGGGCGTGATCACGCGCTCGGAGAACGCCTCGGCGATGACGCCGCGCGCGATGGCCGTCATGTGCGCGTACAGGTCCATCTCGAGCGGCGTCCGCGTCTCGAGCCAGCGTACGCAGAGCGCGTCGGCGCTCGCCGTTTGCGCGGCGAGATCCGGTCCCAGCGCCTGCATCAGCCGATCCCGCAGGGCCGCGGAGAGGCCGTCGCCGAACGACCAGCGCTCGCTGACGTTGATGCCGATCTGCTTCGGGTTCCGCTCGCGGACGATCGCGGCGAGCCGACGCCACTGGTCCTCGGCCGTGCCGCCGTCCCAGGCGGCCTCGTAGCCTTCCATCGGATAGCGGCTGACGGTCAGCCGCTCGATCGGCTGCCCCTCGCCGCGATCGAAGAACACCAGCATCGAGAGCCGCCGCGCGTGGAAGACCGGCGCGGGGACGAGGGTCAGGTAGACCGGGTCCTCGACGTACTCGCGGTTGATCACCAGCCACATGTCGAAGCCGGTCTCGCGCATCAGCCCTGGCAGCAGCGTCTCGAGCCGATCCGTCAGGACCCGGTTGATCACGGCGGGACGCTCACGCTCCGGCAGGACGTCCTGGACGGCGCCGGGGATCACGCGTCCCTGCGCCGGAGCCGGCGACTGTCCGTCGAGAGCGGTGCCCGCCATCAGCGCCAGGAGCATCCCGGCCAGAGCCACGGTTCGCGACATGCGCATGATTGTATTTCCAGCCCGGCCGAGTCCCCATAGAGACCGAACCTGGGACCGGCGAAGGTCCCCGGAGGCGGGTCGACCGGCTGACCGGACGTGCTTGACGGCGTGCACACGGCGCGCGACGCTGCGGGATGGCCGAAGGAACGCGCTCGATGCTGCTGGGATGGCTGTTGCTGGTGGCGATTCTCGTTGCGCTGGCGCTGGTGCTGGGCGTCGTGCTCATCGACTCGGGAGGCACCGACGTCGGGCCGTGAGCCGGGCGGGGAAATCTCCCCATCCGCACCCGAAATTCCCCCACTCCGGCGGACACCGCCGGATTTCCGGCAGCGTTCCGGCGCAAGCCCGGCAGGCACACGTGTTGCTCCTGCAGCCGGCGAGAAGGAGCCACATGCCCCCACGTGCTGCCGTCGAGTCCATCCTGAATCGAGTCCGGCCGTTCATCGTCGCCGACGGCGGCGACATCGAGCTCGTCGCCCTCGACGGCGACGCCGTCTGCGTGCGGCTCACCGGCGCCTGCGCCGACTGCCCCAGCTCGCGGCTCACCCTCCAGTACGGGCTCGAGACCGCACTGCGCAGCGTGTATCCGACGCTGCGCGTGGTGCGCGTCGCATGACCCCCACCTGCCAGCTCGCCGCCCCGGGCCTGGACGACGTCGTCATCGGGCGCAGCCCGCGGATGCGGGCCATCTTCGACTACATCGCGCACGTCGGCCCGGGCGAGGGCACGGTGCTCGTCACCGGCGAGAGCGGAACGGGCAAGGAAGTGATCGCCCGGGCGATCCACGCGCACAGCCAGCGCCGCGCCGGCCCGTTCGTCGCGGTGAGCTGCGCGCTGTTCGCCGACACGCTGATCGAGTCGGAGCTGTTCGGCCACGAGCGCGGGGCGTTCACCGGTGCGACGCACAGCCGCGCGGGCCGGTTCGAACGGGCCGAGGGCGGGACGATCTTCCTCGACGACATCGACGACGTGCCGATGGCGATGCAGGTGAAGCTGCTGCGGGTGCTGCAGAACCGGTGCATCGAGCGCCTCGGCGGCACGCGCAGCATCCCGGTGAACGTGCGGGTGCTGGCGGGCAGCAAGCGGCCGCTGAAGCAGATGGCCGAGGCTGGCGAGTTCCGCGAAGACCTGTACTACCGCCTGAACGTCATCAGCGTGGAGCTGCCGCCACTCCGCGAGCGGCTCGAGGACCTGCCGCTGCTGGCGCGACACTTCCTCGACCGCTTCTTCGGGCGCCGGGGACGCCCCACGCCGCCGATCTCGGATGCGGTGATCCAGGCGTTTCTGGCGTACGACTGGCCGGGCAACGTCCGCGAGCTCGAGAACGCCTGCGAGCGGATTGCGGAGAGCGTGTCGTGCGGGCGCGTCGGCATCGGCTGCGTCGCGCCGAGCGTCCTCTTCCATGCGCCAGTCGCATCCGCCCCACAGTCCGCGCCGGAACCGGTGTCAGGAGTCGAGGGCACGCCACCTTCGCCGGCGCTGCCGGATCCGGCGCCGCTGCCGGATCCGTCGCCGTGGACGTCCGGTCCCTTCTCGCTCGACGAACATCTCAGGAACGAGGAGGCGCGTCTGATCGCGAAAGCGCTGGCCGACTCGCGCGGCAACAAGTCGCGAGCGGCGCGCCTGTTGGGCATCAAGCGCTCGACCCTGGGGGATCGCATCGAGCGCCTGAAGGCAAGCGGGATCCACGCCGAGGACACGGGGTCGGCGGCCTGATCGGCTCGCGAGAAAGACCTGACTAGTGCATGCCGTGCGGGCTTCCGAGTCCCCGCACGACGAGCAGCACGCCGGCGAAGACGAGACCGGCCGGCGCGAGCCGCGAGAGCGGCCGCCGCCAGACCAGCGGGATCTGCCCCGCCGTGAGCGTCAGGCCTGCCAGCGCCGGCGTCGTCCCCGCGCCGAACGCGGCCATGGTCCACGCCGCGCGTTCGAGCGAGCCTGCAGCCACCGCCGCGGCGAGTGCCGCGTAGACCATCCCGCACGGGAGCAGGCCGTTGGCCATGCCGGCCGCGAACGGGGCGGCGACCGGATGTCCGTCCCTGAGCGACCGTGCGGCGCCCGCCGCGCGTGCCGCGACGCCAATCCAGCGCGCCGCCCAGGACGGACTCAGACGTGTGAGTCCCGGAATCAGTCCCGCGACGATGAGCAGCGCGCCGGCCGCCAGCGCCAGGACGCGGCCGAAGCCGGCGAACACCATCATCTGCCCGACCAGACCCGCCGCAAGGCCCAGCACGACATACGTCGTCACGCGCCCGGCGTGATAGATCGCGGCATGCAGCAGCCGAGACTGCCACGTGCGCGTCCGCGCGCCCGCCGAGACGGCGAGCACCAGCGGGCCGCACATGGAGACACAGTGCGCACCGGTCAACAGTCCGAGCAGCGCCGCGGCGGCCATCGTCATCGCAGCATCACCGGCAGTTCCTGGTAGTAGGAGCGCCCGCCGCTCGTCCAGGCCACCTGCACGATCCAGCGTCCGCTCCCGAGATCGTCGAGCCGCAGCGCCTGCCGTCCGCTCGCGTCGGGGGTGAGCCCGACGAGGCGGTCGGCGGCTGAATCGGCCGGACGATAGAGCCTCACCGTTCCGGCAGCGTCAGCGGCCTGCTCCTCCGGGAGCGCCACGATCACCGATCGCCCGTCTTCCCCTGCACTCACGACCGGCGCACCGAGGGCCGTCGCGTTCTCGACGGCGGCGCGCCGCTCGTCGTGGCGGAGTGCGCCGGCGTAGTAGTCGTCGCGCACGAGCTCGACGGGGTACTGCGCGGCAAAGACGACGAACCCGACCGTGCTGATCGCGAACGCCCCGTACACCATCGCGATGGCCGTGCCCCAGTGCAGCCTCATCCGCTCCGCTCCATCAGTGACTCCGGGCCGGTCCCGGGCCCAGGAAGGACGACTCGATCTCGCCGGCCGGCGTGCCTTCGACGCGCACGGCGAAACGCACCGGCGTGCTGACACCCGTCAGGGCGGACGCCGGCGCCCGCACCAGCAGGCGGCCCTCGAGCAGTGCGTGCGCACCGACCTCGTCGAGCCTCCCCACCGACATCACCGTCGCGCCGCGCGGCTCGACAACCTCAATCTCGAACCGGATGGGACGATCGCTGCGGTTGAACGCCTGGACGGTGTAGAAGTTCGCCACGTCCCCGTCGGCGGT
>CAYUPN010000067.1:0-3163 GCA_964446605.1 uncultured Bifidobacteriaceae bacterium | reverse complement strand
CCGTTGCGGATGTCGATGCCCGTCGGGCAGACGGTCACGCACCGGAAGCAGTCGACGCAATCGCCCGTGTCCGCCGCCTCCTCGCCCTTCCGGAGCCGCCCTCTCGGCTCGCCGCGCTTCCAGTCGTACGTCACCGTGATCGTCTGCGGGTCGATCAACGACGACATCACACGGCCGTACGGACACGCGAGCACGCAGGCCTGCTCGCGAAAACGCGCGAACACGCCGTAGAACACGAGGCTGAAGATCGTGATGGCCGTCAGGCCGGCGAGGTGCTGCTGCGGCGGGTCCGTGACGATCCGCCACAGCTCCTCCGCGCCAATCACCCAGGCCAGGAACACGTTCGCCAGGCCGAACGACAGCGCGAAGAAGATGACATGCTTGCGCACCCAATGGACGATGCGCTCGCGGTTCCAGGGGCCGCGATCGCGCCGGAGCTGCTGGCTCGCCGATCCGTCCAGCCAGTACTCCAGCTTCCGGAACAGCATCTCCATGAAGATCGTCTGCGGGCAGAGCCAGCCGCACCAGACCCGGCCGATGGCGACGGTCGAGAGCGCCAGCATCACGAGCACGCAGAGCGCGATGAGCACCACGAGATGGAAATCCTGCGGCCAGAACACGATGCCGAGGAACACGAAGCGACGCTCGAGCACGTTCAGCAGGACCAGCGGCTGTCCCCGGAACTTCACGAACGGCGCCAGCACGAGGAACGCGAGCAGGAACCAGCTGACGATCGTCCGCGCGCGATAGAACCGCCCGGAGGGCTGCTGCGCATAGATCCACCGGCGCCGGCCGTCACGCTCGATGCTGGCCAGCTCATTCCGGAAGGTCTCGTGCTCCTCGACGAAGGCGGTCTCCACGATGCGCTCCACTCAGTTGCAGACCGTGTCGCGCTGTGGGTCGTGCGGCTTCGGGCTCGCGGGCGCGGTGCCGCGCATCGAGAGGATGTAGCTGGCCACCGCCACCAGTTCGTCGTCGGCGAGCGGCGTGTTGGATCCGTAGGGCAGCATCCCCATCGTCGGATAGCCGGTCCGGATGCTCGAGACGATGTCTCCGACGGAGCAGCCGTGCAGCCAGTACTCGTCGGTCAGGTTCGGCCCGACGAGCCCGCCCAGATCGGGACGATGGCACGAGGAGCAGAGGCTGGTCTGGCTGTTGAAGATCGTCTCGCCCTTGCGGAGCGTCGCCTCGTCGGTGGCCGCTTCCATGACCGCCGGCGCGGTTGGCGCCGGCCGCGCGGCTGCCGTCGCCGCGGCCGCTTGGAGCTCCGCCTCGTACTCCGCGATCATGCCCGCCCGGCCCACGAGCGGCGACGGGAGCACGTGGTAATTCACGAAGTACGCGGCTGCGAACGCGATGGTGAAGTAGAAGCCGTACAGCCACCAGCGCGGCAGCTGGTTGTCGAACTCGCGGATGCCGTCGGCCTCGTGTTCGAGCAGCTGGTCGGGTCTATGCGCCACGGGAGGCTCCTTCGATGAGAGCGGAATCCTGCCGCCCGCCGGCGTCCTCGTTCAGCGGGAGCGCGGCCATGCGGTCGGCTGTCCCGCGATCCATGCGGAACGCCCGCAGGACGGCGAGCGCGAACACGGTCACGAACAGCACGAGCGAAATGACCGGGAACGTGTCGATGCCGGCGATGGCGCGGAGCACCTCCTTGGACATCACAGCCCTCCGTCCGAGCCGGTCGGATTGACCTGTGCGTGCGACGGCCTGGGCTTGATGTCGGTGCCGAGCCGCTGCAGGTAGGCGATGAGCGCGACGATCTCGCGATCGGAATCGATGGCGAGGCCGGCGCTGGTCAGGCCGCCTGCGATGCGCGCCGCCTGCTCCTCGAGGGACGCGCGGGCCTCATGCTCGAAGCCTTCGGGATACGGCACGCCCAATCGGCGGAGGGTGATGATCTTGCCCTCGATGTGGCTCGTGTCGAGCGCGTGCTCGTAGAGCCACGGGTAACCGGGCATGATCGAGCCTGGCGACGTCGCCGTCGGGTCCTTCATGTGCACGAAGTGCCAGCTGTCGGGATACTTGCCGCCGACACGGTGCAGGTCGGGGCCTGTCCGCTTGGAGCCCCACAGGAACGGATGGTCGTAGACGAACTCGCCGGGCTTCGAGTAGTCGCCGTAGCGCTCCGTCTCCGCCCGCATCGGCCTGACCATCTGCGAGTGGCAGCCGACGCATCCCTCGCGGATGTAGAGGTCGCGTCCCTCGAGCTCGAGCGGCGTGTACGGCCGCACGGTCTCGATGGTCGGCACGTTCGATCGCACCAGGAAGGTCGGCACGAACTCGACGACACCGCCGACGACCACGGCGACGAACGTGAACACCGCGAACTGCACCGGGCGCGACTCGAGCCGGCGGTGCCACTCGCCTCCCGCTGCCGGCTCGCGCACGAGCGCGGGCGCCTGCGCCTCCTCTTCGGCCAGGAAGCTGCCCTGCCGCGCGGTCCGATACAGGTTGAGGAGCGCCAGCAGCGCGCCGGTCGTGAACAGCGTGCCGCCCACGGCTCGCAGCGCGTACATCGGTGCCAGCCTCACGACGGTCTCGAGGAAGTTCCCGTAGCGCAGCAGCCCCTCCGCCGTGAACTCGCGCCACATCAGGCTCTGCGTGATGCCGCCGACGTACATCGGAATCGCGTAGAACAGGATTCCCGTCGTCGCGAGCCAGAAGTGGACGTTCGCCAGCCGCACGGAGTAGAGCGAGGTCCGATGGATGCGCGGGACGATGTAGTAGAGCATCGCGAACGCGAGCCCGCCGTTCCACGCGAGCGCGCCCAGGTGCACGTGCCCGATGATGTAGTCCGTGTAGTGCGTCAGGCCGTTCACGCTCTTGAGCGACAGCATCGGCCCTTCGAAGGTCGCCATGCCGTAGGCGGTCACGCCGACGACGAGGAACTTCAGCACCGGGTCCTGGCGCACCCGTTCCCACGCGCCGCGCAGCGTCAGCAGGCCGTTGATCATGCCGCCCCACGACGGCGCGATGAGCATGACCGAGAAGACCGTGCCCAGCGACTGCGCCCAGTCGGGCAGCGCGGTGTAGAGCAGGTGGTGCGGGCCGGCCCAGATGTAGATGAAGATGAGCGACCAGAAGTGGATGATGGACAGCCGGTACGAGAAGACCGGCCGGTTGGCCGCCTTCGGGATGAAGTAGTACATCACGCCGAGAA
>CAYUPN010000066.1:5738-22329 GCA_964446605.1 uncultured Bifidobacteriaceae bacterium | reverse complement strand
CGACCCGATCCGACCTGATCCGACCTGATCCGACCTGATCCGACCTGATCCGACCCGATCCGACCCGATCCGACCCGATCCGACCCGATCCGACCCGATCCGACCCGTTACGGTACGACCCGGAATCCCGTGACGATGTCCGCGCGGGTGCCTTCGAGCTCCGCGGCGAGCTTGATGGCGTAGTCGCCGGCGGCCAGCGGCGCGAGGACGAGCTCCGCGGTGGCCCAGTTCACGGTCCCGTCGGCGCGCGACGAGGTGGCCACCGGCACGCTCATCGGGTTGCCGGTGCGGTCGAGCAGCTCCGCCGTCGCCGAGATCACCGGCGCGAACACCGGAAGGTCGAGCCGCAATCGCTCGGTCCGGCGGAATTGCCGATCCGCCGTCGGCACGTACTTCGTGCCCGTCGTCGGACCGCGCCGCAGCAGCAGCGGCACGCCCGCCGGCGCCTCGCCGTAGGACGGCGGGAGGCGCAGCGTGTCGCTGATCGACAGCCCGTCGCCGCGCGGCCGGACCCTGGTGCGGATGACGGTCTCTCCTGCCGGGAGAACGATCTCGCCGAGGTCGATGCTGATCGCGCGCTGCGCCGGCGGCAGCACGACGGCCTTCGACGCGAGCGGACGGCCGTCGCCGGCCGCGACCATGATCTCGATGTCGCCGCCGCCCAGCCAGGCGCCTTCGCGCAGCATGCGCGCGTCGAGCTCGGCGAGCGCCCAGAGCCGCACGCGCCGCGCCGGCGCGCCCGCGTCTCCGGCCACGGCGTAGCTGACCGCGGTGCGCAGCGGTATCCCCGGCCGCGAGACGCCGATGCTGTTCAGAGCCGCCTGCACGGCGGAGGGCGGCGCCGCCGCCGTGGCCTCGGCCGTCGCGCGCGTGCCCTGCTCGATCTCCTCTTGCGACGCCGCGCGGTAGCCGCGCCGCGCGCGTACGTCGACGCCCGGCCGCTTCACGCGGACGGTGATCTTCCGGTACTTCCCATCGAGCTTCGAGTTGGTCGAGTAGTAGCCGAGCAGGTAATACGACGTGAGGTCGTCGGCGATGCGTCGGAAGCCGCCGTCCAGGTCGTTCGTGTCGACGATGGCGAGGCCGTCGGTGTTCACGGCAAGCGTGCGGAGCGACTCGGTCCGGTTCCGCACCAGCCTGTGCTGGACATCCAGCCGCAGATCAGCGGCGAACTGCTCACGGCGCGCCCGTTCGGCTTTCCGGCGTTCCAGCTCCGGGCCGGTCACTCCCTCTCCTCCCTCTGCTCCCCGCGCTTGCACCGCCGCCGGCTCGCGCATCGGGGGCCCCGTGAACGGGTCGTCGAAGGCGGCCAGCCCGCGCGAATCGAGCGGATAGAAGCTCACGTTCGACCGGTTGGCTTCGTCCATCAGGTTCTGGAACAGCTGCCAGATGTCGGTGTAGGCCAGGGTCTGCCGCTCGGCGTCGCACTGGTACTGGGAGTAGCCGAACTCGCTCTGGACGCGATCCACCGTCAGCGTGCCGCCCGGGGTCGTGCCGATGTGGCCCGGCGCCGGCTGGGGGCCGGCGGTCAGCAGACGCGTGTTCTCGCGGAACAGCTGCCAGCCGTTGGACACCACGATGACCGCGGTGCGCTCCTCGCGCATGTGGCGCACGTGCAACGTCAGATCGGTCAGCGCGTCCATCACCATCTTCTCGCGCCGGCGCTCGATCATCTCGTGTGCAAGTGGCGATATCGGCCCCCCGCCTCCGAGGGCCGGATAGCAGTCGATGTAGCGGCGCTCGATCGGATCCTCCGGAAACAGCCGGTGCCGCTGCCCCCAGAACCAGTACTTCGACAGGTAGCCTTCGACCGTCACCGTCCGCCGGGCGAACGACACCTCCGCAGCCGACATCTGCGGCGTCATCACGGCGAACAGGTCGTCCTCGCCGAGCAGGCGGTTGAGCATGTTCACGAGGCCGCGCTGGATGCGGTGCGAGCCGTCGATTTCCGTGAAGAACGTGTCGAGAAAGACGACGAACAGCCGGGCGCGCGGGTCCTCGGTCATCGCGCGGCTCTCGCCGACGGTGTTCGGCTCGCGCCGCGTCTCCTGCGACCCGGCCGGCACGATCTGGATGTGCTCGAAGCTGGCCAGCGGCTGCGGCACGCCGTCCTCGAGGATCTCGAAATCGTCGGCGGTGAGGTCGAGAACGGGTTTGCCGTCGAGGGTCGGGTAGGCGTCGACGCGGACGAGGTTGGCCTCGGCGCGGAACCGCGCCTGCGGGTCCTCCGGCGCGGGCGGCTCCTGCATGGCGGCGGCCAGGAGCGGTGCGACGAGGGCGAAGGCGAGAAGAGCGGTGAGCCTGCCAGTGCGCATGATGCGGCTCCACGAAGACGAGGTTTGACGCTCCCGGGCAGGCGGCCCGGGCCCGGCACAGGCAGGCGGTTGGCGCGGCGGCTTCGAGTCTAGCGCGCCGCCCAGGCCCTGTCCACGTACCCGTGTCTGACACCCGTACCGGTACCCGTGTCTGACACCCGTACCGGTACCGGTGTCTGGCACCCGTACCGGTACGGGTGTCAGACACCGGTACCGTGGGAGCGGCCGTCAGCCCGCCGCGGCCTCGCCGGGCGACCAGAATCGGCGCCGGATTGCCCGGACGATCGCGCGCACCAGCAGCACGATGGCGACGAGGAGCAGCACCGAGATCGTCAGCGCCGCAATCGGGTACTGGATCGCCAGCGCCGCCAGCGTCAGCACGAAGACGTCCTCGCCGATGCTCAGGGTCCAGTTCGAGAACGGCTCGGGGCTGCTGTTGGCCGCCACGCGCGTGCCCGCCTTCGCCGCATGGCTCCCCGCCGCGACGGTACCGCCGAGCAGCGCGATGACGATCTGCATCGCCGGTGAGGCCTCACCCAGACCGGCGACGGCCACCGCCGCGCCCCCGAGCGGGCGGATCAGCGAGTGCAGGCCGTCCCACAGCGTGTCGACCCAGGGGATCTTGTCGGCGAAGAACTCGACGACGTAGAGGACGAGGGCGCCGCCGATGACCCAGTCGTTGTCGAAGACCTGGTACTCGGACGGCAGCCGCACCCATCCGAAGCGCGACGCCAGACCGATCACCGCAACGGTCGCGTAGAGATTGATGCCCGCCGCGAACGAGAACCCGAGCGTCCGTCCGAGAAAGGTCAGGAACTCCATACGCCTGCCTCGTCTTCCCCGGGAGCGTCCCCGGCTGCCGGCGCACCGTCAGGCGGTGTCCAGCAGCCGCTCGATCTCCCCACGCACCTGTCCGATGAGCCGGTCCCGGTCATTCATCGAGTGCCCGCGCGTCTCGATCGGCGCCCCGATGCGCACCCGGACCACGGCCGGGTACACCAGGCGGCTCCCCTTCCGCATCGCGGCACGTCCGCCGTCGATGGCGACGGGCACGATGGGGGCCTGCGCCTTGAGCGCCATGATGAAGCCCCCCTTCTTGAACGGCAGCAGCTGCCGCGTTCGCGACCGGGTCCCCTCCGGAAAGATGAGGAACGAGTTCCCGGCCCGGATCGACTCGGCCGCCCGCTCGATGGCCGCCATCGCCGCCTCGCGGTTGTGCCGCTCGACCGGCACGAACCCGCCGAGGATGAAGGTGCGGCCGAGCAGCGGAATCCTGGTGAGCTCCGCCTTGTAGAGGACGTGCAATCTCCGGTGCAGGACGCGGAAGAGCACGGGCGGATCGACGTTGCTCTGATGATTCGCGCAGAACACGACGGCACGATCGCGCGGCACATGCTCACGCCCGGTGACGACGACCCGGATCCCGGCCAGCCCGAGTGCCATCGACGCGCCGATGTGCCCGAGGTCGTACAGAATGCCCTGCCACCGGAACAGCCAGGCGAGCAGCAGACCCGGCGGGGCGGTGACAGCGACATAGACGATCAGCAGGCCGTACGCCAGCGCCGAGCGCACGGCCGCGATGGCCGTTCCGCCCGGCGACCCTTCGGGGGCCGCCCGTTCGACCGCGTCGGCCGACGGTGCCTCTTCGACGTGTGAGCTCACCGGGACATTCTAAGGGGACCGGGGCGCATCGGGGGACGCCCCGGAAACGACGAAGGCCCGGTCGCCATGCGGCGAACCGGGCCCTCGAATGTGTGTGCGGTGTACGATCGAGCGGTTACGACGCGCGTGCGCCGCTGCTGCGGCGCGGCGACGACGAGTTGGCGCGGGCGACGACGGCGGAGCCGCTGGCCGCCTTCGGCTTCGGACGCGCCGCCGCGCGCGAGTCGGCGCGCAGCTTGGCGGCGAAGCACTTTTCGAGCGCCTGTTCGAGGCGCCCTTCGATGGCCTGCGGCTTCTCGCGCATCACGTCGGACACTTCGGTGACGATGAGCGCGCGCGCGCGATCCAGCATCCGCTTCTCGCGGAACGACAGGCTCTTCGACCGCGACAGGAACGCGAGGCTCTTCAGCACGTCGGCCATGTCGAAGATGGATCCGCTGCGCATCTTGTCCGAGTTGTCCTTGAAGCGCCCCTTCCAGTTCTGGTGATCGTCGATCTTGCCGTCGCCGAGGCGTCCGAACAGCCGCTCGACGTCGGCGTCCGAGATCGCACGGCGCAGGCCGACTTCGTCCGCGTTCGACACCGGCACCAGAACCGTCGTCTCGTTGGAGAGAATCCGAAGATGGTAGAACCCGCACGTGGTACCGAGGATGGTCTTTTCTTCGATGCGCTCGACTACACCGAGACCATGATTCGGGTAAATGACCTTGTCGCCGACCTGGAATGTCACGTGTCCCCCGTTCGGAAGAAGGTAGCTAGGCGCCGAGGATTGGAACGTGTGGAACTTATTCAGTATACCGCGCGTCTCTTGGTCGATCAATCAAAAACCCCGGAATTTGGCCGATTTTTGCGCGTTTGCACCCTGAATGGTGACTCGGCCGCGGAGGCTGACACGGCCGAGGTGGTCGGACAACTCGTTGCGTTACGGGGGTTTGACACCGGCGGGGAGCCCGGCGCGCGCGGCCCGGCGGACGAAGGCGGAGGTGCGGGGCGCCTCAGGCCGGCGCCTGTGTATTCGCCGGATCTTCGCTCTTCCGCTCGGTCACGCTCTTCCGCTGGCGCTGCCGCCTCGCCTCCAGCGCGACCGCGGCCCAGAGCCCGAGAACGGGCGTGGCAGGCAGACGGAAGCGCGCGTTGCCATGCGGGCCACCGGCCGGCACGAGCAGCCCGCCCACGAGACAGCCGGTGAGGACCGCCGCCCCGGCATGCCGCCGGGCAAGCGCGCGGAACCCGGCCGTCGCCAGCACGAGAAGCGCCAGCAGGGGGACACCGGCTGCGAACATGACCGCCATCGTGCCCGGCCGTTCCCGCGTCAGGGCGACGGCGGTGGTCACGAACCCGTCCCGGACAACGCGGTTGAGCAGCCCCGCTCTCAGGGGATACCGGCCGAACAGGCGCACATACTCGATGCCGCCGGGGTCGGCGATCGTGCGAACCAGGCCGCCCGCGTAGATCCGCCACATCTGGAGCGGCTGCCGCATCGCCGAGGCGAGCCCATCCCCCAGCAGTCGTCCGTATGCCGCGACCCCCTGCTGCTGGACCGCACGCGTCTCCTCCACCAGGCGCAGCGCGCGTTCGTCCAGGAACGGCCGCCCGGCGCTTCGCGCCTCAACGGCCGCCCCGTACGCCAGATACGCCCCGCGTGCCGGCAGCGTCGTCAGGCCCCAATAGCCCGCGACGACGCCATTGCGGATGATCCATGGCAGCAGGAGCAGCGCGCAGACGACCACGGCGCGTCCGAGCACGTGCAGCAGCGCGCGATCGCCGGGGGCGCGGCGAAGCATCCCGCCGATCAGCAGGATCGGCGGCACGGCGAGCGCAACCGGGCGCACGTACACCATCGACGCGAGCAGGACACCGAGGATCGCAGCCTCGCGCCAGCGTCTGCGACGGACCGTCTGATTTTCGCTCCGCGACGCAATCCCGATCAGGACGACCGCGGCTGCGGCGACCAGCGCCGCGAAGACGGACTCGGCCATCAGCCGCGACGCCCAGATGACGAGGACGGGGTCGACTGCAACGATCACCGCCGCCGTCAGCGCGGATGCGCGGCTGGCGCCCAGCAGCAGCGCTCCGCGCCAGACCAGCGCGACCGTGAGCGCGCCCGCCACGGCGTTGAGCGCCAGCCCGTACGTCATCGGCCAGCCCAGCCACACGCCGGGGACGAGCAGCACCGGATAGCCGGGAAGCCGGAACAGTTCGGGCGCGATCCCGTCGTGCGTGAACCGGCCCGTGTGCCCGAGCCATTGCGCGAGGGACAGATACCGGTCGGGGCCCGGTTCGGTGACGAGCAGGGAACTGGAACCGGCGAGCGCCAGCGCGGCCATTGGCAGCACGACTCTCACGCCGGCCGCGAGCGTCAGCAGCCAGACGGGCGGCATTGCGCGTCGCATCTTACCGCGCGATGTAACGCTGTGGTACGCTTGGTCAACTCGTGTCTGGAGGTTCGCCGATGCACGTTCGTGTCCTCGCGCTTCCCCTTGTCGTCGCGCTCGCCCTGCTCGTCATGCCGCTCCAGCCCGCCGCCCAGCAGACGGCGACATCGGAGCCGACGAGCCTGGCGCCGTACGTGCCCACGCCGCAGGACGTCGTGGAGCGGATGCTCGCGCTCGCGAACGTGACCGCGAAGGACACGCTCTACGATCTCGGCTGCGGCGACGGCCGCATCGTCGTCACCGCGGCGAAGAAGTACGGCGCGCGCGGCGTCGGCGTCGACATCAACCCGGACCGCATCAAGGAATCGAAGGCGAACGCGAAGGCCGCCGGCGTCGAGCACCTCGTCGAGTTCCGGCTGCAGGACGCGATGACGGTCGACGTCTCCCCGGCCACCGTGGTGACGCTGTATCTGCTCTCCAGCTCGAACGCCAAGCTGCGGCCGATCCTGACGCGTCAGCTGAAGCCGGGCGCGCGCATCGTCTCGCACGCCTTCTCGATGGGCGACTGGGAGCCGGCCAAGACCGACACGTTCACCGACAGCGGCGGCAGCCAGCGCACGCTGTACCTGTGGGTGACCGACGGGAAGGCGAGACCGTAACAGGTCTGATCGGGTCCGATCAGGTCGGGATCAGGTCGGATCGGGTCTGATCAGGTCCGATCACGTTGCGGCATCGGGGCAACGCGACCTGATCAGATCTGATCCGCCAAAGCCCGCGAGTTGCAGAACCTCCCCGAACTCTTGGCGGACACGGCTCTGGCGCATGCCGGCCGCGTCGCCATCGAGATCCAGCGCGAACAAGGCGTCGAGTCCGTCACCTACGGCCGCCTGCGTGAGATGGCCGAGCGTGCGGCGGCCTGGCTGGCGCTGATCGGTGTCGGGCGCGGCGACCGCTGCGCCATCCTCGCCGACAACGACGCACGCTGGTGTGCCGCCTGGCTCGGCGTGCTGCGGTGCGGCGCGGCCGCCGTGCCGCTCGACACCCACTACTCTGCCGACCAGATCCGTGCGCTGCTGGCCAACTGCGGCCCGCGGGTGCTCTTCACGACCTCCCGGTATCTCGACACGGCACGTCAGGCGGTCGCCGCCGCGAATGAGTCGATCCGCATCGTCCTGCTCGCGGGCGAAGCCCCGGATACCGTGTCGTTCGAGGGCATGGTCAGCGCCCGGATGCCGGCGCCTCCCCTGCCTGCCTGCCCCGCCACCGCCGACGATCCCGCCGTCATCCTCTACACCTCGGGGACGACGAGCGATCCGAAGGGGGTGGTGCTGACGCACGGCAACCTGCTGGCGGAGCGGGCTGCGGCGCTCTCGGTGGTCCGCGTGGACGAGCACGACTGCGTGCTGGGCGTGCTGCCGCTGTTCCATGCGCTCGCGCTCGTCGCCAACCTGCTGCTTCCGCTCTCCATCGGCGCGCGGGTCGTGTTCCTCGACACGCTCAACACTCCCGAACTGCTGCGTGCCCTTGCGGAGCGCAACGTCACCGTGCTGGCCTGCGTCCCGCAGTTCTTCTACCTGATTCACCAGCGCGTCATGACTGGAATGCGGCAGACACCGCTGCCCCTCCGCGCGCTCTTCCGCGCGCTGCTGGCGCTCAACGCGCGGCTGCGGCGCGCCGGGCTCAACGCCGGCCGGCTGTTCTTCCCCCAGGTCCATGCGCGCGTCGGTCCGCGCCTGCGGCTGATGGTCACGGGCGGGTCGCGCTTCGATCCGGCCGTCGGCGACGCGCTGCACGCGCTCGGATTCACGGTCCTTCAGGCCTACGGCCTCACCGAGACCTCCGGCGCCGCGACCCTCACCCGCCCCGGCGATCGGCTCGACACCGTAGGCCTGCCGCTGCCCGGGGTCGAGGTCCACGTTGCGCCGCAGGAGGGAGGCGGTGACGGGCAGGACGGCGAAGTCCTCATCCGCGGCCCGATCGTCATGCAGGGCTACTTCGATCGTCGCAAAACCGTACGGGTGTCTGACACCCGTACAGTACGGGTGCCAGACACCGGTACAGTACGGGTGTCAGACACCGGTACGGAGGCGGGCACGCTCCGCGGCGGCTGGCTCCACACCGGCGACCTCGGGCGGCTCGACGCCCAGGGCCGGCTCACGATCACCGGCCGTTCGAAGGAGGTGATCGTGCTCGGCTCGGGGAAGAACGTCTATCCCGAGGACGTCGAAGCCGTTTACGCCCGCTCCCCCTTCATCCGCGAGCTCTGCGTCGTCGGCCTCTCGCGCCCCGGCGAGCCCGCCGCCGATCGGCTCCATGCCGTCGTCGTGCCGGATGCCGCGGCGCTGCGGGCCCGGAAGATCACGAACGTCGGGGAGCTGCTGCGATTCGAGATGGAAGGGGCGTCGGTCCACCTGCCGCCGCACATGCGCGTGCTCGGCTACGAGATCGACCACCGGCCGCTGCCCCGCACGACGACCGGCAAGATCCGGCGGTTCGAGGTCGAGCAGCGCCTGAGGACCGCCGCACTGCAGCGACAACCGGATGCCGCGGCAACCGACGTCGATCGAGAGTGGCTGGCGCGCGACAATGTCGCGCCCGCGCTTGCGGAGTTGCAGCGGATCAAGCCCGGAGCGGGGGTACGACGCGACGCGCACCTCGAGCTCGACCTGGCGCTCGACTCCATGGAGCGCGTGGAGCTGCTGACCGCACTCGAACAGCGGTATCGCGTCCGGCTGTCCGAGGAGCGCGTGCAGGAGCTCCATACGTTCGGCGACGTCGTGGAGGCACTGCTCGCGACGCCGGAGGCGACGCACTCGCAAGACGACGCGCAGCCGTGGGAGCTCCTGCTCTCACCCGATGGAGGCCGGACGCCGTGGGCCCCGTGGCTGCAACGCCGATGGCTGGTGCCTGGCGCCCTGCTGCTGGCCGCCAAGGCGCTGTTCCTCCTGCTGCGCCCAGCCGTGCGGGTTCAGGTCTCCGGGCGGCCCAACCTGCCGCTCCGCGGACCGTATCTGATCTGCCCGAACCACGAGAGCTATCTGGATCCCCTGTTCCTGGTTCCCGCGCTCCCCTGGCGGATCGCGCGCCAGCTCTTCTCGGTCGGCGCGAGCGAGTACTTCGAGACGCCGCTCATGCGCTGGCTCTCGACGCAGCTCAACGTCGTTCCCGTCGACCCGGACGCGTCGCTCGTGCCCGCCATGCAGGCCGGCGCGGCGGGGCTGCGCGACGGTCGCGTGCTGCTGCTGTTCCCCGAGGGGGAGCGTTCGATCGACGGCACCGTGCGCCGGTTCAAGAAGGGGGCCGCCATCCTGTCGCGGCACCTGCAGGCGCCAATCGTGCCGGTCTCAATCGAGGGGGCGTTCCCAATCTGGCCGCGCAACCGGCCGTTCAACTGGCGCGCGCTGATGCCCGGCGCGGGTACGGTCGTGCGGCTCCGGCTTGGCGAGGCAATGGCGCCGCCGGCCCGCGAGGGAGGGGAGACGGACGGCGAGGTCGCCGCCCGTCTGCGGGAAGTGGTGCTGGCGTTGCGAGCTGACGCTCAGTGCTCGGTCGTGGAGCGCTGACCCAGCTCCGCGTCGAGATCGAGCAGCGACGGCACGTCGTCGCCAAGCATCTGCAGCTTCGCCAGAATCTCGCGCGCCGACTTCTCCTCTTCCACCTGCTCGGTGAGGAACCACTGGAGCTCCACGGTGGTCGAGTACGCCTTCTCCTTGAACGCCAGCTCGTAGAGCGAGTCGATCTGCGTGCTGACGTGCTTTTCCTGTTTCAGCACCTTCTCGAACACGTCGTGCAGCGACTTGTACTTCTGGCTGGGCGCGGTGATCGCCTTCAGGTCGATGACGCCGCCCCGCGCGATGACGAAGTCGTACAGACGCATCGCGTGCCCGTATTCCTCCTGGCTCTGGAGGCGGAGCCACTTCGCCGCGCCGTGCAGCGTCTGCGTCTCGCACCAGGCGGACATCGCCAGATACTCGTACGACGCGCTGATCTCGTTGTTGATCTGCTGATTCAGGGCGTCCTGCACCACCTGACTCAAGCCCATTGGGTCTCCTCGTCTGAAAAACTGCCGGTGAATGTATCGGCCGCTGCCGTGCGGATATGAAGGGCCGGCCGTCAGGCCGGCAAGCAGGCCGCAGAAACCGTAGCATTTCGGCCGGCAATCGCCAAACCTGCAAGTGAGACTCAGTCTCGATGCATGTGGCTGGCGGCTGCAGGCACCATCATGCCAGTTACACTGTGGGGCTGCAGCGCCGCCCCTCAGGCCGGCCATCCGTCCGCATGAAGGATTTCACCGAAGCGACCCTGACCGTCCTGATGATGGGACTCGTGCCCATCATCATCCGCCACGTCGACGCCAACCCCTGGACCATCGGCATCATCCGGCTCGGGATCGCGACGGCCGGCCTGTCGCTGATCATGACCGCGACGCGGCGCTGGACGCGCCAGTCGAAGGCCGAGTGGCGCGCCATGACGGTGATCGGCCTGCTCTTCGCGACGCACTGGGCGCTGTATTTCTACAGCATCAAGATCTCGTCCGCGTCGATCGCCGTCATCGGGCAGTCGACGTTCGGCGTGCACCTGGTGCTGATCGGGTGGGTGATCGGCCACCACGCCGTCACGCGCGCGGATCTCCTGGCCGTGACGATGGCGGTGGCCGGCAGCCTGCTGGTCGCGCCGCGCTGGTCGCTGCAGGACCGCGACACGATCGGGCTGGCGCTCGGCATCTGCAGCGCGTTCTTCTACGCGTTCCTGCCGATCCTGCACCAGCGGATCGCGCACGTGCCGAACACGATGCGCGTGTTCGGCCAGTTCGCGGTAGGGCTGACGGTGTTCCTGCTGTTCCTGCCGGGCACGGACTGGCGGTTCCCGGCGTGGGACTGGGCGTGGCTGCTCGTGCTGGCGATCCCGTGCACGCTCGTCCAGCACACGCTGTGGACGCGCCTGACGACGCGGCTGTCGACGCTGGTGACGAGCGTGCTCTTCTACATGGCGGTGCCGGTCACCCTGGTGCTCGGCGTCGTGCTGCTGCGCGAGCGCGTCACCCCCTGGATGGTCGGGGGCGCCGCGCTCATCATCGCGGGCAACGTCCTGGCGGTGGTGGCTCAGCCGAGCGTGCGGCGCCGCGATCTCGAGAAGAAGTAGACCGCCGCGCCGGCCGCCGCGCCTAGCGCGGCTGGCATGGCCCACCGCCGGGGACGCCGGCGAGGCTCCTTCGGCAGATGGTTGGCGATGGACCCGCTGGTCGGCGTCCAGGCCGGAGGATCGCTCGCCGGAAATGAGTCCTCGGAGGCCTCCAGGACTTCGTCGAAGCTGTACGGCTCCTGCATGGGCGCCGTTCGTGGCGCGTCGGCCATGACAATCACCTCGTGATCGATCATCCCATCACGCGGGAGCCGCCGCAAACTCATCGGCCGGCGCCGGCTCTGGCACGTGCTCACGTTCCGCACGGCGGATCGCCCGATAGCGGGCGAACGCCGCGTGCGGGCTCTCGAGCCCGGCGACAGTGCGCCACGTGCAGCCGCGGAACGTGTGCGCGAGCATGCGGCCGCCGTGCGTCAGCACGAACCACGGGTCGTGCCGCAGCGCCGCCGGCACGTGCCGGACCTTCATCCAGCGTTCGGCGCGCCACCGCAGGAACTCCACCTCCTCCGCCGGCACGTGCTTCGTCTGCACCACGGCCGTCGTCCCGTCGTACTCCTCGAGGCGCTCGCTGACGATCAGCCCCTGCTCGCGGAACTCCCGCGTCATCGGCGTGCGCGGGTACGGGGTCGGGTGCTGGATGTAGGGCCAGTCGACATGCCGGCGCGCGAAGGCGAGGTTCGCCTCGATCGCCTCGCGCGTGTCGTCCGGGTTGCCGACGATCAGCCCGCCGACCACGAACATCCCGTGACGGTGAATCAGGCGGATTGCCTCGAGCGACGCGTTGCCGGCCGGCTCGCCGCGATCGCCGCGCCGGAGGTTCTTCGCGCGGGCGCGCAGGAACTGCAGGCCGTCGGCCAGCACGTTCTCGATGCCGAGGAACACGTAGCGGAAGCCGGCGCGGCGCATCAGCGGCGCGAGCGTCGCACCGTGCTGCGCGATGGCCGACGTCATCCCCTGCACGCTGTAGTCGAGCGTGTGCAGCCCGGCGTCGATGATCCGCTCGCAGAGCTGCGTGAACCGCCGCACGTCCAGCGTGATGTTGTCGTCGACCAGGAAGATCGACCGCGCGCCGTGATCGCGGGCATCGGCGATGTCGGCCAGCACGCGCTCGATCGGGAACGCATGGAAGTTCCGGCCGCGCATCTCGACGATCGAGCAGAAGCTGCAATCGAACGTGCAGCCGCGCGACGTCTCGACGACGTCGATCGGCCGGCCGAGGAGGGTGTAGTCGCGCCAGACGCGGGCGGCGCGCCTGGGCAGGCGCAGCTCGCCGCGCCGCAGCTCGAGGACCGGCCGGTCCGGGTTGTGGTACATCCTCCCGGCGTCTCGCCAGGAGAGCCCGCGAATCTGCCCGAGCCAGCTGCCCTCGCCGCGCGGTGGAGCGCCGCGCTCGAGCTCGCGCAGCAGCTCGCGGAAGGTGATCTCCCCTTCCCCACGGACGAGGAAGTCCACGCCCGTGTGCGGCGGCTCGTAGGCGTCCGGCGCCAGACTCGGGTCGTAACCGCCGGCGACGATCTTCGCGGACGGACGCAGCCGCCGGATGTGGCCGGCCAGCCGCAGCGCCGTGCGGCGCTGGAAGGTCATGATCGACAGCCCGACGACGTCCGGCTGGCGGTCGCGAATCAGGCGCTCGACTTCGGGGAGGACACGCCCCTGGACCAGGAGGAGGTCGGCGCAGGCGACGTCGTGATGCGGGTCGACGTTGCCGGCGAGCGAGGTCAGCGCGCCGTTCGGCATCCGGATCGCGACCGGCGCCATGTGTTCGAACGAGTCCGGCATCGAGAGCAGCAGGACGCGCACGCCACCCTCCCGTTACTTGTCGTGACCGGAACCGACTGCGGCGCCTACTGACAGAAATCCACCAGAAATTCCCGCGTGCCCGCCGGACCCGTGACATCGAGCGTCATCGGCGCGCCGTCCTGTTCGACCGTCAGCTGGAACCGGAGGAAGCGGCAGCACTGCCGCTCGGCGTCGATGACGCGCATCGCCGCCGCCAGCGTGTCGCTGGTCGCCTCGAAGTGCAGGCGCAGGCCGTCGGCGAGCGGCTCGACCCCCCGGGCCTTCGCGATGAGCCCCGGCAGCAACCCGTCGCGGCGTACTGCCAGATCGCCGGGGTCGAGCGTGCAGGCAATCGGGAGGTCACGCATGACCGCATTGTCGCACCGGGCGGCGCGCAGTCGCTATACTGAAACCCAGGCTCGACGGGCAGACGACCGCCGGGCACCCGCCCGAAGCCGGAATGGCGGAACTGGCAGACGCGCCGGACTCAAAATCCGGTTCACCGAAAGGTGAGTGTGGGTTCGATCCCCTCTTCCGGCACCATTCCACACACGTAGGGCCGAACTTCAGTTCGGCCGTCCCGGCAGAACGCCTTGGCGTGCGGTGTCAGCCGCGCGATCCGATCGGATGAGCCACGCCTCCGCCAGCCGCGAGTGCTGCCGCCAGTTCAGATGGCTCTCGTCGATCGGGTCGAACGTCAGCTCCAGCCGCCCGTCCGCGACGAGCTCCGCGGGGACCTCGAACTCGTACAACTCACCGGGCACGCTCGGCGTCCGGACCGGCGCCGTGGGCTGGCCGTCGAGACGCAACCGGACGTCACCGGCCTTCTCGCGTGCAATGATGTGCAGCCGGACGACATACGTCGCCGCCGGGTCGAGAGCCTCGTAGACGATGGCGGAGGGCCAGCGGAGGCTGGTGAGCCAGGAGAGGCGCGTGCGGGTCGGTCCGCCCTCCCAGGTGAAGTGCGGGATCGGGCCGCGTAGCGCCCCCGGCACCCCGAACACCGGCTCACGCCTCACCCGCAGCGACCCCGCAACGCTCCCCACATCGTCGTAGAAGCTGCCGGGACCGGGATCGGACCAGGAGGCGAGCTCGAGCAGGCGCGCGACGCGCGTTCGTTCGTCGGAGATCGCGCGCACCTTCGCGAGCTCGTCTTCCAGCCACCACCGGTTGTTGAGCGGGTGGTCGACGAAGTCGAGCACCGCCCCGCGCTCGTAGCCGCTCGCGGAATGCTTCGGCACGCTGGTCTGCATGCGGATTGCCTCGAACAGCGCGTTCGCCAGTTCCTCGATGCGGGCGCGCCAGTCGGGACGGATCGGCTCGCCCGTCGCATGCGCGAGGATCGCCAGGGCGCGGTCGATGGCTTCAGAGGCGCCTGCCGTCGCGGCTGATGCCAGCGCGGCGTTCGCTTCCCTCTCCAACGCCGTTTCGTAGAGCAGCCGGTGGCGCGTGTAGGCGTCGTAATAAGCGCGCATCAGGTGCATCTGCAGGCGCCAGTTTGCCGCCGGGTTCGCCATGCGGCCTTCGACCTGCTGCCAGAGCGCCAGCGTGCCGTCGACCGCGCCGTTCGTGGCCAGCGCGCCCTCCCAGTTGCGCTCGAGCGCGAGCAGCGCGTCGGCCGCGAGTTCGGCGACGTCCGTTCCGAAGAAGGTTCGCGCGTACTCCAGCGCGATCTCGCGCACGCCGGTCGTGGGGGCCCACGATTTCAGCGACCAGAGCACCTTGTTGAAGTCGTCGTTGACGCCGTCGGAGTAGCTGATGAAGCCGTCCATGTGCGGCGCCAGCCGGTCGTGGACCTCCGCGTAGAACAGCGGCCGCGGGTTCACCGGCTCGCGCCCGTGCGTGAAGTTCAACGCCGGATCCCACCACGGAATCGGGTACTGGCACCGGACCGTGTGCGTGATGTCGGGGTAATCGCGGAGCTGGTAGCGCCGGTTCAATCGCGCACGCGTGTCCGGGATCGGAGGACTGCCGGGCCCGGCGACCAGGCCGCCGAACCACGCGGGCATGTCGCGGTCGACCCAGCCGAACACGTGATCGATCTCCGCCCTGTCGAAGTGCTGCAGCGACAGCCAGACGCGCGCGTCGGGATGGTGTCTCTGCAGCCGCACCGCGAGATCCGCGAGATACGGGATGACGAGCGATGCCGGGTTGTCGCCGGGATCGCCGCCCGGCAGGAAGATCGCATCCAGACGCGGCAGATCGGCGAACAGCCGCTCGAGCGCGGCCAGCGCCTCGTCCCGCTTCCCCGTGTCGGTCAGATCGAAGTCCGCCGGCGTCCACAGCCAGTACTGCAGGCCGTACTTCGCGCAGATCTCGCTGATGCGCCGGTTCATGACGTCGCGCGGCAGCGGCATCAGCGGGCTCACGCGCGTGTCCTGGAACGGAATGTTCTCGATCGCGTTGGCGCCGAACAGCGCCAGCTCGCGGATGTAGCGGTCGTAGTGCTCGACGCTCCAGCCGTCGTACGTGTTCGAGTGGTGCCGGTACCCGAGCTGGTGCCCGCGGATCGCATGGTACGGCGCCGTTGCGATATCGAGCGCCGACGACAGCGACGCGCTCCCCTTCGTCCAGTCCAGGGCACGCAGCAACCGGCCGACGCCGAAGAGCGCCCCGCGCCCGTCGGCGCCGAGCACCCAGACGACCGGGCGTCCGTCCCGGACCTGTGTCAGCAGCCGGTAGCCTTCAGCCTTGCGTGCGACGCCTTCAACCGAAGGCGCATCGGGCCATGGCGCGCCGGCTCCGGCCACGCCGATCGCGATCACCGCGCCGCTGCGCGGCCAGGCGGACTCGATGGGCCAGCGGATCCCCGTGCGTGCGAGCACCTCCTCCTGCAGCACTTCCGGCGCAATCTGCTCGGACGCGTCGACCACCCCGCTGCGAATCACGATTGTCGCGGTCGTGAGGTCGATGGCCTCGCCTGCAGCGGCCGGCGAGGCAGACGCGAGCAATGACACCAGCAGGCAGCCGCCGGCAACCGCACCGGACAGCCGCCACCTTCTCCAGTTCGCGATCATGTGGGCAAGTGTAACGAGAACGGCGACCTGCGCGCTCGTAGGGCCGAACTTCAGTTCGGCCATCATTGGCCATCGCAGGGTCCGGGTTCCGTTCCCGATCGAGGGCGGTGCTGGACGCGCGCCGCAATCTCTTGCCGTGCATGTAGCGGCGGGCCTTCAGGCCCGCCTCACGCACGCGCGGTTGAGAATCGCGGCGCGGTACGTCGGGCGGGGCTGAAGCCCCGCCGCTACAGGCAACCACGAAGCGAGCTCGCCGCGCTGCCGAGAGCGCGCCCCCCCTTTGCGGTGCGTGTAGCGGCGG
>CAYUPN010000066.1:0-5638 GCA_964446605.1 uncultured Bifidobacteriaceae bacterium | reverse complement strand
GCCGCTACAGGCAACCACGAAGGGAGCTCGCCGCGCTGCCGAGAGCGCGCCCCCCCTTTGCGGTGCGTGTAGCGGCGGGCCTTCAGGCCCGCATCACGCACGCGCGCCGGGAGTCGCGGCGCAGCGGCCCGTCGGGCGGGGCTGAATGAAGCCCCGCCGCTACAGGCAACCACGAAGGGAGCTCGCCGCGCTGCCGAGAGCGCGCCCCCCTTGCGGTGCGTGTAGCGGCGGGCCTTCAGGCCCGCATCACGCACGCGCGTTCGAAGATCATGACGCAACGGACACGTTGCGGTGGCTGCACTCGGTCCGGACCGGGCAGATGACGATCTCCTGGGGCGCTTCAGAGAGAGCGCGGGTTCAGTGATGTCCGGGCTGAATCGGTACGGCGATCCCGCGAACGACGATCCCGCGAACTGTTACCTCGGCTGGCGCTGCCGGTCCAGGACGGGACCGAGCAATTCGCAGGCACTCACCACGACGGCGACGACGAGGTTGAGCAGGACTTCGAGCATGCCACGTACAGACGGGACTTCACTTGTCGGTGTTCCGCGTTCCGCTTGGGGGCGGGGCTGCTTGCCAACTCGAACCTATCGGCTTCTGCTCGCGGCAGCACGGATGTCGTTCAGCACGGCCAGCTCCGGCAGATCTCCGAACCCCGCGGTGAACGGAACGTCTGCCAGCCGGTGGGCAGCCCCCTCGCCATCCAGCTCGAACATCGACCAGGGCCCGACGAGCAGTTCCCCCTTCTCTCCCCGGCTCGCGTACACGAGGTACCTGCAAGCCGGTCGCGGGGCTTGTGCCCACGACACCTCGGCCCGCACGTGTACCCCGTTGACGGTCATGTTGCCGCCGGGCAGCGTGAACCATTCGGTCGAGCGGACGTCACGACCGCGGTCTGGCTCGAAGAGGACCTCGTCAACGTCGAACACGACGGTCGTCTCGATGAAGTCGCTACTTGATGTCGGCACCGAGCGCAGCTGCCGGACACGGCCCGTGAACACCGTCGCGCGAAGCTCGATCAGCCACTCGGCGAACGACGTCCCGTCAGGGGGGTTGACGAAGAGCGGCGGCGGAGTGTCGTCGACGATCGTGACCGATCGATCGCCGGCCCTCAGATGCTCGCCGATGGCGATACCCGAGCGGCGCGCCACGCGGCGATCGTCCTCTGCTGCGCTGCCGGACCACGTCGCCGTCATCACAAGCACGGAAATAGCCAGAAGCCGCGGAGTCATAGTCCCTCCACTACGGATCAAGGCTGCGACCTGATCTGAAGGCTGAGCTTTCTGCTGCGGAGCACGCGCCGCCGACCTCGGCCATGCGACACACGTTACAGTACGGAGATGCCCGCACCAGTCCGTCCCCTCGTCGCCGTGTTCAACAGCAGCGATGACATGCTCGAGCTTCTTCGCCTCGTCCTCGAACAGAACGGGTTCCTGGCGGTCACCCGTCACGTCAATGAGCTGCGAAAGGGCGAAATCGACATCGATGCGTTCGTCGGGCAGCACAAACCTGCCGCGGTGCTCTACGACCTCGTGCCTCCCTACGACAGGCAATGGGCGTTCCTCGATCATCTGCGGAACACCTCGCCGTTCAGGGACATCCCCTTCGTCCTGACCAGCACGAACGCGAAGATGGCGCGCGAGCTGGCCGAGCGGACGGAGCCCGTCATCGAAATCGTTGGCCGCCCGTTCGAGCTCGACGAGGTCGTCGCGGCGGTCCGCCGGGCGGTCTCGGAGTAGGCGTTCGCGACCCGGGCACTTCATTGCGGACCATCCGGATGCTCCTCGTGCCGCGACGGCCTGAGGCCCAGCACCCCATCCGGCTGCCGTTCCGGACCACTACGCAGTCCGACACCCACGCCAGCCTTGTCCAGCACGCGGCAGAGCAGGTCCCAGACGCTGCTCACCACCACGACGACGAGATCGACTGCGAGCTCGACCATGAAGTATCTGCCTGACAAGACCTGGGTCGCGCGACTCGCTCGCGGGTCCTGTCGCCACGCACTCTCCTCCGCCCTCGGGCTAATGAGGGCAGGCCCCATCACGGTGCAAGCGCTGTGATCGCCGCCGTGCGCCACTCGCTGGCCCGAGCGCGACCTGATCCGCCGGAGCGCGCAGCGCGAAGGCGGGACCTGATCCGACCTGATCGCGCGACCACGAGCATCAGCGAGCGGGCGCGCAGACCTGATCCGCCGTAGCCCGCGACCAATCGAACGCGGGCGAAGGCGGGACCTGATCAGCCCGCGCCCTTGCCGCAGGCGCGGGCGGGACCTGATCTGACCTGATCTGACCCGGTCCGACCCGATCAGACCTGATCACTGCTTCACCCGCCTCACCGTTCCCCGTCGCCCGACGATGTCGTAGACGACGACCTCGAGTGCGGTGGCGTCCCCCTCGAACGAGAGCTGCAGCGGGATCGCGACGCGCCGCTGCCGCGCAGCCGCCAGCTCCTCGCGCGTGCCCGCCAGGGCGAACGTCCGGCTCGTCAACGCGAGCATGCGGTCCGAGCCTTTCATCGCGCGCGCGAGAACGACGACCCCGGCATGGAAG
This sequence comes from uncultured Bifidobacteriaceae bacterium, assembly GCA_964446605.1. GTDB lineage: Bacteria > Acidobacteriota > Vicinamibacteria > Vicinamibacterales > JAENWD01 > JAENWD01. Next base: position 3,089 of record CAYUPN010000066.1, on the reverse strand, counting down.
CCCTCGAGCGTATCGGCGAACGTGAGGTCCGACGCCGCGAGGTGGACGCCGACCTCGAAGCCCTTCGCCACCGGACGCGTGGCCACCTCCACCGGAATGCTCTCGTGCACCGCGCCGGAGTCGAGCAGCATGAGGGGCGCCGCTTCGTGCGGCGCGACGGTGAGCGCGGTCGGGCGCGGTGACGCGAGGTAACCACGGCGCGAGTAGACCCGGACGCCCGTGCGTTTCACCCGGACGTCGACGGTCCGGAACCGCCCATCCATCTTCGTGTTTGCCGGCGTGTACGCCAGCATGTAGCCCTCGCGCAGGTCCTGCGCCAGACTCCGCACCGCCCCGCTCAGGTCGTTCGTGTTCTCGATGAACCGGCCGCCGGTCTCGTGCGCCGCCCAGGCGAGCACGGTCGTGGGATCGCCGGACGTGATCTCGTGGCCGGAAGGCGGCGTCGCGGCGAAGTTCCCGGGCATCGACGGATGTGCCGTCGCGTCATACGTCCGCATCTGCTTCGCCATGCCCGCACGCGGGCTGACGGCGCGCAGCCCCTGCGCGTCGAGGGTATGAATCGTCACCCGATGGTGGTTGGCGAGCGACACGATTCGCTCGAACTTGTCGGGAGCAAGCGAGTCGAGCGGCATCCTGAAGCCTTCGGAGAGGACGATCATTGTCTTCCGACCCGGCAAGACCGAGAGCGTGCGGACGACCTCCTGAAGATTGTTCAGGTCGACGACGTTCCCTTCGCTCTTGGGACAATCGAGGCCGCCCCCAGCCGCTGACGGCACGTCGCTGTCGACGTCACCCTGCGGACAGCCGGGCCGCATGGCGGCCTCGCGCGCGGCCGCACGCAGCAGCCCGGCGTCGCTCGTATACGGCTGGATCGGCTCGACGGCGTTCCGAAGCACGAACACGCCGGCGAAGCCTCCTTCCTCCTTGACTTCGTCGATGAAGACGTTCGCCGCGCGCCACGCCGCCGCGCGCGCCTCCGGCCCGAGCTCGTGGAACACGATCGCCGTGACGGGCGGGGACGTGGACAACCCGAGACGCGCCGCGGCCGACGGCTCGTCCCCCGCTTCTGCCTCACGCGGCATTGCAGGCTCGCGTCCACACGTGTGCCCGAACCGCTCGAAGGCCGTGACGGTCTGGCGGTCGCCGTTCTCGAACACCTCGAAATCCTCCGGCCCGAGACAGCGCACGACGTTCCCGTTCTCGTCGTGCACGACGACGTCGACGGTGATCGCGAGCGTTTCGGTCGTGAACTGCTGGGCGGATGGTCGCGCGATGTGCCCCGGCAGGGTCAGGATGAGAGCCGGGAGCAGGACACCGACGCGGAACTCGCGCATGCGGGCCTCCGGGAGGGGCTGCAGGGCTGGCACGGGGATCCTAGCCGAATCGAGGGCAGCGCGACAGGGACTCCCGATTGCGGATTGCGGATTTGCGGATTGACGTCCGCCTTCCTGTCCACGGGCCATAAAGGCACGGAGGGCACAGAGGGCGCGGAGGCTACAGAGATCACAGAAACCGGCGCGTCGGATTGGCCGAACTGAAGTTCGGCCCTACGTCGCCGGCGGGATGGCCGAACTGAAGTTCGGCCCTACGTGTACGGCCCTCTGTGCCCTCTGCGTTCTCTGTGCCCTCTGCGTGGATCAGAACCACCGCCGCGTCCACACGAGCGAGAACACCGCGTGGTGCTCCAGCTCGCGGCCGACGAACGCGCGATAGCCGAGATAGGACGCACGCACGGTGAGGTCCGGCGACAGCCGGAATCCGACGCCGGTCTCGATGGTGAGCGCGTCGGACGGGCCGAGATCGTGCGGCGCGTCGTCCGGCCCGGGGATGTAGCCGCCCAGCGCCGCGAGGGCATAGTCCTCCTCGGAGTGCCGGTGGTGATACGGCTGGTCGTGCGGCGACTCGTACCCGGACGCGAGCAGATGACTGGTCGTCAGCCGCTGGCCGCGCGCGGCGACATACCAGCGTGGCGTCAGCGTCTGCACGGCCGTGACGGTGAGCGCGGTGGCCGTGGTGTAGCCCTCGGCGCGATCGAGGCGCGTGTGCACGAAGTCGCCGTAGACGCGCGTGTAAGCGACGCTGTAGTCACCGTCCACGCTGAGAATGCGCGCGTGGCGGTCGCCGCCCAGCCCGCCGGCGACCTCGTCGGCGCGCGCATAGCGACCGAACGCGGCCGACGCGCCGAGCCGCAGGCCGGTACGCGGCGTGATGCCGCCGCCGACCGCGAGCTGCGGCGCGCGCGGCGGCTTGTACTCGCCCGTCAGCGGCCGCACCCGCACCAGCGAGCTCTCGAGCACCGAGGTCCGCAGATCCCAGCGCGGCGTCGACCACGTCGCCTGCACCGCGAGCGGATAGAGCGGCGAGGCGAGCTGCGTCCGTGGCGTACCTTCCTCGAAGAGCGGCAGCCGCGTGGTGTACGACGTGATCGGCGCGACGAGCGGGTTGTCGCTCGCGCGCGTCTCGAGCGGCGAGATGCCGATCGGCGACGGCAGGTAACCGGCCTCCAGCCGCATGCGCACGCGCCGGCCGCGATCGTGCCGGACCGCGAGCTGGTAGACGTCGGCGGACCAGTCCCCGTCGTGATTGCGCCGCAGCACCGGCCGCGCCAGGATCTGCACCGGCCCGGCCTGCCATCCTCCGAGCAGGTCGATGGCCGCGCCCGCCTCTGCGCCGTCATGCTCGACGTACGTCTCCGCCGAGGTGACGCTGTCCAGGCCGAAACGCGTGAGCGGCGCCTGGTACCCCGCCGCCGGCTGCGCATGCACGGTGGCCGCCATCAGCACGACCGCGCAGCACACGCCGAAGACCAGCCGGGCCCGCATGGCGCTACTCCCCCACCGCGCGGTCGAAGCGCACCAGCGCCGCAGGCAGGCGTCCGCCGCCCTCCGCCGCGACGCGCGTGGCCCACATGCCCGCGGGACCGGCAGCCCAGGCCTCCAGGAACGCGTCGACGACGGCCGCGTCGAACTGCGTACCGCGATGCGCACGCAGTTCGTCCAGCGCGTACTGCGGCGGCTGCGCCGGCCGGTAGGCCCGCGCCGACGTCATCGCATCGAACGAGTCGGCCACGCGGACGATGCGTGCGTGGA
>CAYUPN010000065.1:19076-22426 GCA_964446605.1 uncultured Bifidobacteriaceae bacterium | reverse complement strand
TGCAGTATGCCGTCGAGCAGCATCTCGGCACCCCGCGCGCGGCGCGCTGGAAGCCGGTAATCGCGCGCATGCTGGATCGCATCCTCGAGTCCGCCAACTGCGACGGACTGCTGTACGACGAGGTCGACGCGGCGACGCTGCAGCCGGTGTCGGCGCGACTCTCGGACAACTGGGGCTACGTGTACGGTGAACGAGTTCCCCGAGTGGTTCGTCGTCGACGAGACCGCGCTGTACCGGATCGCACGGCCGGCTGCCGCGATGCGGAGGTGCGCCTCGGCGCCGAGCTCGTGTGCGGCATCGAGCTGGCGCCGGGCGACTGGGTCGTGGGGAAGATCTGAGCGCGGACGAAAACCGCCCGGGCATGCGGAGTCTCGCGGGACGCCCGGCGGACTAGCGACGCAGCACCACGGCTGTCACCACCCCAGCCACTGCAGAGCCACGAAGTCCTCCTGCGGCTCCATCCGGGAACGCAGCCAGACCGCGGTGCACGCGGCGGCGAGCCCGCCGAGCAGGTACCACGCCACGGTCATCATCTGGTTTCCCGCTGCCCTGCTGTTCGGCGGATCGCCGAGCCCCATCCGCCGCGGAAGCGTCACCGCGCCGAGACCGGCGAGCCCGCCGAGCAGCGCGCCGCGCCGCCACGTCGCGGCGGCGTCGCGCCCCGGCACCATCGCGTAGTACAGCGTGTTCGACACGAGGTCGCCGGCGAGCGTCTCATAGAAGAGCCGCCGTTCCGGCGGCACGGGTGTGCCGAGCGCGCGATGTCCCGCGGCCAGCGCGCGCATCCCGACGAGGTCCATCCGCGGCGGCGACGGCAGCGTCCGGCGTCCGACCTCGTGCACCGTCGTCAACGCCAGCGCGCCGGCCGTCCCGGCCAGAAGAGCTTCGCCTGTCGAAGTCATGCGTCGGCGTGAGCAAGCGGGATGCCGCGGCGGCGAGCTGTCTGCTGCCTGCTGTCAGCTGCCAGCTGCCAGCTGCCAGCTACATGATTCACCTTCCCCAGACCGACTGCCTGAACGCGGTTTCGAACTCTGCGCGGGTCTCGCCGAACGCTCCCTCGAAGTTGCCGTCGCGGTCCTGCGACCGGGCGAACCGCGAGAAGTAGTCGAGCACGGCCGGCGTGCCGTGCCGCTCGATCAGGAATCCGACGGCGGCGAACGCCTGGGTATACAGCAGCGGGCCCACGCCATGGCGTCCGCGGCTGACCCATTCGGGGAACGTCCCGAGGGCCGTCAGCGGCGGCAGCGTGTCAGGCCGGTGCCCCCGCAGTTGGCCGCGGGCCTCACGCAGCGCCTCGCGCAGCGCCTCGCGGCCGCCGAAGTGGAGCGACTGGAGCACACGGGACTCGACCCATTCGGCGTAGCCTTCCCTGAGCCACTGATCGGATTCGCCGCGCGTCCCGCCGCCGAGCTCGTACTGCAGCACGTGCGTCAGCTCGTGCGCCAGCAGCCCGACACGCGCGGGCCAGCTCCGGCGCTCCACACGCTCCTGATTGAGCAGGACGCTCCGATGCCCGCCGATCGCGGTCATGTCGGCGGCGGCGTCGCGCGCAAGCTGCGCCGGGTAGCCGATCTCCAGCAGCAGCTGCTCGAAGGTGGGTTCGTCCGGCAGGAAGACCAGCCGGACCTCGAGCTGGGGAAACCCGAGGTCCTTCTCGAACACGTCGAGCGTGGCCGCGAGCGCCTGCTGGTAGCTCGCGATCCACTCGCCGACCCGCGTGGGGCGGGTGCGCATCTCGCGCGAGTCGAGCACCCACGGTCCGGGCGGTGTCGTGGCACACCCGGACCCCAGCAGCACCAGCACGATGAGCACGGTCCGCAGGCCCATCGCCGGTATTGTGCGACAGGTCCGCGACCGGGCTCCAGCACACGGGGCCGCGACACGGCGCGGCCCGACGCCCCGTTACGGCTTCATGCGCCGGACCACGTACTCGGTCTCGCCCCAGTCGCCGCGCGCCTTGATCGCGATCTCGTCGCCATTGACCGTCGCCTCGTGCGAGATCACCATCGTCTCGACCTCGACGTCGAACGTGAGGACGTTCCCGTTCACCTTGCCGTTCTTGAGCGGGGCCACACCCATCACGCTCTCGACCGTGCCGGTCAGCGCTTCGCCTTCGGTCCTGAACTCGAACGTGACGGTCAGATCCCCATCGGGCGTCGGGACGGCTCCCTGCCATTTGCCGGCCACGTCGGAGGCAAGCAGGGTGACGGCGGCGCACACCAGAAGGGCGAGACACGACAGGCTGCAGCGACGCATACGCACACTCCCTCGAAAGGGCCCCATGCGGGGCGGCGCGATCATAGACGAAAGCCGCCAGGTCCGGCGCCCGATCCGCGTTCCACCCGGGTACCAGAGCCCGGGGGCTGCACGAATTCTCCGGTTCTGCGAGAATCGGCCTGCCTGCGGCCCTGACACCGGCGCCGCGGTTTCCGGCAATCCGAGCTTATCTCTGGAGAGACGATGACCCGATCAGCCACAGTTCTTGCCCTGCTTGCGCTCGTGCTCGCGCCCGTGCTGGTGCATACCCAGTCGGCACAGGACCGCCCGCTCCGCATCATCGCGTTCGGCGCCCATCCGGACGACGCGGAGCTGAAGGCCGCCGGGGTGGCGGCGCTCTGGGCCGCGCAGGGGCACAAGGTGAAGTTCGTCGCGATGACGAACGGCGACATCGGCCACTTCAGCCAGGCTGGTGGCCCGCTGGCCCAGCGCCGGTACGCCGAGGTCCAGGAGTGCGCCCGCATCCTCGGCATCACCACCGACGTGCTCGACATCCATGACGGCGAACTCGAGCCCACGCTCGAGAACCGCCGCACGGTGGCGCGCCTCATCCGCGACTGGCAGGCCGACATCGTCATGGGGCACCGCCCGTACGACTACCATCCGGACCACCGCTACACCGGCGTGCTGATGGACGACGCCGCGGTGGTCGTCGTGGCGCCGTTCTTCGTGCCCGATACGAAGCCGACGCCGCGCAACCCGCTGTTCTTCTACTACTCGGACGGGTTCGAGCACCCCTCGAAGTTCGTGCCGACGATCGTCGTCGACATCGACAGCGTCGCGGACAAGAAGTGGCAGTGCGTCTCGGCGATGCCCTCGCAGTTCGGCGACAAGGATTCCTGGCAGGCGCGGACGCGCCCCGATGTCCCGAACAGCGACACCGAGCGGCCGGCCTACCTCCTGAAGCTCGCGCAGCAGCGCACGGCGGCCGTGGCCGACCAGTACCGCGACGAGCTGATCAAGCTGTACGGCCAGGAGCGCGGGAGCAAGGTGAAGTACGCCGAGGCGTTCATGCTCGGACAGTACGGAAGCCGGGCGTCGTTCGATCAGCTCAAGAAGCTCTTCCCGACCGG
>CAYUPN010000065.1:0-18976 GCA_964446605.1 uncultured Bifidobacteriaceae bacterium | reverse complement strand
CATGCGACGTTCGATGGTGGTGGCCGCGCTGGTGGTGCCCGTCGTGTTCGCGGCCGCGGTCTGCGGGAGCCGGGCCGACTCCGACGTGCCGCCCGGGTTCACCTCGCTCTTCAACGGGCGGGACCTCACCGGCTGGCGCGTGCCGCCCGGCGACAACGGCCACTGGCGCGTCGTGGATGGCGTCATCGACTACGACGCCCGCAGCGAGGCGAGCGACGACAAGAGCCTCTGGTCGGAGCGGGAGTACGGCGACTTCGTGCTGCGCGTCGACTGGCGCCTGAAGGACGTGCCGTACCTCAATCCGAACGTGCCGATCATCCTCGCCGACGGCAGCCACAAGAAGGGACCCGACGGCAAGGAACTCGTGACGACCGTTCCCGACGCCGACTCGGGCATCTACCTGCGCGACACGCCGAAGGCGCAGGTGAACATCTGGAACTGGCCGGTGGGATCGGGCGAGGTGTACGGCTACCGGATGGATCCGGACATGCCGCCCGAGGTGCGGGCCGGCGTCACGCCGAAGACCATCGCGGATCGCCACATCGGGGAATGGAACACCTTCGAGATCACGATGAAAGGCGACCGGCTGACGGTGGTGCTCAACGGGGTCACGGTCATCGACAACGCGCAGCTCCCGGATCTGCCGCCGCGTGGGCGCATCGCCCTGCAGCACCACGGCGCCTGGGACGAAGGCCAGTGGACCAGCCCGCCGAGCCTCGTCCAGTTCCGGAACATCTACATCCGGGAGCTCTGACGAACGGGTGCGCGGGGCGCGGGCGTCACCGGCGCCCCGCACCGGTTCATCGAATCGTCACGCGTCCGGTCAGCCGGATGTCGGCGCTCGACGCGCCCACCTGCAGCTCGTACTCGCCCGGGCGCATCCGCAGGCCGCGAGCGGACTCGTCGTAATACGCGAACGCCTCGTCCGGCACGAGCCGGAACCGCACCGGCTTCGTCTCGCCGGGCTGCAGCGTCACCCGCTCGAACCCGCGCAGGTCCTTCAGCGGCATATCCGCGCCTCCGGCCGCACGAACGTAGAGCTGCACGACCTCGTCACCCGCCCGCGTGCCGCTGTTGCGCACCGACAGCGCGACGGCAACCGGCTCGCCGGCGCGCGCGGCCGTGCGGTCGATCTCCAGGCCGGCGTACTCGAAGGACGTGTACGAGAGCCCATGTCCGAACGGGTACAGCGGATCGCCGCTGAAGTACCGGTACGTCCGTCCGGCCATGTCGTAGTCATCGAACGGCGGCAACTGCTCGACGGACCGATAGAACGTCACGGGCAGCCGGCCGGCGGGATTCACCTCGCCGAACAGGACGTCGGCAATCGCGTCGCCGCCCCGCTGGCCCGGATACCAGGCCAGCACGATCGCCGGCAGGTTCGCCTGCGCCCACTCGACCGCCAGCGCCGACCCGGTCGTCAGCACGAGCACGACCGGCGTGCCTGTGGCGTGCAGCGCCTCGAGCAGCCGCTGCTGCGTTCCGGGAAGCTTCAGCAGCGTGCGATCGCCCCGCGCGAACCCCGGGTACGCGACCGGCATCTCCTCGCCCTCGACGTCCCCGGTGAGCCCGCCGACGAAGATCGCGACGTCCGATTCCCGTGCCGCCTTCACCGCCTCCGCAAACGGATCGCCGGCGCCCGGCAGCTTCCACGCGAGCCGCACTTCGGCGTCGCGGATGTCGTCGAAGTACTCGAGCCGGACGTCGTACGGCCGGCCCGCCTCGAGCGCAACCGTGGCCGACCCCGCCCGCGCGCGCGGCGTCGTCGTCCACTCGTCGATCACCGTGCGCCCGTCGATGGCCAGCCGGAACCCGTCGTCTCCGGTGACCACGAACCCGTAGTCGCCCGAGACCGGCGGCACGATCTGCCCGGTCCAGCGTGCGGCAAAGTCGTCGTCCGGAATCGCCTGCTCCGGGACGACCTCGCCGCGGGGCACCAGGTCGCTCGTCGGCGAGCCGCGGTACCAGCGGAAGTCGATCGTCGCGTCGGTCCTCGTCAGCAGCGGCTCGCCGGCGAAGTCGCGCCCGCGGAAGTACTCCCCCTTCAGGCCGAACCCGGAGAGCCCGGGTCCCGGCCGCAGGTGCGACGACTCGATCGGCGGGAGCGCGCGCGGGTCCTGCCGTCCCTCAATCAGATCGACGCCGCGCGCGTACCGGATTGTCGTGTCCGGGCCGGCGGCGTTGCGGATGCCGGCCAGCGCCGTGACCGGATGCGACGGCGTGCCGTAGTAGTTCCCGAGCAGCGTCATCAGCTCGTCGGCATTCGGGCCGATGACCGCGATGCGCCGCAGGTCCTTCGAGAGCGGGAGCAGGCCGTCGTTCTTCAGCAGGACGATCGACGCCTGGGCGGCGCGACGCGCAAGCCGATCGTGCTCCGGCGCCTCGTTGACGGAGTACGGAATGGACGCATATGGCACCTTGCCGGGCGGATCGAACATGCCCAGACGGATCCGCGTTCGCATCAGCCGCGTGAGCGCGACGTCGAGGTCGCGCTCCGTCACGAGCCCCTCCTCCAGGGCGCGGCCGAGCGAGCGGAAGACGCTGCCGCACTCGAGGTCGCAACCGTTCCTGATGGCCAGGGCGGCTGCCGCCTCCGGCTCGTCCACGATCTTGTGGGTCTTGTAGATGTCGTCGATGGCGCCGCAGTCGGAGACCACGTGCCCGTCGAAGCCCCAGTCGCTCCGGAGGATGTCGATGAGCAGGCGTCGGCTCGCGGACGCCGACTCGCCGTTGAGGCGGTTGTAGGCGCCCATCACGGACTCGACCTTCGCCTCCCGCACCAGCGCTTCGAACGCCGGCAGATAGGTCTCGTGGAGATCACGCTCGGAGGGCTGCGCGTCGAAATGGTGCCGGTCCGCTTCCGGCCCGCTGTGCACGGCGAAATGCTTCGCCGTCGCGGAGACTTTCAGGTAGCGCGGGTCATCACCCTGGAGGCCGCGGACGAACGCCACGCCCATCCGCGCCGTGAGGAACGGGTCCTCGCCGTACGTCTCCTGCCCCCGTCCCCACCGCGGGTCGCGGAAGATGTTGATGTTCGGCGACCAGAACGTCAGCCCCTGGTAGCGCTTCCGCTGGCCGCGCCGGACGGCCTCGTGGTGCTTCGCACGCGCCTCGTCCGAGATCACGGTCGCGACCTCGTGCATCAGCGCCGTGTCGAACGTCGCCGCCAGGCCGATGGCCTGCGGGAACACCGTGGCGGCCCCCGCGCGCGCGACGCCGTGCAGGCACTCGTTCCACCACTCGTACTCCGGGACGCCGAGCCGCGGAATGGCCGCGGCCTCGTTCGTGAGCTGCGAGATCTTCTCCTCGACCGTCATCCGGGAGACGAGATCGGCGGCGCGGGCCTCCGCCGGCAACGACGGGTCGAGATAGGCCGGCGTGGAGGCCCGCCCGATGTCCGTGCGGACAGCGAGCCACAGACCTGCGGCCGCCACGATGATCAGCAGCACGACGAACCGGAGCCGGCGCGACGCGGATGGCTGGGACATGGCTCCCGAGGGACGTTCGCGGCCGGCCTCCGTGCCGGCCCGGCAGCCGCGCCTTGCGGGCCCGGTGCGGGTGAGATTCTATACAGTGGACCGCCAGGGAGGATCGGAATGCGAGTCATGGCCCTGACCCGCGCGCGCAGCGGACGCGTCGAGCCCATCACGCGCGACATGCCGGCGCCTGGGCCCGGACAGTTGCTCATCCGCGTCCACGCGTGCGGCGTCTGCCGCACCGACCTGCACGTGGTCGACGGCGACCTGCCCGATCCCGCGATTCCCGTGGCGCCGGGGCACGAGATCGTCGGAACCGTGGAAGCGATTGGCGAGGGAGTTTCGGGGTTCCTGCGCGGCGATCGGGTCGGCGTGCCGTGGCTCGGCTGGTCCTGCGGCGCCTGCGCGTGGTGCCGCAGCGGCCGGGAGAACCTCTGCCCCGCTGCGCGCTACACGGGCTATCAGATCGACGGCGGCTACGCGGAGTATACCGTCGCCGACGCGCGCTTCTGCTTCGCACTGCCCGGCGGCTACGACGACCTGCATGCCGCGCCGCTGCTCTGCGCGGGTCTCATCGGGTACCGGGCCTACCGCCTCGCGGGCGCGGCGCGCAGCGACGCCGGCAGTGACAGCCGGATGCGCATCGGCCTCTATGGCTTCGGCGCCGCCGCGCACATCATCGCGCAGGTCGCGGCACACGAGGATCACATCGTCTACGCGTTCGTACGGCCGGGCGACGAGGCCGCCGCCGGTTTCGCGCTGAGCCTCGGCGCGCAGTGGGCCGGCCCGTCGGATGTCCCGCCGCCGGAGCCGCTCGACGCGGCGATCATCTTCGCCCCGGTGGGCCCTCTCGTGCCTGAGGCGCTCTCCCGCACGCGGCCGGCGGGCACCGTGGTCTGCGCCGGCATCCACATGAGCGACATCCCGGCGTTCCCCTACCGGCTGTTGTGGGAGGAGCGCGTCGTCCGGTCCGTGGCCAACCTGACCCGGCAGGACGCACGCGAGTTCCTGGCGCTCGCGGCGCGGATGCCGATCGTCACGCACCCGCAGCCGTACCGGCTCGACGAAGCCAACCGCGCACTCGATGACCTCCGCGAGGGCCGGTTCACCGGCGCGGCAGTGCTGACGCCCTTCGACTTCGCTCAGGGCAAGCCCTGATCGAAGAGCGACCTACTCCCACCTGAACACGCGTGCGGCGAGGAGACAACACGCCCCGAAGATGACCGCGAGCGCGGCGATATCCCCGAGGTGCGCAATCCAGCCCTCGCCGGCCCAGATGCCGCGCAGCAGCGACACGCCGTAGGTGAGGGGCAGCGCGTGCGCCACCGGCCGGAGCACGGGATGCAACGACTCGACCGGGACGAAGAGCCCGGAGATGCCCAGCATCGGATAGAGCACGAGGGCGCCGATCGGCTGGGCGAAGCGCGCCGTCGGGACGACGCTCGCGAGCAGGAAGCCGAACGCGAGGATGCTCAGCGTGCTGGCCAGCAGCGCGACCGTGAACGACACCAGCGGCACGCCCTCGGGAATCGCGTAGTAGCGGGCGCCGAGCAGCAGCGCCAGTCCGAGCGTGGCCGCCGTCATCAGCAGCTTCACGATCACGTGCGCGGTCAGGATGGTCAGCGGCGTGAGCGGCGTCGCGCGCAGACGCTTGAGGATCCCCCCTTCACGGTAGATCGCGATGATCGTCACCAGCGACAGCACCGCGCTGATCGCGATGAACACCGCGACGAGCACCGGCACATCCGCCGCGAAGCGCTGGACGGCCGGATTCTCGTGATCGGGATTCGGGCCGCCGAACGCGCGTCCCAGCCCCACGAACACGAGCCCGGGCACGAGCACCGTGCCGACCACCCCGAGCGGCTCGCGCACGAAGATGGCGATCTCGAGCCCGATCAGACGCCAGAGTCCCTTCAGCATCGGTCAGTCCCGAATCGAGTGGCCGGTGAGCCGGATGAACACGTCCTCGAGCGTCGGGGTCTCCGTCCGGACGTCGGCCACCTCCAGACGATGCTCGGCGAGCCGTCCGATCACGCCGGTCACCACGCCGTCGCCGCCGCGAATGGTCACGGTATTCCCCTGCGCGCTCACCGATTCGACCCCCGGCAGATCCCGGAACACCGAGCCGTCCGACGGCTGCCCCATCGTGACGACGATCGCGCGCTCGGGACAGTGCCGGCGCACGAGCACGTCGGGCGCCGCGACGTCGACGATCCGCCCGTGATCGATGATCGCGACGCGATCGCAGAGCCGCTCCGCCTCCTCCATCAGATGCGTCGTCAGCACGACGGTCTTGTCCCGCGCGCGGATGCCGCGCACCAGATCCCAGATCGCCCGCCGGGCCTGCGGGTCGAGTCCCGTCGTCAGCTCGTCGAGGAAGACGAGCTCCGGATCGTGGATGAGCGCGAGCGCGATGAACAGACGCTGCTTCTGGCCGCCGGACAGCGTCATGAACCAGGCGCGCCGCTTGTCGGCGAGCCCGAGCAGCGTCAGCAGGCGATCGGCGTCGACCGGCCGGTCGTAGAGCGCCGCCCAGAACGCCACGGCTTCGCGCACGCTGATCCGTTTCTGCAGCTGCGCTTCCTGCAACTGGACGCCGATCCGGCGATGAAGCGCATCGGCATCACGGGCCGGGTCGAGTCCGAGGACGCGGATGCGTCCCTGCTCCGGCCGCCGCAGCCCCTCGACACACTCCATCGTCGTCGTCTTGCCCGCGCCGTTCGGCCCGATGAGTCCGAAGATCTCGCCTGGTCGGACCTCGAACGAAACGTCGTCCACGGCAACGACATGGCCGTACACCTTGCGGATACGATCGACAACGACGACGGGATCGGCCGGCATGCGGGAAGGATGGTACCTGACTACGCGGAGGCGCATGAGGCGGTTCCCGGCAGCGCGCTTGCAATGCCGACAGGCAGGCAGCACAGACACGCGGACGGTCCCGGGACGCGCGGAAATCCGCTAAACGATTGAATTGTCGCCAGATAGTCAACGCGCCCGAGCCTCCGGGACCGGCACGGCCGCCGTGACACTCCACGGCCGGCGTGAAATCGGGGAAGATGTGGCCGTCAGCCTCACGGGCGGACAACCGGACATCTTTCGTTTCAGAGGGCGGGTACCTGCATGGACACCTCTGTTGGACCGGCGTTCCACTCCGCCGGCAGCCGCCGCGCGGAGCCGGTCGATTCTGCCACCGGCACGCGGGACGCGTCTCGCGGCGTCGCGGCGTTCGATCGATGGCTCGCCACACACCTGCAGCAGCGCATCCGTCGTTCCGGCGTACGAATCGTGCTCTGGGACGAACGGCCGGCCGGCGCCGCGCCGGAGCACGTCATCGGCGACCTGTACGTCCGCGATCGCCGCACGCTCGTCGGGCTCCTCATGAACCCTGACGTGAGCTTCGGCGAGGCGTACATGGCGGGGCGCGTCGAGGTGCGCGGCAGGCTCCACGAGATGGTCGAGGCGCTCACCGGCCTCTCGCATCCGCGCCCCACGCTGCGCCACCGCCTGGCGGCCGCGCTCGCGTCGCGCAACACCACCCGCGCCGGACGCCGCAACGTCCACCGTCATTACGACCTCGGCAACGACTTCTATGCGAGCTGGCTCGACCCGCAGCTCGTGTACACCTGCGCCTACTATCCCGATCCGTCGACGCCGCTCGACGCGGCGCAGATCGCGAAACTGGATCTCGTCTGCCGCAAGCTGCAGATCCGGCCCGGCGATCGCGTCATCGAGGCCGGCTGCGGCTGGGGCGCGCTGGCGCTGCACATCGCGCGCGAGTACGGCGCGCACGTCCGGGCCTTCAACGTCTCGCGCGAGCAGCTGGCGTTCGCGCGCGAGCGCGCCGCGCGTGAGGGCCTGGAGGGTCGTGTCGAGTTCATCGACGACGACTACCGGAACGTGACCGGGACCTGCGACGTGTTCGTCTCGGTCGGGATGCTGGAGCACGTCGGCCTCCGGCAGTTCCATGCGCTGTCCGACGTGCTCGCGCGAACGGTGAAGCGGGACGGCGGCCGCGGCCTGCTGCACTTCATCGGCCGCGACGTGCCCGCGCCGCTGAACGCCTGGATCAGGCGGCGCATCTTCCCCGGCGCCTATCCGCCGACCCTGTCCGAGGTCGCCACCCGCGTGCTGGCGCCCGCCGGCATGTCGATCCTGGATGTCGAGAACCTCCGGCTGCACTACGCCCGGACGCTCGAGCACTGGCTCGAGCGCTTTGCGGGCGCTCGTGACCAGGCGCAGGCGAGCTTCGGCGACGAGTTCGCGCGCGCGTGGGAGCTCTATCTCGCAGGCTCCCGGGCGGCGTTCGCGACGGGGTGGCTCCAGCTGTTCCAGGTCGTCTTCGGGCCCCTCGAATCGGCGCCGCCGACCTGGGTGCGCGCCGCGATCTACCGGACGGAGGCGTCGCGTTGATCCGCTGCGATGCGCTCGTGGTCGGCGGAGGACCGGCGGGCTCCACCTGCGCCTGGCTGCTCCGCCGCGCCGGGTGGGACGTGGTCGTCGTCGACCGCGCGCGGTTTCCGCGGGACAAGGTCTGTGCCGGCTGGCTGACGCCGCACGTCTTCGCCGCGCTCGAGCTGGATCCGGCGGAGTACCGCGCGTCAGGCCTGACGCTGCAGGAGATCACGCGCTTCCGTACGGGGGTCCTCGGAGGGCCGCTCGTCGAGACACAATACGACCGGGTGGTCAGCTACGCGATCCGGCGGTGCGAGTTCGACGACTTCCTGCTGCGCCGTGCGAACGTCCGGGTGCTCGAGGACACGCCGGTCGAGGACGTGCGGCGCGAGCGCGACCGCTGGATCGTCAACGACGCCGTCGAAGCGGCGGTGCTCATCGGCGCGGGCGGGCACTTCTGCCCCGTCGCCAGGCACACGGCGGGCGGCGACGACTCCACGCCGGTCGTCGCGAAGGAGGCGGAGTTCCGGCTGCCGCCAGGCAATGGCGCGGCAGAGGTCCCCGAGCTGTTCTTCTGCGGCGACCTCGAAGGCTACGCCTGGTCCGTGCGCAAGGGAGAGTATCTCAACGTCGGTATCGGCCGTCGGCGCCGCGAGGGGTTCAACGGCCACGTGCAGGCGTTCGTCGAGTTCCTCCAGCGACGACAGGCGTTCGACGGCGCGACCGGTGTCCGATGGCGGGGCCATGCGTATCTCGCGTCGGGCGCGGGGCGCCGGCGAGCGGCCGGAGACGCTCTGCTCCTCGTCGGCGATGCCGCCGGGCTGGCGTACCCCGAGAGCGGCGAAGGCATCCGGCCGGCGGTCGAGTCGGGCCGGCTCGCGGCGGAGACGCTGATCGCCGCGGGCGGGCGCCGCAGCGAGGCCGATCTCGCGGCATATGTCGCCGCGCTGGCCCAGCGGCATCCGCCGCTGCGTCCGTGGCCGCCGCCCGTGAAGCCCATGGCCACAGCGCTTGGACGCGGGCTCCTGCGATCGCGAGCGTTCACCCGCCACGTGCTGCTCGACCGCTGGTTCCTTCGATCGGTCTGACGCGGCCCCTCCGTCCGGAACGCCGCATGCATGCGGCCACGGCGGACGGAGGACCCATGAATCAGTGGCTGCTCATCCGCGGCATCGTCGGCGTGCTGTTCGGGGTCGTGGCGCTCGTCTGGCCCGGCATCACGCTGCTCGCGCTCATCGTGCTCTTCGGCGTCTATGCGTTCATCGACGGCGTCGTGAACCTGATCCTCGCGTTCACGTCGCCGGCCGCCGCCGGCGGGCGCGGGCTCGCGGCTGCCGAGGGCATCGTCGGCATCGTCCTGGGCATCGTTGCGCTGGTCTGGCCGGGCGTGACGCTGCTGGCCCTCGTCTTCCTCGTCGCGGCGTGGGCCATCATCGAGGGCGTGCTCGAGATCGTCGCCGCCGTCCGGCTGCGACATGTGCTGCAGCGCGAGTGGCTGCTCGCGCTGGCCGGGATCCTGACGATCGCCTTCGGCGTGCTGGTCGTCGCGTTTCCCGGTGCCGGAGCGATCGGCATCGCGTGGCTGCTGGGCGTCTATGCCATCGCCGCCGGTATCGTCCGCATCGTGCTGTGGAACCGCCTGCGACGCCCGGTGACGACGTTCTGAGGCGATGCACGAAGCGGAACGGGTCCGACATCTCGAGCGTCGGTGACACCGCTGCGGATCTGCCGCTCCGTGCGCGTCGGCTACGTCCCCTTCTTCTTGTAGCTGATCGACATCCCCGCGCCCCTGGTGTCGACGGTCGTCTCGAGCTCGGGATGGCTCATCACGAAGGGCAGGTAGTCGTCCGGCGTGATGCCGCCGCCGCGCGGCGAGACATTGTGGGTGACGTAGCACCCGCCGGGGACGAGCTTCGGCAGCACGGCCGTCAGGTAGTTCCTGTACCAGTTCTTGTCGGCGTCGCTGAACACGAAGTCGAACGGACCCTCGAGCGCAGGCACGATCTCGTGCGCATCGCCGAGCCGCGCGTCGATGTAGCGATCCAGTCCGGCCGCCCGGAAGTTCTCGAGTGCCTCGCGATGCCGGCGCTCGTCGATGTCGATGGTGATCAGCCGGCCGCCGGTCTTGCTCAGCGCCCACGCGATCCAGATGCCCGAGTGTCCGGTGGAGGTGCCGATCTCGAGCGCGCGCGTGTACTTGTGCGTCAGGATGAGGTCGTGCAGCGTCCGGCCATCGACGGCCGGGACGTTCATGTCGCGCCATTGCCCGCGGCGCGACTCCAGGAACGCGCGGACGCGCGCGTCGAGGGCGGCGTCGCCGGACTGCGTCTCCACGAGCGGCACGGCGGCGAAGGGCGAGGCGCCCGGGAGCAGCAACGGAAGAGCTGCGGTGAGCACGAACACGCTGGCGATTCCGAACGTGCGCATGAGGCCTCCTCGGCCCGGTCCGCAATGCGGCCGGCATGAACAATACGCCCCCGGGCATTCCGCCATTGCATCCGGGCCGGCAGACCGGCGAAGATGCGCCGGCGGATTGGGACTCGCTGGCAGAGGAGGTCGTGCCGATGATCCCGACACTCGAGGGCTTCGCGCCCCTGCTGCAGGTGTTCGACATGCCGAGATCGCTGGCCTTCTATCGCGACGTGCTCGGCTTTACGGTGGCCGCCAGCAACGAGCCTGGAGACAACCCCGACTGGGTGCTGCTGCGGCGCGACGGGATCGAGTTGATGCTCAACACGATGTACGAGCGCGACGACCGTCCCTCCGCTCCCCCTCCGCACCGCGCGACCGCGCACCGCGATACGGGCCTGTACTTCGGCTGCCGGGATCTGGACGCCGCCTGCGCGCACCTGCGGGCCTGCGGCGTCGATGCGACGACGCCGGCGACCGCACCGTACGGCATGCGGCAGGTCTGGGCCAGCGATCCCGATGGCTACGCGATCTGCCTGCAGTGGCCCGCGTAATGCATCCGGTTCCGGGACACCCGGGACTCGCCCGCACGAGGATCACGATGTTCCAGGGACTGCGCACCGTCATCTATCGCGTGCCCGATCTCGATCGAGCGAAGGCGTGGTACGCCGACGTGTTCGGCGTGCAGCCGTACTTCGACGAGCCGTTCTACGTCGGCTTCGACGTTGGCGGCTACGAGCTGGGGCTGCAACCCGCCAGCGATGCCATCGTCGGCACCAGCGTCGAGGCGTACTGGGGCGTGTCCGACATCGCGGCCGCCCACGCCGCGGTTCTCCAGAAGGGGGCGCAGCCGAAGTCGCCGATCACCGAGGTCGGCGAGGGGATCAAGGTCGCGCTCGTCACCGATCCGTTCGGCAACGTGATCGGGCTGATCGAGAACCCGCACTTCAAGGGGCGATAGCGGCGGCTTCGTCGCTGCGCTGACGGCCGCCGGGCGACAGCGATGTCGCCCGCGGCGTCAGTCCATCGCCCAGTACGCCCGCAGCATGCCCCAGTCCGCGCGACGTTGTTTGTAGCGCACCGCCGGATGACTCGTCAGCACCAGACCCGCGGTCGCGGTGTCGAGCGTCTGCGGCTTCAGCAGACCGGGGAGGCTGAGGATCGACAGCGTCGCCTGCGATTGCACGGGAATCTCCGGATCGGGTCCGAACCTGTGATGGCAGCTCACGCAGAGCCGCAGCACTTCGGCAGGAGCTGCCTTGCCGTCCCGGCGCTCGACAGGATCGAACCCGTGCGACGAGATGGTGATGAACGCCCGATCGCCGCGGCGGACCGGCTCGAGCCCGCCCCGTTCGCCGGCGAAGAGCCGCGCACGCCGCAATCTGCAATCAGCCGCTCGGCCCGCGTATCGAGGAAATGGTCGAGGAGTTCGATGGCCCGCACATGCGACAGACCGGCCAGCAGGTGCTGCGTCTCACGCCACAGCAGGGGATCCGTCTCGTCGTGTCCGTACTCCGTTCCTGCCTTCGAGACGCGCACCTGCAGGGCATGATGCACGCGATTCCAGATGTGGCCGGGATCCGGATCGTAGAGGGTCGATCCGGGACAGGCGTGCCCGTCCGCCTGCCGCCCACTGGCAACGCCCGAACCAGTGACGGCGATCGCGAGAACGAAAAGCACCGCGGCCAGCACTCCCCCACGCACCGGCATTCGTCCCTCCGGGGATTCCCGGGTGGATCTATCGCGCAAGTCGCGGCGCGGCGCATGGGACCGGCGTGTCTCGGTCCAGCTCAGGCCGCCGCGGTCGTGCGGGCGCTGCTGGCGATGTCGTATGCCATGACGGCGACGGCGACGGCGAACAGGCTGACAAGCTCGCCGAAGACCCGCATCTCGACCAGCGTCCCGACGAACGCCATGCACGCGAACCAGGGAATCGCGACCAGCAGCGCGTAGCGCACGCCGGCGGGCCGGACGCGCCGCAGGCCGGAAAGCAGCGGGATCCAGAGGAATGCGAAGTTGCTCAACAGGCTCGGCCAGTAAACCGGGTTTCCGAGATGTCTGACGTTCTTCGCGAAGGACTCGACGGAGAAGACGCCGGCCACCAGCGTCTGCGTCTCCAGCGGGTTGCCCGCATACATCTGATAGACCAGCAGCCGCGCGACGATGACGATGGCGGTGAGCGCCGCGAGGTGTGCAAGCGTCCGTGATCCGGTGACACGGATTGCGTGCATGGCGCGGCTCAAACGCTGTTGCATCGTCCCCGCTCCAGAGGGAGCGAGCGCGATGGCCGGACCGAAGCGGTACAGCGCGAGAATCAGCGGCAGGAACACCGCCGTCTCGCGATTGAGAGCGGCGAGCGTGACACACGCGTACACGCCGGCCATCCGGCCGGCGACGATCTCGTGCAGGCACAATGCGAACAGGGCGAGCTGCGGCAGATCGTACGGATACGACAGGCGCCAGTTGCCGACCATGAGCACGTAGTTGTAGAGCCCCATCAGCGGCACGAGAAAGGACGCGAGCTTCGCGAAGCGCCGGTTGCCCGTCAGCCGGCCGATCGTCGCCGCGGTCGCAACCGTCGCCGCGAACAGCGCGGCCATGTTGAGCAGCGTGCTCGTGACGAGCGCGGTGTCGTCGAACGGCGCGGGCCACGGGCCGGCACGTGCTGTCAGCGGCTCGACGAGCCGGTGCAGGCCGGCGCCAAGCCAGGCCGTCAGTGCCCGGAACTGGAAGGGCAAACGCTCGGCACCCGCGAAGTAGCGCGCGAGGTCGAGATAGCACCGTGTGGCTGTCGCATAGACCAGGCAGAAGTGTGCCGACACGATGCCGGTGAGCATCAGGTATCCGGCGTCGCTCCATGAAAGGCCGGGCCATCGGACCGACACGCCTGGCGGTACGGCAATGTTCCTGCCGTCGCGCGCATTCCGGCCATTCGGCCCCGGCCATGGATCTGACGGAGCAGCCGAGTTCGTCAACCCGACAAGGTGCGCACACTCGCGCCGCTGCGGATGAGTGCCGCGTCACGCGTCAGGTCCTTGAACGTCTGTCCCTGTGCTTCCTCTGTGCGGTCCGTGTTCTTCTGTAGTTCGTCACCGGACGTTCCGTCGAGGAAGTTGCCGGAGCAACCGTCCTCACGCGCCGCGCACGCGGGCTCCCGCTGCCGGCTTGAACACGGCTCCGGTTGCCTGTACGCTGCCCGCCTGCGCAACCGGGCGCAGGATTGCGAGGGCGGCAGCATGAAGAGCGACGTGTTCCGGTGGGGTGCGGCGGGCGTGCTCCTCGCGTTGACGGCATGGGCTTGCGCCTGCACCGTCTCGCGATCGCCTGAAGACCCACGCGCCGAATCCGCGGGCCAGGCGGCACCACTGGAGCTCCCGCGCGTGGCGGGCGCGCAACCCCGCAACGTCGTCTTCGTCCTGGTCGACGACCTCCGCCACGACGCGCTCGGCTTCATGGACCATCCCTGGCTCGAGACGCCGAACCTCGACGCCCTGGCGCAAGGCGGCGTGCACCTCCGCAATGCCTTCGTGACGACGGCGCTGTGTTCGCCGAGCCGGGCGTCGATTCTGACCGGCCTGTATGCCCACCGGCATCGGGTGGTCGACAACAACAACCCGGTGCCGCCGGGCACCATCTTCTTTCCGCAGTACCTGCAGCAGGCGGGCTACGACACGGCGTTCATCGGCAAGTGGCACATGGGCGGCGAGAGCGATGCGCGGCAACCCGGCTTCGACCGGTGGGTGAGCTTCCGCGGGCAGGGCACCTATTTGCCCGGCCCGAACGGCACGCTCAATGTCGACGGCGCGCGCGTGCCACGCCGCGGCTACATCACCGACGAGCTGACGGACTACGCGCTGGACTGGCTGAAGGACCGCAGCCCCGATCGCCCGTTCTTCCTCTATCTGTCGCACAAGGCCGTGCACGCCGACTTCGTGCCGGCGGAACGCCACAAGGGCCGCTACCGCGACAAGCCGTTCACCCGCCCCGCCACCATGGCCGACACGCCGGAGAACTACGACGGCAAGCCGATGTGGGTCCGCAACCAGCGCAACAGCTGGCACGGCGTCGACTTCCCGTACCACAGCGACCTCGACATCGCGGAGTACTACCGCCGGTACGCCGAGACGCTGCTGGCGGTCGACGACAGCATGGGGCGGATCATCGAGCACTTGCGGGACCGCGGCCTGCTCGACTCCACGATCGTCATGTTCATGGGGGACAACGGCTTCGCCTTCGGCGAGCACGGGCTGATCGACAAGCGGACGGCGTATGAGGCCTCCATGCGCGTGCCGCTGCTCGTGGCCGGAGGCGGCCTGCCCGGCGGCCGGACGGTCGACCATGTCGTCGCGAACATCGACATCGCGCCGACCGTGCTCGAAGCCGCCGGCCTGACGCCCCCGGAGCTGGACGGGCGGAGCTTCCTGCCGCTCCTGCGCGGCGAGCAGGTGCCATGGCGGGACACGCTGCTCTACGAGTACTACTGGGAGCGGAATTTCCCGCACACACCGGCGATGCATGCCGTGCGGGGCGCCCGCTACAAGTACATCCGCTACTACGGCCTCTGGGACACCGACGAGCTGTACGACCTGCAGGAGGATCCGCTCGAGACGCGCAACCTGATACGCGACCCGGCGCATCGCGACACCGTGACGCGCATGAACGCGCAGCTCTTCGAGACGCTCGAGCAGACCGGGGGGCTTTACATCCCGCTCGCGCCCGACCGCGGGAGCTCCCAGAACCTCCGGCGGCGCGCGGGTTCGACGCAGGCCGAGTTCCCGCCGTACTTCTTCGCGCCGGCGCAATGACCGGACGAGCCGTGACGCGGATGCGGAATCGTCTGGCGGCAGCCGTCGTGCTCGCCGCGTCTGCCGCCGCGGCGTGGGGAGTCGGGACGTCCGCCCAACCGGCGCCCGAACCAACCCGCCCGAACATCGTGTGGATTTCGACCGAGGACATGAGCCCGAGGCTCGGCGCGTATGGCGATCGCCTCGCGCGGACGCCGGCACTCGACCGGCTCGCGGCCGAGTCGCTGCGCTTCACCAGGGCGTTCACGACCGCGCCGGTCTGCGCGCCCAGTCGCGCCGCGATCATCACCGGCATGTACCAGACGGCGATCGGCGCGCAGCACATGCGGACCACCGAGGACCGCGTTCCCGAGTTGCCGGGCCCGTACGTCGCAGTGCCGCCGTTCTACGTGAAGGCGTTCCCCGAGTACCTGCGTGCGTCCGGATACTTCACGTCGAACCGTGCCAAGACCGACTACCAGTTCGGCGTGCCGTTCACGATCTGGGACGACCTCGGCAACTCGGCTCATTGGCGCAACCGACCCGACAGGACGCAGCCGTTCTTCTCGGTGTTCAACATCACCGTCACGCACGAGAGCCAGGCCTTCCCGAGCAGTTCCGCGCGCAAGGGCAAGCCGCTCGTCACCGACCCGGCCGCGATTCAGGTGCCGCCCTACTACCCGGATACGCCGCTCGTCCGCGAAGAACTGGCGCGCCTCTACGACAACATCACCGACATGGACGCGCAGGTCGCCGAGATACTCGGGCAGCTCGAGGAGGACGGTCTCGCCGACGACACGATCGTCTTCTACTGGTCCGATCACGGCGACGGCATCCCGCGCGCGAAGCGGTCGCTCTACGATTCCGGCCTCCATGTGCCACTGATGATCCGCTGGCCGGACACGCTGCGCCCGCCGTTCGCCCCCGGCACGGTCAACGACGAGCTCGTGAGCTTCATCGACCTGGCGCCGACGGTCCTCGCGCTCGCGGGCGTGGAGATCCCGGCACACCTCCAGGGACGCGTGATCGTCGGGCCGAAGGCGCAGCCGGCGCCGCTCTACGTGTTCGCGGCCCGCGACCGCATGGACATCGAGTACGACATGATGCGGTCCGCGCGCGACGAGCGCTTCCTGTACATCCGCAACGTCGAGCCGCAGCTTCCGTACGCGGGACACATCATCTACCGCAACCAGAGCGCGATCATGCAGGAGTGGCTGCGGCTGCAGGCCGAGGGGGCGCTGACCGGCCCGCCCGCGCTCTGGATGCGGACGAGCCGCCCCGCCGAGGAGCTGTACGACACGCAGGCCGACCCGCACCAGATCCACGACCTGTCCGGCGACCCGCGTCATCGCGACACGCTGGCACGCATGCGCGCGGCGGTGACCGACTGGATGACGCGCATCGGCGACCAGGGACTGATCAACGAAGCGGAGATGATCCAGCGGATGTGGCCCGGCGGCGTCCAGCCGGAAACCGCACAGCCCTACATCGTCCCGCGACGCTCGACGGCCGATCCGGACCGGCCGGAGACGATGACGTTCGACGAGCCGATGGAGGTGGTGATCTACGTGCCGACGCAGGGCGCGTCGATCGGCTACACGACCGACACCGGGCCGGAGCCGCGCTGGAGGCTGTATACCGGGCCCATCCTCGTCGACCGCCCGATGACGCTGCGCGCGAAGGCGATCCGCTACGGCTACAAGGAGAGCGCCGAAACCCTCGTCTTCTTCAGGAGAGAATCGGCAACGGGATCAGCAGGGTCGTCTCAGGCGCCGCGCTGAGCGCAAGCCACTGCCAGCCGCCAGCTGCCAGCTGCCAGCTACATGCTTCCTACCGTTCCAGCGACTCGACGAGTGCACGCGCTCGCGGGTCCCCGGGGTGGACCTGCTGCATCCGCCTGGCGTACTCCAGCGCCCGGTCCGTCCGGCCGGCGTCGCGATGGAAGGTCACGAGCGCGAACAGCAGACTCTGATCGTCGGGATCGCGCGCGAGCGCCCGTTCCAGCGTTTCGAGCGCTTCTGCCACCCGTCCTTCGCTGTGCAGCGCGACGGCGTAGGCATACGCGAAACGGGATGCGACCTCTTCCGGGGCCAGCTCGGCGGCCTGCTTCAGCGCCGCCACGGCTTCCGCCCGACGTCCCTGGCGCGCGAGCGACAGGCCGAGCGCGTGGTGCAGCGCGGCGTCTTCCGGCGCAAGGGCCAGGCCCTCGCGCAGCGCGCGTGCCGCGTCCTGCTCCAGGCCGTCCTCCCGGTACAGATCGCTGAGATTGATCCGCGCAGGCGTGTAGCGCGGCGCCAGCCGCAGGGCCGCCTCGTACTCCGCCTTCGCCTCGTCGCGTCTGCCCAGGGCGGTCAGGAACACGCCCAGGGTCGTTCTTGCCGCGGGCCGGTCGGCCATCAGGCGGCGCGACGCGATGAACTCCTCCGAAGCCCGCGCGAACGCGGGCGCGTGGTCCGTGCCGGCCAGCGAGCGGGCCACCGGGGCGAGCAGCCACGCGGCCTGCAGTCGAACGGCACGCACGGGATCGTCCAGCAGCGGCGCGACGAAGCCGGCGCGCTGGGCCGGATCGAAAGCTTCGAACACGCCGAGCGCCGCGAGGCGCACGCCGGCGTCCGGATCCGCGAGGTTCCGGACTGCCGATTCCTGCGCCGCCGGGCCGGGCCGCTCACCCAGCCTGCCGAGCGCCGACGCCCGGATCAGCGCCGGCTGCGCCCCGTCGTCCGCGATTCGCGCCAGCGCCTCGTCGGCCCCGGGCTGCCCGGTGTCGGCGGCATGGAACGCGTCCGCGAACGCCTGGAAGCCGCCGGGCTCGCCGCCGTGCCACGTCCGCACCTGCTCTGCCGCCCAGGCCGCTGAGCGATCCGCATGACATGTCGAGCAGGCGTTTGGAACGCTCATGCGCTCGGTCCGGTCCGGGCGCGGCACCCGGATGCTGTGGTCCCGCCGCGCGTCCACCTGCATGTAGGTTGTCGCAGGCATGTGGCACGCGACGCACTGCGCGCCGGGGCTGTCCGCCGCATGACCGTGATGGGTGTCCGTGTCGTACTTCGCCGGCACGTGGCACTGCGCGCAGAGCAGATTGCCGGGCATGCGGAGGCGGCCCGCGTGTGGCTCGTGGCAGTCCGAGCAGGTGACGCCCGCGTGCGCCATACGGCTCTGGAGGAACGAGCCCCAGGTGTAGACCTCCGCGCGCTGCTGGCCGTCGGGGTAGTACACGTCCGCCGCGATCAGGTCGGGCACGTAGGCGTCGCGCAACGCCCCACCGGGGCCATCCGGCTCAGCAATCTGCTCACGACGCGCGTGGCACGGCGCGCAGGTGTCGACCTCGACGCTCGTCGTTCGCGGGTGCGACCGGGCGGGCACCAGCGTATCCGGATCGATCACCCAGTGCACGCCGCGGCGCTCCGTGAGGTGCACGGGCAGGCCGTTGTCCGTCCAGCGGATCGACTGCAGCCATCGCGGCGTCTCCGCCCACTCCACATGCCGGGAGCCGGGACCGTGGCACGCCTCGCACGCGACGTTGATTTCTGCCCAGGTCGTCCGGAACCGATCGCGCGCCGCGTCGTACCCCCTCCGGAGCCCCGTCGAGTGACAGTCGGCGCACATGAAGTTCCAGTTCTGCTGCCGTCCCGTCCAGTGCAGTTCGTCCGTGTGGTCGATCCGCTCGCCGGGATACAGATGGAACCACCGCTGCCCGCCCTCTTCCTTCGGGCGCGAATCCCACGCGGTCAGCAGCGCCTGCACCCGGCCGTCCGGGAACTCGACGAGGTACTGCTGCAGCGGCTCGACACCGAACGTGTACTTCACCTCGAAGTCGCGCAGTTCGCCGTCGGGGCCGTCCGTGGTGACCATGAACCGGTCTCCCTGGCGGAAGAACCGGGTCGTCTGCCCCTCGAACTCGACGCGCACGTC
>CAYUPN010000064.1:0-22471 GCA_964446605.1 uncultured Bifidobacteriaceae bacterium | reverse complement strand
GGTCAGGGGCCAGGGGTCAGGGGTCAGGGGCCAGGGGGCAGGGCCAGGGGCCAGGGGTCAGGGCAGGGAAGAGGGACAGCCGACGGCAATAAGAATCGAGAGTCACAAGCTGGCGGGGGGAACCCGCGGCCGAAATCGGAGGTGACGTGATGCCGGTCAAGGGCTATCAGGATCTGGTGGTTTGGCAGCGGGCGATGGACCTTGCGGAGTCGACGTACCGGATGACAGGCTCGATGCCTCCGGAAGAGCGATTTGGGCTCACGGCGCAGCTCAGATCGGCAGCGGTATCCATTCCCTCGAACCTTGCCGAAGGGCACGAACGTGGTTCCACGGCAGAGTTCATCCGATACATCGGAATAGCGAAGGGCTCGCTCGCGGAGGCCGAAACCCAGGTGATGCTCTGTGTCAGGCTGGGCTTTCTCGGGCAAACCCCGGCCGACGACTGGCTTCAAGCGGCGGCAGAGGTCGGCCGTCTCGCGAATGGTCTCACGACCGCATTGCGTACACGGAGACGATGACGTACTCGAAATCGCCAGGGTCCTCCGAAAGCAGCAAACTGCCACGAGACAACCCCGGCGCTGCTGCGAGGGCACCCCTGGCCCCTGACCCCTGGCCCCTGGCCCCTGCAGGCGACGCTCCCCTCCAGCGAGCATCCGCCCGCATCCTGGTCGCCGACGATGAGCGCTCGCTGCGCGAGCTGCTGGCGATCGTGCTGCGGCGGGAGGGGCATGAGGTGCTGCTGGCCGAGAACGGGCGGGCGGCGCTGGCGGCGCTCGGGCGCGGACCGGTGGACCTGCTGATCAGCGACATCAAGATGCCCGACATGAGCGGGGTGGAGGTGCTGCGTGCGGCGAAGCAGGCCGACCCGGGCCTGCCCGCGATCATGATGACGGCGTTTGCCAGCACCGAGACGGCGGTCGAGGCGATGCGCCTCGGCGCGTGTGACTACCTGATCAAGCCGTTCGACGTCGACGAGCTGAAGCTGAAGGTCCGCGAGAAGCTGGAGAGCCGGCAGCTCCGGCAGGAGAACGTGCTGCTGAAGCGCGCGCTCAACGAGCCCCACGTCTTCGAAGGCATCATCGGCCGCAGCAGCGTGATGCTCGCGGTGTTCGAGCTCGTCGAGTCGGTGGCGAAGACGAGCAGCACGATCCTCATCACCGGCGAATCGGGCACCGGCAAGGAGCTCGTCGCGCGCGCCGTGCACCGCCAGTCGCTCCGGCGCGACCGCCCCTTCGTGGCGCTGAACTGCGGCGCCCTCACCGAGACGCTGCTCGAATCCGAGCTGTTCGGCCACATGCGCGGCGCGTTCACCGGCGCCGAGACGACGAAGAAGGGACTCGTCGAACTGGCGGCCGGCGGCACGATCTTCCTGGACGAGATCGGCGAGATGACGCCGATGATGCAGGTGAAGGTCCTCCGCGTGCTGCAGGAGCGGCGCTTCCGCCGGGTCGGCGGGCTCGACGAGATCGAGGCCGACATCCGCGTGGTCGCGGCCACGAACCAGGACCTGCAGCAGCTCGTCGCCGACGGGAAGTTCCGGGAAGACCTGTTCTACCGGATCAACGTCATTCCGATTCAGCTGCCACCGCTGCGCGAGCGGCGCGAGGACATCCCGCTCATCGCCGAGCACTTCCTCTGCAAGTACCGCGAGGAGATGGGCAAGGCGATCGAGACCATCTCCGGCGGCGCCATGACGTGCCTGGTGGCCTACGACTGGCCGGGCAACATCCGGGAGCTGGAGAACGTGATCGAGCGGGCCGTGGCGCTGGAGCGGACCCCCACGATTCTGGTGGAGAGCCTGCCCCTTGCCCTGCGGAGTAGGATCGAAAGACCGTCTCCGTCGGCGGCCGGTCCGGCTGACGCCAGCCACCTGCCCGAGGGGGGCCTCGATCTGGAGCAGCACGTCCGGGAAATCGAGCGGCGCTATCTCGCGCAGGCGCTCGAGCGAGCCGGCGGCGTCCAGGTCCGGGCGGCGGAACTGCTCGGCATGAGCTTCCGCTCGTTCCGGTACTACGCGAAGAAGTACAACCTGCGGTAGGCGGCGCATGCGCCCGCGGACACGCCGGGTCCCCCTCGAGACCGCGTGTCGCGGCCAGTTTTTGCCAACCAGGGGTGACAGGCTTTGTCGGCGCCGGCCCCGCGCAGGGTGCCGGCCGGCCGGACGGACGCGACGAGCGTCCGACAAGTGGCTGGATTATCAGGAGAACCGGGATTCGCGCCCCCTGCCGGGCTTCGTGGCATCCGCGTTGCTATGGTCCAGGTCGTCGACCGCCGCCGACCGGCGCTGGCGACCTTGGGTAGGCGGCTGTCAGCATCCCGCTGCATGAGACCCCCGGATCGAGACGTCCGGGAGACCGCCGGTTTGATGAGGAGTAGGACGCACCATGAAGCTGCGCAACGAGAAGGGTTTCACGCTCATCGAGCTGCTGATCGTCGTCGCGATCATCGGCATCATCGCCGCCATCGCGGTCCCCGGGCTGCTCCGGGCGCGGATGTCGGGTAACGAGACGTCGGCCATCGGGTCGCTGCGTGCGGTGCACAGCGGCCAGGTGAACTTCCACGCGAACTGCGCGGCCGGCTGGTTCGCCGGCTCGCTCACGAGCCTCGGGACCGCGCCGACCGCCGGTGGCGATGCGTTCATCAGCCCCGACCTGGCGCTGGACCCGTCGACCAAGAGCGGCTACACCGTCACCCTGACGGCCGGTGTCGCGGGCCCTGGGCCGGCGATGTGCAACAACGGCGCGACGGCGGCCTCGTACGCCACGACGGCCGATCCGGTGACCCCGGGCAGCACGGGCACGCGGTACTTCCATGTCAACAGCTCGGGCGCGATCTACCAGGACGATGCGGCGATCGCGGCCGTGCAGACCGGCGCGCCGGCCAGCGGTTCGCTCCTGCAGTAACCGTTCGTTTTCGCAAGACCGGACCGGGGAGCGTCTTCGGGCGCTCCCCGGTTTCTTCTGTACGCGTGTAGCTGGCAGCGGGCAGCTGGCAGCTGGCAGCCACGCGGCCAGCTCGCCCCTGCGGCAGGCAAGATGACGTGACTGCCAGCCCGCCAGTCGCCAGCTGCCAGCCGCCAGCTACACCCGTCCCATCAGCCTGAGCCGTTGACTTCGTCGAAGCCGGCCCCGTACGATTCACGGATGACCCGCCGCACGGCCGGCGCGCTGCTGTTCGTCGCGCTCCTCGGGCTGGCCTCCTCGACCGCCGCCTCGGTGGTCCACTACCGGCTGCTCGCTGACCCGCTGTATCAGAGCGCCTGCGACATCAACGAGACCTGGAACTGCACGCAGGTCTACCAGAGCGAGTACGGCACGTTCTGGGGCGTGCCCGTCGCCGTCGGCGGCGTGATCTGGTTCGGGGCGGTGACGCTGCTGGCGCTGGTCGCGCTGCGGGGTGCGGGGCGCCGCGGGCCCGCCGCGGAACTGGCCGGACGGGTACCCGCCTACATCTTCGTGCTCAGCGTCGTCGGCCTCGCGGTCGTGCTGTATCTCGCCTGGGCGTCGTTCTTCGTGCTCGGCACGTATTGCCTGTACTGTCTCGTCACCTATCTCGCGGTCGCCGGCCTGTTCGTCGTGTCCGGCATCGCCTCGGACGGAGCCATGACCGGACTGCCGCGTCGCGCGCTGCGCGACCTTCGCCTGCTCGTTTCGTCGCCGGTCGCGCTGGCCGCGACGGTCGCCTTCGTGGCCGCGAGCGTCGCGCTCGCCGGCATGTTCCCGCGCCCGGTCGGCGCGGAGACCGCCGCGGCGGATGGCGGAGCGGCCCCCGCGGCGGCGACGCGGACGCTCGACGCCGCCGAGCAGAGCAACTTCGAGCAGTGGTACGCGAGCCTGCCCGTGGTTCCGCTGGCCATCCCGAACGACGGCGCAAAGGTGCTCGTCGTGAAGTTCAACGACTATCAGTGTCCGCCGTGCAGGCTGACGTACGAGCAGTACAAGCCGGTCTTCGCCAAGTACGAGGCGCAGCACCCCGGACAGGTGAAGTACATCACCAAGGACTTCCCGCTGGAGCCGGAGTGCAACCCGGCGGCGCCCGGTGGCCGGCACCTGGCTGCCTGTGAGGCGGCCGTCGCGGTGCGGCTCGCGCGGGCGAAGGGGAAGGCTTCGGCGATGGAGGAGTGGATCTTCGCCAACCAGCCGCAGATGACACCCGACCTGATCCGGCAGGGAGCACGGTCGATCGGCGGGATCACCGACTTCGACGCGCAGTATGCGAAGACGCTCGAGCTCGTCCGCGCCGACGCCACGCTGGGCCAGTCGCTGCAGGTGACCGGGACCCCGACCTTCTTCATCAACGGCCGCCGGATTCCCATCATCCGCCCCGAGTTCCTGGACGCCGCGATCGCCTACGAGCTGCGGCGGTAGGCAGGCTTGCCCTCCGCAGCCCGGGGGGGCGGATCAGATCGGCTCAGGTCGGGCCTCCGCCACCGGAAGGCGACGCCATCCACTTCTGCCAGGCAAACCCTACACTGGTAGGAGGGTTCGTCCGATGTAGCTAGTGGGACGACCGTCCGGTGCGGCGGCGAGCGGAGCACCGACCTTGAGGTTCCGCGGCCGCACCACGCGCGGACGCGCTGTCCGCCCTGCGACTGTCCGGTATGGCGCCCGCAATCCAGACCCACGATCTCACGAAGGACTATCGGGTCGGCTTCTGGCGGCCGCGCCCGTACCGCGCTCTCGATCGCCTGACGCTCGAGGTCGCGCCGGGCGAGGTCTTCGGCTTCCTGGGACCCAACGGCGCCGGCAAGACGACGACCTTGAAGCTGCTGATGCAGCTGGTGTTTCCCACCTCCGGACGCGCCGAGATTCTCGGGCGGCCGGTCGGCGACATCGGCGTCCGGCGGCGGATCGGCTACCTGCCGGAGCACCCGTACTTCTACGACAACCTCACCGCCGAGGAGCTGCTCGACTACTTCGCCGGCCTGTTCGACATTCCCGGCCCCGAGCGGCGCCGGCGGGTGGCGCAGCTGCTCGATGACGTCGGCCTGGGCGCCGAGCGCCGCATGCAGCTGCGGAAGTACTCGAAGGGCATGGTGCAGCGCGTCGGCATCGCCCAGGCGCTCGTCAACGACCCCGAGGTCGTGTTCCTGGACGAGCCGATGTCCGGGCTCGACCCGCTCGGCCGCCGCGACATCCGCGCGCTCATCCTGCGCCTGCGCGACGCCGGCACGACGGTCTTCTTCAGCTCGCACATCCTGTCCGACGCCGAGACGCTGTGCAGCCGGGTCGCGATCCTGGCCGGCGGCCGGCTCGCGGCCAGCGGCCGCCTCACCGAGCTGGCCGGCTACGAGATCCGCGGCTGGGAGGTGGTGCTCGGCAGCGTCAGCGCGGAGCTGCTGGCCCGGAGCGCGGGGCGTTACGTCCGGGCGACGCCCGTCAGCGAGGGGCGCTACACGTTCGAGCTCGCCCGCGACGCCGACGTCGCCCGGTTCGTCGCCGATCTGACCGGCGCCGGCGCCGCGCTGGTCTCGGTGCACCCGCTCCACACGACCCTGGAGGAGATCTTCGTCGCCGAGGTGGCGAAGACGGCGTCGGCGCGCGAAGGAGCGCTCGCATGAATCCGCGGACCCTGCAGCGGATCGCGCTGGCGGTCTTCAGGGACTCGGTGCGCGATCGCGTGCTCTACAATCTGGCCGGTTTCGCGCTGCTCGTGATCGGCGCGTCGTTCCTCATCGGGCAGCTCACGGCCGGCCAGGACGTCAAGATCATCAAGGACCTGGGCCTGGCCTCGATGTCGGTGTTCGGCCTGTTCATCGCCGTGTTCATCGGCATCGGCCTGGTCTCGAAAGAGGTCGAGCGCCGCAGCATCTACAGCCTCGTCTCGAAGCCGGTCCGCCGCTCGGAGGTCGTCGTCGGCAAGTATCTCGGGCTCGTGCTGACGATCGCCGTCAACCTCGCGGTGATGGCCGTCGTCTGGTACGTGGTGCTGGGCTACATGTCCTGGATCGAGAACGAGTTCTTCAAGCAGGGGTGGGAGGCGCCCGCCACGGATCCGCGGATGCTGCGCGCCGTGTACCTGATCTTCGTGCAGCTGATGCTCGTCATCGCGATCGCGCTGTTCTTCTCGACCTTTTCGAGCCCGCTGCTCTCGGCGGTGCTGACCTTCGGGTTGTACGTGGCCGGCCACTTCAGCGCCGACCTGAAGAACTTCGACGTCGCGGTCGGGGATTCGCCGGTCCGGTACATCACGACGGCACTCTACTATGTCCTGCCGAACATGGCGGCGTTCGACGTGAAGAACGCGGTCGTCCACGCACAGCCCGTTCCGGCGGGCTATCTCCTCACCACCACCGCCTACGGCCTCTCCTACATCGTCGTGCTCGTCGCGGCGGGCGTGTGGATCTTCTCGCGGCGGGATTTCAAGTGAGCAGGGGGCTGGGGGCAGGGGCCAGGGGCCAGGGGCCACGCGTCGGCCTGCTTGCGACGCTGGTGGTGGCCGGACTCCTCGCGTCCATCGGCCTGCAGGTCGCGCGCGAGCGCTGGTACCCGCAGGTCGGTTCGCCGGTCGACGAGCTGTACTTCACGTCGGGGGATGCCGTCGGGCGGCTCGCGCTGTCCTACGAGTCGCTTCTCGCCGACGTCTACTGGATCCGCGCGATCCAGTACTTCGCCGCGACGCGGCTGCAGCATCGCCCCATCGTCGGCGAGGACCTGCTGTATCCGCTGCTCGACGTCACGACGACGCTGGATCCGGCGTTCAACATCGCGTACCGGTTCGGCGCGATCTTTCTCGCCGAGAACCGGAGGAGCGGGCTCGGACGTCCGGATCTCGCCGTGCAGCTGCTGGACAAGGGCACCGCGCAGAACCCGCACAGGTGGGAGTACCTGTACGACAAGGCGTTCGTCCACTACTGGTACTTCGGCGACCCGACGACCGCGGCACACTGGTTCGGCGAAGCCGCGAAGGTCCCCGACTCGCCCGAATGGATGCCGGGGCTGGCCGCCTACATGCTGGCTCAGGGAGGCGATCGCACATCGTCGCGCTTCCTGTTCCGCCGGATCTACGAGACCGCCGAGCATGAGTACATGCGTGAAATGGCGGCCCTGAGGCTCGGCCAGCTCGATGCACTCGACATCATCGACCAGTTGAATCTCCAGCTCGAGCGCTACGAGCGGGAGACCGGTGAGCCCGCCCACTCGTGGGAACCGCTCGTCCGCCGCGGGTTGTTGCGCGGCGTGCCGGCGGACCCGTCCGGCACCCCCTTCGTGATCGATCCGGCGACCGGCCTGGCCACGGTCAGTACCGAGTCCGAGTACTACCCGCTGCCGAACGAACCGCCGACTGCGCGCCAGACCGTGCCGGGCTCCGCCGCGCCACCCGCCCCGGAGCCCGTCCAGTGAGCGCCGCCGCCTTCGTCGTCTTCGCCGGTGTGCTGGGCCTCGTCGTCGGCTCGTTCCTGAACGTCTGCATCGTCAGGCTGCCGCAGCACGACTCGCTGGGCGGACGGTCGCGCTGTCCGCGCTGCGGCCGGCAGATCCGGGCGTGGGAGAACGTCCCCGTCCTCAGCTGGCTGGCGCTGCGCGGGCGCTGCGCCGGCTGCCGCGAGCCGATCTCGATGCAGTATCCGCTCGTCGAGGCGATCACCGCGCTCGTCTTCGCCGGGGCGGCGTGGCTGTACGGGCCGTCGCTGCTGCTGGTCGCGCGCCTGATCTTCGCGAGCGCGATGATCGTGCTGTTCGCCACGGACCTCCGCGATCGGATCCTGCCGAATGCGATCACGCTGCCGGGCATCGCGGCCGGCCTGGTGTTCAGCCTGTTCCTGCCGCCCGGCATCGTCAGTGCGCTCATCGGAGCGGTCGTCTGCAGCCTGCTGCTGTGGGGCATGGGGGAGCTGGTGAGCCGCGTGCTCGGGAAGGAGGCGCTCGGGTTTGGCGACGTCAAGATGATCGCGATGATGGGCGCGTTTCTCGGCTGGCAGCTCACGCTGGTCGCGCTGTTCCTGGCCTCGTTCGCCGGCAGCGTCATCGGCGTCGGGCTCGTCGCGTTCACCGGGAACCGCGACTACCAGATCCCGCTCGGCTCGTTCCTGGCGCTCGGCGGCATCGCCGCCGCAGTGGCAGGTACGCCGCTGCTCGACTGGTACGTGGGCCAGGTGTTCCTCCCGTAGCGAGAAGAGACGAGACGTGTCGCAGCAGCTCTACGCGTTCGCCGGACTGACGGCCATGGTGGCCGGGCTCGTGGGCGTGCTGGTGTTCGCGGTGCTGCGCTTTGCCGCGGCGGCGCGCGACAGCCGGCGGCACATGCGCGAGAGCGGCATGCAGACGGCGCTGCTCGCGACGGCGCTCGAGGACGCCATCGGGCAGCTGAAGGCGCAGGAACGCGCCATGGCCGCGCGCGCCGAGGCGTCGGAGCGCCTGAGCGGACAGATTGTCGCCAGCCTCACCGCCGGCCTGGTCGTCACGGACCTCGACGGGCGCATCCGGATTCTGAACCCATCCAGCCGCCGTCTGCTCGGGCTCGGCGACGCGCCGGCGGACGGCAACGTACGGGACGTGCTCGGCGCCGGCTCGCCGCTCGTGGCCGTCATCGACGAGGCCCTGCGCGACGGCCGTGCCATCGTCCGGCGGACGGTGGAGCTCGCGGATGCCCGCACGCCGGTCACGCACCTCGGCGTCACGGTTTCCCCTCTCCTGGATGACGAGGGGGCGTGCGGCGGGGTGATCTGCCTGTTCACCGATCTGACCGCGGTCGTGGATCTCGAAGAGCAGCTGCGGATGCAGGATGCCCTAGCACGCCTGGGAGAGCTCACCGCGGGGCTTGCGCACGAGTTCCGCAACGGGCTCGCGACGATTCACGGCTACGCGCGGCTGCTCAATCTCGACACGCTCCCGGCGAACGACCGCAAGTACGTGGAAAGCATCCGTGCCGAGACCGATGCGCTCGGGCAGATCGTCACGAACTTCCTGCAGTTCGCCCGACCGGCTCCCCTCACACCCGCGCCGGTCGACTTCGAACAGCTCGCCGCGCGAGTGGCCGAGGAGTTCCACGCGGAGGCCGCCGCGCGCGGCGGTCAGGTGACGCTCCAGGGCGAGTGGGGCATCGTCCAGGGGGACGAAGTGCTGCTGCGCCAGGCCCTGAGCAATCTCGTCCGCAACGCGCTCGAGGCGTGTGCCGGCGCCGGCATCGCGCCCGTCGTGAACCTGCAGGGGACCGTCGACCAGGCGGGCCGTGCGCTCCGCATCGCCGTCGTCGACAACGGCCCCGGCATCGAGCCCGCCCTGCGCGACCGGGTGTTCCGCCCGTTCGTGACGACGCGCCCGGACGGAACGGGGCTGGGCCTCGCCCTCGTGCAGAAGATCGTCGTCACGCACAACGGACGCGTGCAGGCGCAGGCGGTCCCGACGGGCAGCGGGACGTCGATGCA
Organism: uncultured Bifidobacteriaceae bacterium; assembly: GCA_964446605.1. Classification (GTDB taxonomy): domain Bacteria; phylum Acidobacteriota; class Vicinamibacteria; order Vicinamibacterales; family JAENWD01; genus JAENWD01. Next base: position 13,104 of record CAYUPN010000064.1, on the reverse strand, counting down.
GATCGTCCTGCCGCTGGCTGCGTGACGCGCCGTACGGGTGTCTGACACCCGTACCAGTACCGCGCGCGGTACCGGTGTCAGACACCCGTACGGAGTCCGTACGGCTTCCAGTTCTGTTACCGAAGGTAACACTCTGTCGATTACGGGGTCGTAATCCGGCCGCCCGCCATCACCGCGATTCCTCGTAACTCACGCGATTCCCGCCGCTTACGTCGTGGCGTCGTCTGCGCGCGATCCGTGGCAGCGCACTTGCGATTGGGCAGTGGCGTCGGACCCGCGTCCGCTTCTCACGCGCGTCCGGAAGGAACCATGAATCGCCTGCGCGACGTACGCGGATTCTCACTCACCGAGCTGGTCACGGTGATGTCGCTGATTGCGATCACCGCGGCGATGGCCGTGCCGCTCATCACCGGATCTTCCGCACATCTGGAGCTTTCCAGTGCGACGCGGCAGGTGGAGCGCGAGTTGCAATCGGCCCGCATGAAGGCGGTGCGATCGAACCGGGTGATGCGCGTGCGCTTCAACTGTCCGGCGACCGGCGAGTTCCGGGCGGTGGAGCTGCTCGGGACGGTCGCCGCGCCCGCGGCGGACGACGACGACGGGCGCGCGGCGGCGCGGTGCAGCGAGGCGAACTACCCGTATCCGGACACGGATCCGGAGTTCTTCGCCATCCCGAACAACGACGGGCCGCTGATGCGGCTGCCGTCGAACGTCACGTTCGTGGCCGTCCAGACGATCGACTTCTGGCCGAACGGGTCGGCGCGCCTGGGCGGGAGCCTGGTGCCGCTGCCCGACGCGGGCCTCACGCTGCAGTTGCATCACGAGAAGCTGGCGGCATCGGCCGACCGGCGCATCACGGTGAATGGCCTTGGAAAGATCTCGCTGGTCCAGTGAATCGGGGTTCTCGCTCGTCGAGGTGCTGGCCTCCACTGCGATCCTCTCGGTGGCGCTGATCTCGCTCGCGCAGCTGTTCGCGATCTCCACGTCGTCGAACCAGTCGGCCCGCACGAACACGTATGCGGCGCTGCTCGCCCAGCAGAAGATGGAGCAGCTCCGGGGCCTGACGTGGGGCTACGACACGCTGGGCCTGCCGATCAGCGACTTCACGACGGATACCAGCGCCGTGCCGGCGGTCGCCGGCTGCCCGGCTCCGGCGGGCGGCGGCATCGGCACCGGGCTCTCCCCGTCGCCGTACGGCACGCTCGCGTCGAACGTCACCGGCTGGGTCGACTACATCGACGCCAACGGCTGCCTGCTCGGCGGTGGCGGGGCGCCGCCGCCCGGGACCGTCTACACCCGCCGCTGGTCCGTCGAGCCCGTGCCGACGAACCCGAACAACACGCTCGTCATGCAGGTGCTGGTGACGACCCGCCTGAACCGCGGCGACGCGGACGCCGGACGCGTGCTCCGGATGAACGACGAGGCGCGCCTGGTCAGCGTGAAGACGAGGAAGACGAAATGATCCCCGAGGCCCGCCGCCGGCGCGAAGCCGGTTTCACGCTGCTCGAGATGCTCGTGTCGACCGCGCTGATCGTCGTCGTGACCGGCACGGTCTTCTCGCTGCTCAATCCGTCGTACGGCACCTTCCAGGCTCAGCCCGAGGTCGCCGACATGCAGCAGCGGCTGCGCGTCGCGGCCGACGCCGTGCAGAAGGACCTGGTCATGGCCGGGGCCGGCACGTACTCGGGCATGATGGCCGGCACGCTCGACAGCTACTTCGCGCCGATCCTGCCGCACCGCGTCGGCACCATCAACCCCGACCCGCCCGGCACGTTCCGCGCGAATCCCCTCTGTCCCGATACCTGCGCGTCCGCGGTCACCATCATGTACGTCCCGACGACGACCGCGCAGACGACGATCCGGGACGACATGCCGAACGTCTCGGCCGAGCTGAAGGTGGAGACCACGCTCGGCGGCTGCCCGCTCGGCAACAACCTGTGCGGGTTCGAGCTCGGGATGCGCGTGCTCATCTTCGACCCGAGCGGCGCGTACGACATCTTCACGATCACGAACGTGCAGGACGCGGCGCTGCACCTCCAGCACCGCGACGACAAGTTCACGACGACGTACCAGAAGGGGGCCTGGATCACGCAGATCGAGTCGCACACCTACTACCTGCACGAGGACCCCGCGGCAGGCGTGTACCAGCTCCGCCACTTCGACGGCTTCAAGTCCGATCTGCCGCTGGTCGACAACGTCGTCGATTTCCGCGTGGAGTTCTTCGGCGACCCGCTGCCGCCGCAGATCGTGAGGCCGGTCACCGAGCCGAGAGGGCCCTGGACGACCTACGGGCCGAAGCCCCCGGCGCTCGGCGTCGACAACGTCGCCGATCCCTGGGCGGCGGGAGAGAACTGCATCTTCTACGTCGATCCCGGCACCGGCCTGCAGGTGGCGCGCCCCGAGATGGCGACCCTCGGGCCGGCGACCGGCGGCCTGGTGCCGCTGACACGCGCGCAGCTCACCGACGGTCCCTGGTGCCCGTCCGCGGTGAACAGCAAGGGGGCGGCGATGCCCAACCGGTACGACGCCGACCTGCTGCGTGTGCGGCAGGCACGGGTGACATTGCGCGTGCAGGCGGCCAACGACCTCCTGCGCGGCCCGGCCGGCCCGCTCTTCCGGCACGGCGGGCGATCCACCGGCGGCGAACGCTTCCTTCCGGACCAGGAGATCCGGTTCGACGTGACGCCGCGCAACATGAACCTGGGACGCTGAGGCCGGCCATGCGCACACGCCAGCTTCCGCCGTACCCGCGTCCGGAGAGGGCGCGCCACACACGCCGGGACGAGCGCGGGATCGCATTGATCATCTCGCTGCTCGCGATGCTCCTGATGACCGCGCTCGGCATGGCGCTCATGCTGAACTCGCAGACCGAGATGCTCATCGGCGCCAACTATCGCGACAGCGTCGAGGGGGCGTACGTCGCCGACGCCGGCGTCGAGCGCGTGATGCAGGACGTGCTGACGATCCCCGACTGGAACCAGATCCTGGGCTCGCCCGACGGCGTGCGCGCCGGGGTGACCTCGGGGTTCATCGACTCCACGGTCACACCGACGCTGCCGGACGGTCGCACGATCGACCTCACCCGGGCCACGAACATGATCAACTGCGGCAAGACGAGCACCTGCTCGGATGCCGACATGAACGCCGTCACGCGCGAGCGGCCGTGGGGCGCCAACAACCCGCGGTTCCGCCTCTTCGCCTGGGGCCCGGTGAACGACCTGATCCCGACGGCCACGCTCAACTCGCCGTACTACGTCGCCGTGTGGATCGCGGACGACCCGTCAGAGAACGACGGCGATCCGCTGACGGACGGCGTGGCGGACACCAACTATGGACGGGGCGTCCTCGCCCTCCGCGCCGAGGCCTTCGGTCCGGCCGGCGCCCATCGCATCGTCGAGGCGACGATTGCGCGGACGGACAGCACCGAGATGGAGCGCGGCTACACGGGCCAGCGCGGGCAGGACGAACAGAACCGGCGTGCCCGCAAGGCCGCGGTCCAGACGCCGGGCACCGCGCTCACGCGCTCGACGATGACGCTGGGAGGCGGGTTCGGTACCCCGTAGGGCAGACGTCATGACGACCACGCGCACCTCGACGACACGTACGGTTTCGCGCGCCCGACGCGCCGGCTTCGGGCTGCTGCTGCTGGCCCTGCTCGGAGTGCCCGAGACGGCCTTCGCGCAGCTCGATCCGCTGCTGTTCCTGAAGCGGTCCATCCCGGCGCTGGCCACGAACCAGTACCGGGCGAACGTGCTGCTCGCCGTGGATACGGCGCCCCGGATGCAGTACGACGGGCACGGTCACTATTACGATCCGGCCGATTACAGGCCCGGTGCCGCCTACGACATCATCCTCGGGGTGAACGGCACGAACACGGCTGCCGCGTACCGGCGCAAGTACTACTCGCTCGCCTGGTCCGCGACCGGCCCGCAGAAGTTCAACACGGGACACATCGGCAGCGTCGGCGACAAGCAGGGCGCCGCATGGGAGCAGTTCTATCTGTCGAGCCGGATTGGCGTCGCCAGAGCGGCGATTCAGCAGGCCGTGCAGGAGAACTCGCGGACCACCCGCTTCGGCCTGATCAGGACGCGCCAGAGCGATCCGCGCCTCGCCGATCCGTTTGACAGCCCGGTGTTCAACAGCAATGCGGCCCAGGCCTTCCCGACCGACGGCATCGGGCCGACCTTCTGGACGCTGCGCCGCGGCGTTGTCAACGGCAACAACCGCGCGAACGAGGCGATCACGGCGCCGCTCGTGCGTCCCGACGCCGCGGACGCGAACAAGGCGGTACTCGACACGGTGTCGGCCCCGCTGTCGTCCTCCAGCCTGCTGCCGGCCGGCAGCGACGCGCTGAACGTGGACGATGCGGCGCTGGCGCACATGCTGGACGACGTGAAGGCGGAAGCGGCGCGTCTGATCTCGGCGGATACGTCCTGCTACAACACCGTGGCGGTCCTCATCACCGGGGGCGGCGAGGGCACGGGCGGCCACAGTCCCACCGCGGCGGAGATCGCTTCGACGTTCAAGACGATGTCGGGCCGGCGGGTGCCGGTGTACGTGATCGCCATCGCGCCGCCGGCCTCGGCGATCCCGGAGCTCCAGGCCATCGCCGAGGCCAGCGGCGGCCAGTTCTTCGAGGTCACGCAGGCCGAGATCGATGCGGCGTCCGCGGCGGGCAAGGTCGCTCCGACGGCCGTGCTCGGCATCAACCGCGCGGTCCAGCACGCGTTCGCGGAGCCCGAGGACCTCAACGCTCCACCGACGGCCTCGCTGCCGTTCGGCCCCTACAGCGAGTTCCAGGTCACGAGCCCCGTAACGGGGACGGTGAACCTGCGCAACGCGAAAGCGCTCGACGGCTCGACGCTGCCGTACGACTACATCGAGCATCCGGTCAGCAAGGCCGAGATTCCGCAGCGCGCCAACGTGATGGTGACCGCGGGGCTCGCGCTGCCGAACTTCGAAGGACGGCTCCGGGCGTTCCGCGTCTACCAGCCGAAGCCGGACAGCACGAAGCCGGCCGGCTACAAGTTCGTCGCCGACGGCACGGCGCTCTGGGTGGCGCGCACGCCGACGGCCGAGCACTGCGACGATGCGTCCGCGACCTGCCGGAACATCTTCACCGCACTGCCGACCGGAGAAATCGTGGCGTTCGACGAATCGAACGCTGGCCAGCTCGGTCCTTACCTGAACACCTGGGACGCCGAGGGGCTGATCCGGTTCGTACGGCGCCAGCCGCTCGGCGCCGTCGTCAGCTCGACGCCGGCGTTCATGGATCCCCCCTCGCTCGATCCGCCGCCGGACGAGGAGTATCCCGGGTACGCGGATACGAACAAGGACCGGCGAAGCCTCGTCTTCGTCGGCGCGAACGACGGCATGTTCCACGCGATCGACGCGCGCACGGGCGTCGAGGTCTGGGCGTTCATCCCGTTCAACCTGCTGCCCAAGCTGCAGACCCTGCGCGACGGCCAGCCGATCGACGAGTTCGACTACTTCGTGGACTCCTCGACGAAGGTGGCCGACGTCAGGATCGACGACAAGTGGCGGACGGTGGTGATCTTCGGTCAGGGTGACGGCGGGACGTTCTACCAGGCGTTCGACGCGACGCTGGACGGCATGGCCAGCTCGGTGGACCCGGACAGCGACTCGGTGGGCACGCTGCTCTCGTACTTCGATTCGAAGAGCCGGCTGCCGCTCCTGTGGGCGTTCCCCCGCTACTCGACGTTCGACTGGACGATCGCACCGTATGGGGACGTGAGCGCGGCCAAGGGGGCGACCGTCGAGGAGCTCTCGGTCGGGCATACGTGGTCGGATCCCGCCGTCGGCCAGATCGAGACCGCCGACGGGCCGTTCACGGTCATCGTCGGGTCCGGCTTCCTGCCGTACTCGCAGGAACAGCAGACGCACCGCAACGGGGTTCCGGCCGGCCGCTCGCTGTATCTGCTCGACGTCGGCACCGGCGATCTCTACGCCCGCAGCGACGTCGGGTCCGACGGCATCGCCGAGACGGACAACGACTGCCGGCTGACGGTCGACGGGTGTTCGTCGCAGAAGAACGCGCTGCAGGCGGACCCGGTGGCGACCGGCCCCTCGGATTCGCGCTTCATCACGAAGAGCTACCTGGGGGACCTGGACGGCAAGGTCTGGAGATTCGACGTCCGTCTCGACGGCGGCAAGCCGGCCTTCGACGGTGCGCCGGTGGAGCTGACCAGCGTCGGGTCTGACCAGCCGATCTTCGCCTCGATGGCGACCGTCGCGGTCGGCACGCAGCAGTACCTCTTCTTCGGCACGGGCAGCGATCTGCTGCCGCCGATCGGCATCGACACGACGTTCCAGCTGGTGGGCGTCCTCGACACCGGCGCAACGGGCACGCAGACGTTCGCGCACACGCTGAACAAGGTGGACGGCGTCGGCGACGACGAGGTCGTCTCGGCGTTCCCGGCCGTGGCGGGCGACATCGTCTTCTTCACGACGACGCTGATGAAGCCGCAGAACCTGTGCCTGAAGCCCGACGCGAGCCTGCTGGCGTTCACGTTCGTCGGCAGCGCCGCCTACGACGCCACGGGTGACAACAAGGTGTCGGTGAACGAGACGCCGAGACTGCGCACGCTCGCCGGCGCCGGCCGCGCCACCGCGCCGTTCATCGTCGATCAGCACCTGGCGTTCGGGACCGGCGAGGGCATCGAGCTGTTCGGCGACCCGGAGGACTTCAACAACGGCGTCGGCCACGTCGGGGTCCGCATCCTCTCGTGGCGGGACCTGCGATGACGCGCCAGGGGCGGGGCTGCCCGCGATGCGGCACGAAGACGCGGCCGGGCCTTCCGTGCCCGCGATGCCAGCGCGGGGCGAATCCCGAGGCTGACGCCGCCAGCCGGCCGTCGCGGCTCGTGTGGGGAATCGCCGGCGTCGCGGCCCTGGTCGTCGCGCTGGCTTTGGGGCTGCCGGGACGCGACGGCACCGAAGCCGTCGCCGTCGATGCCGGCCAGCTGCCGAATGGCCCGAGCTCCGCCACCGCGGCTGCGGCGCCGGCGCTGCCGGCAGCCGGAGAGCGAATCATCCAGCCAGTCACGGCCGAGGATTTCTCCCGCGCCGGCGCCGCTGCCTATCAGCAGGGGAACCTTTCGGTCGCGTTCAGCGCGTTCGAGGAAGCGGCTCGCGAGCATCCATCGGACCCGGACGCGCGGAACAACCTCGGACAGGTGCTGGTCAGGCTCGGACGCCCGGGCGAGGCGCTGCCGCACCTCGAAGCAGCCGTGGCGGGCGCACCGGATCGCTGGGCGTTCCGGTTCAATCTCGCGCGGGCACGGGGGCTCACCGGCGACTGGGCAGGCGCCGTCGGCGATTACGGGCAGGCGGCGACGCTGTTCCCCGACGATTACGTGACGCTCTACAATCTGGGCCGCGCGCTGCAGCAGACCGGCGATCATGCGCGGGCCGCCGAGACGCTCGAGCGCGCGATCGCGCTGCAGCCCGACGATCCCTCGTTCCAGCTCACGGTGGCGGGGTCGTACGAAAAGCTCGGACGCACGGAGGACGCCGCCGCCGCGTACCGGCGCTATCTCGAGCAGATTCCGGAATCGCCGGACGCGCCCGCCATCCAGGCGCGGATCGCGCGCCTGACCGGCAGCGCTCCTCGATGAGGCGGGGCAGGATTCGCAGGTCCGATCGCGGGACCTGAAGGTCCGCCCCGTACAGTCCGAAACACAGTCGAGAGACCGAGCGCGATGGGTATGTGTCGTCTTTTTCTCGTGATTGCGCTTGTCGTCGCGGCGGGCATGCCGGCGGCGGCTCAGCCGCTGGCGGAGATCGCCCGGCGCGAGGAGGCCCGGCGCGCGGCGATCCGGAAGCCCTCGCGCGTCATCACGAACAAGGATCTCCGTCCCGTGGACCGGTGGGAGGCCCCGTCGCCGTCTCCTGCGTCCCCCGGGCAGGACGCGGCCGTGCCGGCCTCGCCGGAGGCGGCGCCCGGCCAGCCCGCGGCTCCGGAGGAACAGGAGCAGGAAGAGGCGGATCCCGAGGCCCAGGAACGGGAATGGCGGCAGAAGATGAGCGACGCGAAGACGGCGCTCGAGCGCAGTCAGATGTACCACGAGGCGCTCCAGAGCCGCATCAACGCGCTCTGGGCCGAGTTCACCGCGAAGGACGATCCGGCGCAGCGGGCGGTCGTGGAACTGGAGCGCCGGAAGGCGATGGCGGAGCAGGAGCGGGTGAAGCAAGAGGTCGAGCAGCGGACGAAGGCCATCGCCGATCTCGAGGAGGAGGCGCGGCGCGCCGGCGTGCCACCCGGCTGGCTGCGATGATCCGGTCTCCGCGAGGTTCGCACGCGCCACGGGCGCGTCCATTCAACCGGGCCGGTCTCCGGCCCACCGTATCTCAATCGTGACCCAGGCTGTTCGCACGTCCCGGACAGGTGCCGGCATGCTCCCGGCTCCCGTCCTGATCGTCGAAGACAAGGATTCGCTGCGCGCGATGCTGCGCGCGGCGCTCGAGGACCAGGCACACGCGGTCATCGAGGCGGCGGGAGAAGCCGAGGCGATCGCCCGGTTGCGCGACGGGCGCCCCGACCTCGTGCTCTCGGACCTGCGCCTGGCCAACGGCGACGGCTTCGGCGTCCTCCGCGCCGCCAAGGACCTCGACCCCGATCTGCCCGTGATCGTGATGACCGCGTACGGCGGCATCCAGGACGCGGTCCAGGCGATGAAGGAGGGAGCGCTCGACTTCCTCGCCAAGCCGGTCGATCCCGATTATCTCCAGCTCCTCGTCGCCCGGGCCCTCGCCCAGCGCCGGATGTCGGCGGAAAACCGGCTGATGCGGGAGGAACTGGCCGCGCGGCGTGGCGCGCCGGCGATCATCGGCAACGACGTCGGTCTGAAACGGGTCTCGGATGCGCTCGCACGCGCCGCCGACACCGACACGACCGTCCTGCTGCTCGGCGAGAGCGGCACGGGCAAGGAGCTCTTCGCACGCACGCTGCACGCGCTCAGCGGGCGCGCCGAAGGGCCGTTCGTCGCCATCAACTGCGCCGCCATTCCCGAGACGCTGCTCGAGACCGAGCTGTTCGGCCACGAGAAGGGGGCCTTCACCGGCGCGACGGCCCGCAAGCCGGGCCGCTTCGAGCTCGCCCACCGCGGAACGCTCTTCCTCGACGAAATCGGCGATCTCCCGCCGGGCCTGCAGGCGAAGATCCTGCGCGCGATCGAGGAGAAGCGCTTCGAGCGGGTTGGCGGGACGCAGTCGCTGCAGATGGACGTCCGGGTGGTCGCGGCGACGAACCGCGATCTGAAGGCCGCCGTCGCCGCGCGGCGCTTCCGCGAGGACCTGTACTTCCGGCTCTCCGTCTTTCCGATCGAGATCCCGCCGCTGCGCGAGCGCGGCGCGGACGTCGAAACGCTCGCCCGCCACTTCGTCGACCGCTTCTGCCGCGATCTGAAGAAGCGCCTGACGATCTCGGACGCCGCGCTCGAGGAGCTCCGGCGCTACCGGTGGCCCGGCAACGTGCGCGAGCTCCAGAACTGCATCGAGCGGGCCGTCATCCTCACCGACGGCGACGCCATCCTCCCGCGCCACCTCAATCTGTCATTCCGTGAGGAGATCCATCCGGCGGTGCCGGATCCCTGGGAGGGTCTCGATCTGTCCGGGACGCTGGCCGAAGCCACCCGGCGCATTCTGCTGGGGGTCGAGCGCCGCAAGATCGAAGCGGCGCTCGAGGAGGCACACGGCAACAAGCCGAACGCCGCCGACCGGCTGCAGATCAGCTACAAGACGCTGCTGCAGAAGATGAAGGAGCTTGGAATGCAGTAGGCAGCAGACGCTGGTCAGAAAGAGCCCGGAAGAGTCACCCCCTGAAGCCCACCCGCGCCAGCGCCTCTGCCAGTTCCGGCTCCGTCACATCGTCCACAATCGCGTGCGCGCCGATGCCGGTGGCGAGCACGTAGTGCAGCCGGCCGTCGACGACCTTCTTGTCCCGCCGCATGGCCTCCAGCATGTCTCCGATGCCGAGATCCGCAACCGGCGGCAGCGGACCGAGGCGCCGGATGAGATCCGCCAGCGCGTCGCGCGATTCCGGGGGGAGCACCCCGCGTGCAACCCCGACCTCGGCCGCCACCAGCATGCCGTAGCCGATCGCCTCGCCGTGGCGAAACCGCTTGTACCGCGTGATCGCCTCGATGGCGTGGCCGGCGGTGTGCCCGAAGTTCAGCACCCGGCGCGGCCCGCTCTCGCGCTCGTCGCGCGAGACGACGTCCGCCTTGATCCGGCTGCTCTCGGTGATGACGGGCACGAGCGCCTCGGGCTGGCGGCGGAAGAGCGCCCTGACGTCGCGGCCGACACGCTCGAACAGATCCCGGCTCGACGTCATGCCGTACTTCACGACCTCGTACAGGCCGGCCCGGAACTCCCGCCGCGGCAGCGTCGCCAGCACCAGCGGGTCGGCGGCGACCAGCCGCGGCTGCAGGAAGGCGCCGATCAGGTTCTTGCCGAGCGGGTGGTTCACGCCGACCTTGCCGCCGATGGCGCTGTCCACCTGCGCCAGCAGCGTCGTCGGCACGTGCGCGACGGCGATGCCGCGCAGGTAGGTCGCAGCGGCGAATCCTGCGGTGTCGCCGATGACCCCGCCGCCGACCGCGATGAGGCCGGCGCCGCGATCGGCGTGCTCTTTCACCAGCGCGTCGTACACCCGTCCGACCGTCTGCAGGTGCTTGTGACGTTCGCCGTCCGGGATCAGGATGACCGGCGCATCCGGCAGGCCGCGCGCGATTGCCTCGCCGTGCAGCCGCCAGACCGCCGGGCTCGAGACGATGAAGCGCCGGCGGCTGAATCCGACGTCGTCGAGCAGACCCGCCAGCGTGGAGGCGAGCCCGGGACCAATGACAACGGGATAGGGCTGCGGCGGCGTGTGAACGAGCACGCGTTCGGCAATGGACATGTGATGGGCGGCGTTCCGCGTGCGGCGCGTTCCGGCTCGGCGAGCAGGGGAGCAGCCGGGCGCGAACGGAAGCGAATGGTAGGATAACACCCGGTGCAGCGTCGCGCGGATTTCGTCGTCATCGGCAGCGGAATCGCCGGTTTGCGCGCCGCCATCGAGCTCGTCCGCCACGGCACGGTGCTGCTCGTGACGAAGTCGGACGGCGCCGAGAGCAACACCGGATATGCGCAGGGGGGCATCGCCGCCGCCCTCGGCCCAGACGACTCGCCGGAGCTGCATCGGGACGACACGCTCGAGGCCGGCGCCGGCTTGTGCGATCCGCGCGCCGTGGAGGTGCTCGTCGGGGAAGGCCCGCGCTACGTGCGCGAGCTCCTCGCCTGGGGCGCCGCGTTCGATGTCGACGCCGACGGCCGCCCCGCGCTCGCGCGTGAGGGGGCGCACAGCGTGCGCCGCGTCCTGCACGCGCGCGACGCGACCGGCCGGGAGATCGGGCGCACGCTGTTCCGGCAGGTCGCAGGCTGCCCGGAGCTCGAGGTGCTCGATCACGCGCTGACGACCGGACTGCGCATCGAGGACGGGTGCTGCGCCGGCGTCGACGTGCGGCTCGCCGGCGGCGAGCGCCTCCACATCGCCGCGCGCGCCGTGCTGCTGGCCACCGGCGGCGCCGGGCAGGTCTACCGCGAGACGACGAACCCGGGCGTCGCCACCGGCGACGGCGTTGCAATGGCGTGGCGTGCCGGCGCGCGCGTCAGCGACCTCGAGTTCGTCCAGTTCCATCCGACCGTGCTGCAGGTGCCGGGCGCGGCGCGCTTCCTCATCTCCGAAGCCGTTCGCGGCGAAGGCGCGCGGCTGATCAACGCGGATGGCGAGGCGTTCATGACCCGGTACGACCCGCGTGGCGATCTCGCGCCCCGTGATGTCGTCGCGATCGCCATGGTCCGCGAGTCGGCCCGGACCGGCGGCCCCGTGTACCTGTCGCTGCAGCACCTCGATCCCGGGCGGACGCGCGCACGGTTCCCCGGCATCGCCGAGGCCTGCCAGCGCGCGGGCGTGGACATCGCGCGCGACCGTGTGCCGGTCAGCCCCGCGGCCCACTACCTGTGCGGCGGCGTCGACACGGACCTCGACGGCCGTACGTCCATCCCGGGGCTCTTCGCGGCGGGCGAGGTCGCCTGCACGCGCGTGCACGGCGCCAACCGGCTGGCCAGCAACTCGCTGCTCGAGGGGCTGGTCTTCGGCGCGCGAGCGGCGGCCGCGATGGCGGCCGCGCCCGACCATCCGGGGGCTTTGCCCGAGGCGCTCGACGGGAGCGGGGCCGGCGACCCGCCGCCGGCCGATCCGATCGACCCGGACGGCGTTCCGTCCGCGATGTGGCAGGACGCCGGGCTCGTCCGCGATGGCAAGGGGCTCGCGCGTCTCGTCGCCACCCTGGGGCCCACCGCGGAACGGGCCGAGGAGGCCGCCGCCGCGGAGGACAGCCCCGCCGCCTGGCGGCGCGCCAGCATCGCCCGTGTCGGCTGGCTCATCGCACGTGCGGCCTTGCGGCGCACCGAGAGCCGGGGCGGGCACCGGCGCGCGGACGTCCCGGACCGCGACGATATACACTGGAAGATTCACGTCGCCGACGTGAGGCGCACGGGCCCGTAGACCGAGGGCCCGGCGTCCGGGGGCATTGATCCCCCGGAACTTCGGAGGCCGGCGGACTCCGTCGGCACGGGAACAGACACGAATGGCCAGACCAGAAGACGCGCTCGTTACCGAAATCACCCCGCAGTCGGAGGACTTTTCCCGGTGGTACCTGGACGTCGTCCGGCGCGCGGAGCTGGCCGACTACACGCCGGTCAAGGGCTGCATGGCGATCCGGCCGTACGGCTACGCGATCTGGGAGCTGATTCAGCAGGACCTGGATCGCCGCTTCAAGGCGACGGGGCACGTCAACGCGTACTTCCCGCTCTTCATCCCGGAAAGCCTCATCATGCGCGAGGCGGAGCACGTCGAGGGGTTCGCGCCGCAGGTCGCGTGGGTCACGAAGGGTGGCGCCGAGGAGCTCGAGGAGAAGCTGGTCGTCCGGCCGACGTCCGAGGCGATTTTCGGGACGATGTACTCGCGCTGGATCCAGTCCTGGCGCGATCTGCCGGTGCTCATCAACCAGTGGGCGAACGTCGTCCGCTGGGAGAAGGTGA